>NZ_SUEG01000035.1:37773-43422 GCF_005063415.1 Mesorhizobium sp.
AAGCCGATCCCGGGCGAAACCGTTCTCATCCAGGGCACCGGCGGCGTGTCGCTGTTTGCGCTGCAATTTGCCGCCGCCTTCGGCCTACGCGCCATCGTCACCTCGAGCAGCGACGAGAAGCTCGAGCGGGCGAAGGCGCTCGGCGCCTGGAAGGGGATCAATTATCGCAGCCAGCCGGCGTGGGACGAGGCGGCGCGCGAACTGACAAACGGGGCCGGCGTCAGGCATGTGCTGGAAATGGTCGGCGGCGACAATGCGCGGCGCTCGCTCAATGCGCTGGGCGCCGACGGCAGGCTGTCGCTCATCGGCCTTCTCGGCAGCATGGAGCTCAGTTTTCCGATCATTCCGTTCCTGCGCAACCGGATCGTCGTACAAGGCATATCGATCGGCCACCGCCGCGCTTTCGAGCGAATGAACCAGGCGATCGAGACGCTCGCGATCAAGCCGGTGATCGACAAGGTGTTTGGCTTCGACCAGGTGCCGCAGGCATTTGAGCGCCTGGAGACGGGACCGTTTGGCAAAATCGTGATCACCGTGCCCTGACCTCGTCGGGACGAAAATGGCTGTCAGATGGGAAGGCCGATTGCGCGCCTACGGCAGTTGCAGCAGGACGCCGATGATGGCCTTGCCGTCGGTGAAATAGGGATCGCCTTCGCCGTTGCGCCCGGTCTTTGTGGCGCCGACGCCTGGTATCTCGCTGGTCGAGATCAGCATGCCGGCGGCGGCGAGGTCGCGCATCAGCCCATCGCGCTCGGCGTCGATGTCGGGGCCGATGTGATGGGTGATCGCGCCGGTGTCATGGCTGAGGCCGACGCCGCGGTCGAAGCTTGCCGAGCCAAGCCAAAGCGGCCGGCCGTCGTCGCCGGTTGCATCGGTCTGCCAGAAGCGGACGTGGTGGCGCCGGTCGGCGCTGTCGCCGACCGGCCTTTCGAAGGCGAGGTCCTGGGCGCGGCCTTCAAACAAAAGCCGGCTGACCGGCGCGTCGGGATAGGGGCGGTTAAATAGTACGCTTTCGCCGATCTCGATCGCGGTCTTCAGCGTGATCGCGTCTGCCGTATCCCAGCCGGCGACCGCAAAAGCATGGACAAGCTCCTTCTTCGTGCCGACCATGCCGACATTGATCGGATCGCCCGGAATGCCTTGCGGCGTGTGGGTCACCATCTCGAATTGCTGATTGCGAAAATTGCGGTCCCGCAACGTCCAGAACTCAGGCGCGGCGAAATAGGCGAGCGAAAGATAGGCGGCACAGCATGCCACCAACCAAGTCGTTGCACGTCGTCGAAGGCTTCGTTGGCCCAAGAGGCACCACCCAAGCGTCTGCGCACCATCTTAACCGGCGCAGCAAGTCTTGGGCAGGGGCTGCAATCAGCGGCAGGCGCGGTAGCCGTTCTTGCGGTTCTTGATGTCGAAATGGAAATGGTTGCGGTGGTCGTAATTGTAGCCGGGGCCGAGCACGGTGGTGAAATACTGGCAGCCGTCGGCGCGCACATTGTTGAGGAAACCGCGTGTGCGGAAGGCGAACAGGCCGGGCTTGCGGACGTCGATGTCGTCGCCATTGTTGAGCTCGATGCTCATCACGTCGAGCGCATTGCCCTTGCCGTGTTCCGACAAAACACCTTCGCCGGCAATCCTGCGGCAGGAATAGCTCGAGCCCTGGTGGATGGTCTTGACGCCTGAAAAATAGCGCCAGCGAGCCGACGGCACGAGTTCATTCCTGGTCCAGCCGGCAAAGGTGGCGGCCATGTCGCATGTCAGCGTCGCGGCCGGCTTCATCTCGACGCTGCCGATGGCCGAGACCTTGACCGGATAGTCGATGCCGCACTGGCCTTCATGGATCGGCGCAACGTCGGTGTAGACGACGCCGAGGCGTTTCAGTTCCTTGCGGCAATCGATCTCTGCGGCCGGCATCTGTTCGGCCGGCGACATCGGGTTATCCAGGCGCGGATAGGCGGCCGTCATATAGGGATTAGACGGGACGAGACGCTGCATGCCGGAATATTCCGGGCCGGAATCTTGGGGGCCGGAATATTGTGGGTCGGAATTGGGCGGGACGGCAGCGGTCTGGCTGCCGACGTCGACGGCCGGCTGCAGCGACAGCACGCTGCCGGTATTGCAGGCCGAGACCGTCGCAATGGCAAGCATGACGGCAAGCCTGCCGGCCACGCGCGCGCATTCTGTGTGCCGCGCAGCGGCAAGCGCAGCGCGAAGTAGCCCGGCCATCGGAAGGGTTCCTGTCCCCAGATGGCACAGACTCTAAACCTGAAGAGTAAAGGAAAAATCAGCGGCGCCGTTCACGCCTGCGGCCAAATTGCGGCGCCTCCTATCGGCGCCCGAGGTCATTGGCAAAACGTGCCGCCATTGCGGCGCGGTTCGAGGTCGAAGTGGAGATGCAGCGAATGATCGGCATCGCTGCCGGGGCCAAGCACGGTCTTGAACGGCCCGCAGGCCGCCTTGCGCACTGTATCCAGGAATTTCGCGTCCTTCTCCGGCGGCGTTGGACCGACATCGATCTCTTTGCCGTCGGAGAGCGTGAAGTTGGCGATGTCGAGCGCGTTGCCGAAGGCGTGCTCCGACAGTTTGCCGCCGGCGTGGCGCGGCCGGCAGACGAAGGCGGAGGCCTGGCCGATCGATTTGATATCCGTGCCGAACTCGGCTTTTGCGGCAGGCTGGATGACCGAAGCAGCAAAGCGGACGGCCGCTTCCGCCATCTGGCAATTCAGCTCGGGCTCCGGGCCGATGGCGATGGATTTGCCGAGTGTCTTCAGCACGATCGGGTAGGGGATCGAGCAACCGACCGCCGTATCATGCTCGGGCTTGCGCTCCTCGAAATCGACGCCCATCGACTTCAGCCGCCTGCGGCAGGCCAACTCCTCGCCAGGCATTTCTTTCCCGGCAATGGCGGCCGATCGAGGATCTGGAAGGATTTTTTGCTCCGCCTTTTTGTCTGCCTCGGCCGGGTTTGGTGGTGCACCCGGTGGACTTGCCGGCGGCTCAGCCTGTGCCGGCTTTTCAGAAGGCTGCGGTGCGATCGCCGGCGGCTCCGGCGGCTCGGTCTTTGGTTGGCCATTTTGGGGCTGGCCGCTCTGGGGCTGGCCGTTTGGAGATTGACCGCCTTGGGGCTGAGTGGCCTGGGGCGGCTCAGCCTCCGGGACATCCGCCGGGCGCGGCTCGGGGACCGGGATCTCGGTTGGTGGCGGCGGAGTGACTTGCTGGTTGAGCTGCGGAACCGGTGCAGTTTGCGGTAGTTCGGGCGCCTTGGCTAAAACGGGTCCCGTCAGCGGCGTAGCCGCAACCGCCAGCAGCAATCTGCCCAATCTGAAAAAGCCAAACGCCGCCATTAGTTCGCAACGGCCAGAATGCGGGGAAGTTGCCTTGGGCGAGGGGGGCGGCCGATCACAATCGGTAACCGCGCCGTCACGCGCCGATCGCTTCCAGGCCTTCCTCGAGCCAGTCCGCTAGCAGCGGCATGCCGAGCAGATATTTTGCCGTGCGCTTGTTGGCGCGCTCGCGGGCGGCGGCCAGCGCGTCCGTCCATTCCGTGGCGTCATAGTCGCCGCGGCCGACCCAGGCCAACGCAATCAGTTCGGCCGCTTCGTCGACATTGAGATCGTCGATCAGCTCGCGCAGTTCTTCCTCGGTGAGATCTTCGGAACTTTCCTCGGCAAGGCCGTCATGATGGTGGTTGTCGTGCGCGTTGCCGTCGAGCTCTACCTCGTGCTCGGCGCCGTCGGCGTAGTCTTCGTTGACGGCGGCGCTGAGCGCCTTCGCCTTGAGGATGAACAGGCGCACGGTGTCGGGACCGATCGAAAGCTCCCAGTCTCGTTCAACGCGTTGCTGCACCGGCCGTCTCCGTGCTTCGTGCTCGGTCGGCCCGATGATAGCGGATTTGCAGCGCTCGTCACGTTCTCTTGCGCGTCGGCGTTAATCGTAAAGCATGATTTCCTATGCCCTCTGTTCCCGGGATAAGATGGCATTCCTGGGAGAGATCGCGGTTTTGAGATAGGATGGCATTTTCCGGGGACGAAACGGCTTCGGCCCGGCGTTAGTGTTGCATTGTCAGGTTCAAAGGAGAGTGTAATGCGCAGACGATTGCTGATTTACGCCATGGCCATCGCCGCCCTGCCGCTGATTGCGGCTCCGGCGTTTTCGGCTGGTGAAGGCGGAGGGGGCGGCAGCGATGGCGGCCAGACGCAGTGCAAGAAGGGGGCGGTTTGGGACAAGAAGCAGAAGAAATGTGTCTCGCCGAAGCAAGGCATGCTGGACGACGACAGCATCTATGATGCTGGTCGCGCGCTGGCGATGGATGGACGCTATGACGAGGCGATCGCCGTGCTCAGCCTCGCCGCCAACAAGCAGGACCCGCGCATCCTCAACTATCTCGGCTATTCGCACCGCCATTCCGGCCGCATCACCGTCGGCCTCGGCTATTACGAGGAAGCGCTGCGCATCGACCCGAATTACACGCTGGTGCGCGAATATCTCGGCGAGGCGCACCTGCAGATCGGCGATCTTGCCGGCGCCCAGGAACAGCTCCGCGAAATCGAGAAGCGCACGGGCAAGGGGTCTCGCGAATACGGCATGCTGTCGGAGCAGATCGATCATTTCATGAGGAGCTGATCCGACCTCCGGAACGCTGCTCATAACCGGCTGCGGCGATCGCAGCCGGTTTTTTACTGTGCTGCACATGCTGCCCCGAACCGGAATTGGCCTCACGGTACACATGATGCGGTCCTTGACGTTAGGTCAGCCGCGCCGTCGGTGGATGATTTTTCAAAATCCGACTTTTTGGACGTGAAAAACCCGCGAAGATTGCTATATCTTGCAAGATTGTGGTGAGACGGTTCCGTTAGCGAGGCTGCCGGACCGTTTTCTTTTTGTACCATCGACAAGGTCGCTCCCGATTGCGGGGGCGGCGGCAGGAAAGGTCAGGCATTATGAACAAGGTCCCGATGACAGGCGAGGGGTTCGCGTCATTGAAGGAAGAACTGCGCTGGCGCCAGCAACAGGAGCGGCCGCGTATCATCGAGGCGATTTCCGAAGCGCGCTCGCATGGCGACCTCTCCGAAAATGCCGAATATCACGCGGCAAAAGAGGCACAGAGCCTGAATGAGGGCCGGGTCAACGAACTCGAGGACCTGATCGCGCGGGCCGAGGTGATCGACGTCACCAAGCTCAGCGGCGACAAGGTCAAGTTCGGCGCCACCGTGGTGCTGGTCGACGAAGACACCGAAGAGAAAAAGACCTACCAGATCGTCGGCGACCAGGAAGCGGACGTGAAGTCCGGCCGCATCTCGATCTCCTCGCCGATCGCGCGCGCCCTGATCGGCAAGGAAGTCGGCGACGCCATCGAGGTCAACGCACCGGGCGGCGCCAGGGGCTACGAGATCGTCCAGGTGCAGTTCATCTAGGACCTTTTGATAATTCTACTCTGGCGGCCGACTAGCGCGGTTTTCTGCGCTTCCGGTGCTCACGTACTTTAAGTACGCTCCGCTCCGGTTCTCGAAAACCACGCTATTCGACTCGCCAGAGCGAATTCTGAAAAGGTCCTATCCAGCGCCTTGTAATTTAAGCGCCAGCAATCTCTCTGCTTCCGCCATCACTTCCGGCGGCGTGACGCTGCGGCCGGGTCTGGCCAGCAGCGTCGACGAG
>NZ_SUEG01000359.1 GCF_005063415.1 Mesorhizobium sp.
TCTTTGTTGGGCAAGGATCGACCGGTCAATGGTCTGGAGCCGGGCATGGGTGTTGAGCACCTGCTCGCACAGGATACACAGAATCTGCAGTGCCATTGCCGGTGCGTCCAATGTGGATTTCTTCGCGGCTATCTGGCGCGCCAGCTTAAGCGCCCGCTCCAAACCTTGGGGAATGTCGATGCCGAACTCAGCCAACAGGCCGCGGATCATGTTCACGAGTTGCGTGCGCTGCTTGACCAGAAGATTGCGTGTGCGGTGAAGCGACAGGGCCGCCTGTTGCTCGGCCGACTTCATCGCCACGAAGCGCATGGTCGGGCGTGTTACCGCTTCGCAAATCGCTTCCGCGTCCACCGCATCATTCTTGCCGCGCTTCACATAGGGCTTCACGTAGGACGGTGGCATCAGGCGGACTTCATGGCCGAGCTCCGTCAGTTCTCGAGCCCAGTGATGTGCCGTCCCGCAGGCCTCCATGCCGATCAGGCAGGGTGGCAAATTGGTGAAGAACGGCAGAACTTGCGATCGGCGCAGGGCCTTGCGCACGACAACGCCCCCAGACGCGTCGACGGCATGAACCTGAAAAATGCGCTTGGCCAGATCAAGGCCCACGGTGGTAATCTGCATGGTGGATGGCTCCTTTGCTCGGGTTGCCTGACAGCAAACCCACTGTGGCACTCAGATGCCGGGAGCGGGAGCCATCCACCTCATCTGCTTT
>NZ_SUEG01000360.1 GCF_005063415.1 Mesorhizobium sp.
ATCCGGTATCCCTTCGAGCGCCGGGCAAGGCGCGTGCGAATTGTAACTGGCTACCGCTCACGTTCCGACATCGTCGGGCTTGCATCTGCTCTGTTTGGCCTCGCAATCCTGCCTGCCTTCTATGTTGTCACCGGCATGCCCGCAGCGGCTGACCACCCGGCCAGCGCGTGGGCCGTGGCTCTCGGCACAATCATCTTCTGCTCCGCGCTATGGGTTTTTCGCAGGTCCCACAAGGAACTTGGCCGGAACTGGTCGATTACGCTGGAGATCCGCGAACGGCATGAACTCATCTGCGCCGGACCATACGCCTTGGTCCGCCACCCGATGTATACCTCGTTCCTGCTCATGGGCCTCGGCCAGGTCTTTCTGCTGCCGAACTGGATTGCGGGCATATCGGGTTTGATTGGGTTCGCAGTCCTTTTCCTGCTGAGAGTGGACGAGGAAGAGCGTATGATGCTGGAGAATTTCGGCCCGCAATACCGTGCCTATATGGAAAAGACCAAGCGAATATTCCCTTATCTTTATTAGAGGTACGTTTGATGCGAGGCCGAGCCCTCAAGCTTTCCGCGCCCCGGCGCCTTGTTGGCGATCTGATGAGGTTTTCGATCGGCGTGCCACGGGTCGCGGTGCAGCGTCAGATGAACCTCGGCCCACTCGTAAGGGCTAGAATGGCGCAGCAGACCAGGCCCTCGTGGACCGCGATCTTC
>NZ_SUEG01000361.1 GCF_005063415.1 Mesorhizobium sp.
TGCGGGTTGCCGGGCCGGATGCGCTCGATCGCGATGCCGAGCCTCAGCCAGAACACCGACAGCCTTGATAGATTGTAGAGGCCGTTGGGGCTTGCGAAGGGAAGGCCATTGTCGCTTCTGATCGCTTCCGGCAGACCGCGTTCCTTGAAGAGCCGGACGAAAGCCTCGATGACCGGAACCTCCTTTGTCGATTCAAGGGCTTCGCAGGCCAGCAGATAGCGCGAAGCCTGGTCGGTGACGGTCAGCGGGTAACAGTAGCGGCCGTTGCCGAGCTTGAACTCGCCCTTGAAGTCGGCGCACCACAGATCATTGGGCCGCGTCGCTTGGGACAGTTGCGTGCCCACGGCCTTGTTCGCCCGGTTCCTCTTGCGGGCCTGGCTCACAAGGCCGTGGCGGTCGAGCACGGCATGAACGGTGCTCTTGGCCGGAATGCGTACATCGCCTGCGAGCTTGCGCACCAGCAACTCGCGTATCTTCCTGGCGCCCCAGTGCGGCTTCTCCCGCTTGCTCTCTATGATCATCCGTTCGATCTGGACCGGCAACTGGTTGGCATAGCGCACCGGCCGGCGCGAGCGGTCCGTCAGGGTCTCGAGGCCCTCATCCTTGTAGCGATTGAAGATCTTGTAGCCCGTCTTGCGCGAGATGCCGAACTCCCGGCATACATCGCTCATGCCTTCCCCGTCGAGAAGGCGAGCTA
>NZ_SUEG01000362.1 GCF_005063415.1 Mesorhizobium sp.
CCGGCGCTTCGGTGAACCTGCCGAAACGGACGAAGCCGTTTTGAAGTGGCTGTTGATCTCACTAGGGAAGGCCCGCATTGCCCTGGAGCGCGAGATCGGCCGACGTTCTGGTCCACTCCAACTATCATCGGAGGCCCGCCGCCTCGAAGGGATGGCGACGGACCCCGACAGTGGCTGCACCGAGACGGATCGACCGCTGCGCGTCCTTAACCGGGGAGGGCTTGCATTTGTGCCCTAAATGCGTGTGGCGCTGCGACCGTGTGGGCAGCCTGATCCTGCCGCCCTAAGTTCCCCTCATGGCAACCCATTGGTTCTCCCCTCCGGTGTACGTCAGGACTGAAGGTCCCAATATGACGTACCACGTCAACAACGCAGTGGCAGGAGTTAAGGAACTCCTGAAGTGGACAACCGTCGCCCTCAGTGAAACTTGGCGGTGCATGTTTGCCTCGCTGTGATTATTCCGGCACTACAAGAGCGGGGACAGCCTTCCGACCCCTTCCGTTCGCTTTCGTACATCGAATTGATCCTTAAGACCACGGTAGTATCATCGAACCCTTACAACCGGGGGGTTGGATGGGCGTTGCAAGCATCAATCCAGTTTTGGAGCAGGCAATTGATGCAGTCCTCAACAGGGCTGACTGGGAGGACACAATATCGATTTCTGTCGCGTTACGCC
>NZ_SUEG01000363.1 GCF_005063415.1 Mesorhizobium sp.
CCGGATGTGCCGTAAGCTCTGGTTCGCCTCAAAGTCATAGTTGCTGGACCTCTGCCACTCGCCGACACTCAACCATACCACATCTGCTGACACGAGCCACGGTGACCACCGGGCTTTATGGCGGGCGCGCAACCTATTCTTGTATTTTTATAATGCAAACAATGTCTTATGGTGGAGATGGAGGATTCGAACTATGCCTTCCGAACCGTTGACCGACGAGGAATAGCCCAACCTGAACTTGACCGACGCGTTCCAGATGAACTGCACCGCAAGGTCCAATTCACGTCGACGTGGCGACGAGGATCTCGCCGCCAAGTGTCGCGACGACAAAGATTGTGCTCGCATGCTCAATCTGCGGTGCAGCAGCGAGGTTTCGTGGGGCCGGCGTGCGTAGCGTCTACGGCCCTCGTGCGGGAGACGAAAGGAAATTTGTTCATATCCACGCTCTCGGAACTTTACCCGCAGCCGGGCAGAACGATGGAAGCGAAGCTTCCCGCTTGATATTTGCAACGAATGAGGTTTGTTGGCGGAAATAACGAATTGTTTGCGTGATTGGCAATAAACAGCTCATCCGTTTCAACGCGCGCCATTAGACAAGAGGAAAACTCGATGACCGTTTCTGCAGACCAAAACGACCAGGCTGATCTGGTATCAAT
>NZ_SUEG01000364.1 GCF_005063415.1 Mesorhizobium sp.
AGCCCACGCAGGCCGAGCAGCCGCATTTCGGGATCGTCGAGCATGGTCTCGAATTTTTCACGGGCGCCCTCATGGTCGCCTTCGAGCAGCGAGGCCTGCGCGTCGAGCAGCTGGATCAGCGGCTCCTGGTCGGAACGGATCAGCTTTGCCGCCTCCTTGGTCTTCTTGCGGGCGAGCGCGCCATCACCGGCACCGGCCGCGATCATGCCGGTCGACAGCGCCTGATAGCCGCGGTCGCGGCGACGCACGCGGAAATAGCGCGAGATCGTATAGGGGCTGTTCCACAGCGCCTTGACCAGCCACCAGACGATCATCACCGCGGCAACCACGGCGACCACCGCCACCGCCGCGACCATCAGGCTGACCTGATATTGATAGCCGTTGAAGGTGACGAGCATTTCACCCGGCCGGTCGGCCAGCCAGGCGAAGCCGAGCCCAAGCGCAAAGACGACGGCGAGGAAGGCGAGGATGCGTATCATAGGGTTCCTCACGCCTTCATTGCGCCGGCGATGAGCGAATCGATCTGTGTCTCGACCTCCATCCGCGCTTTCAGTTTGCCGGCAAACTCGGCGCCGGCGGCCTTGGCCGCCTCAGGCAGGGTTTCGTATTCGCTGAGCGCCTTGGCGTAGTCGCCATGGT
>NZ_SUEG01000365.1 GCF_005063415.1 Mesorhizobium sp.
GCCGAGCGCCGCACCGTTCTTTTGGAAATCGAAGAAAAGGCGGTCCGCTACATCGAGCTCAAACTGGGCGTCATGGCCGCCGGGAACGCTCTGCGCGTGTACCGCGAGCGCCATCGCTCCGGGATGATGAAGCGGGCATCTGATGCATTCGCACTCATCACGCGCGGTCAGTATTCGGGGCTTGCGACCCAACCTGTGAAGGGCGGGGAGGTCCTCATCGCATTGCAGCGCGACGGGCAGTCCAAGGTCGCCGACGCCCTCTCAAAGGGTGCGCGTTTTCAGCTCTACCTGGCGCTGCGGCTTGCCGGATACTACGAGTTCGCCCAGTTTCGACCCTCGGTGCCATTCATTGCCGACGACATTATGGAGACCTTCGACCATTTCCGGTCAGAGGAGGTGTTCCGGTTGTTTGGTCAGATGGCAAGCGCGGGTCAAGTGATCTACCTCACGCATCACCAGCACCTATGCGAGATCGCCAAGGCTGTCGTGCCGGGCGTGACGATCCACGAGCTCGCATAATTGCGTGCTGTCGCGTGGCAGTCCGTAGGCGAACCTTGGATGGCCGCTTCGCGCCTCATGCGGCGTGTTACCTCGCAGCGGGCACAGTGTATTTACCTGCGAAGACCTCTTCTC
>NZ_SUEG01000366.1 GCF_005063415.1 Mesorhizobium sp.
GAGAAGAGGTCTTCGCAGGTAAATACACTGTGCCCGCTGCGAGGTAACACGCCGCGACTCGCGCCATGACTGGACAGGTCTCGGCTGTTCAGGGACGGCTTGTCAATGATGGCCATGATCACACGGCTAAGGCTCTCAGGACTGATCGGCTTCCCGCACTGGACAATGCTGCCGAAACGCGATGGATCGCACTCCTTGCTGCAAGGCTGAACAGCGCCTTCGCGCTCGGCGTTGTGGACGCTCTTTCCATACCCAATGTTACGCAATTTGATAGCCGGATTCGTGCGCAACGTCTGCTTTCTGGCAGTCCCCTAATTGCGCTTAAATGTCCGACTTGGGGCGCACAGCAGTCGTTCATCAAGTGTGCCGAGAACGACGGGAACGGGTCAAACTCCTGACGTTTAGCTGGACGCATGGAAGGTCGCGAGCCGAATCCGTTCCGGTCATTGGGTTCGACCACACAATGGCACAAGTTGACCCAAATGATCATGCGCGCGACGATTATCGTCGCCCGCCAGCTAACCTGTACTCGACTTCCACCTCGATGGGCCCGCCAGTGTCCCCGAGGTCACGCTGTACTTCCTCGCGCACGGCTTTGCGGGCCTCCACAGAGAGCGAGACAAAAGCTTGCC
>NZ_SUEG01000367.1 GCF_005063415.1 Mesorhizobium sp.
TCAGTCGATCGGAGCCGTACCATGATCCCGGATTTCAGCCAGATCGGCTGGTCGCCGCCGCGGCGGGTGCCGGTCGAGGTCAAAGGTCAGCGGATGACGCCGGAAGGCATCGCCGTCAAGCATCTCTACAACCAGGGCGATCTCAAGGGCTTGCCGCATCTCGATACCTATCCGGGCCTGCCGCCCTTCGTGCGCGGCCCCTACCCGACGATGTATGTCCAGCAACCCTGGACGATCCGGCAATATGCCGGCTTCTCGACGGCCGAAGAGTCCAACGCCTTCTACCGGCGCAACCTTGCCGCCGGCCAGAAAGGCCTGTCGGTCGCCTTCGATCTCGCCACGCATCGCGGCTACGACAGCGACCATCCGCGCGTCGCCGGCGATGTCGGCATGGCCGGCGTCGCCATCGATTCCATTCTCGACATGCGCCAGCTGTTCGATGGCATCCCGCTTAACGAGATGACGGTATCGATGACGATGAACGGCGCGGTGCTGCCGATCATGGCGCTCTATATCGTGGCGGCGGAGGAACAGGGCGTTGCGCAGAAGGACCTCACTGGGACCATTCAGAACGACATCCTGAAAGAGTTCATGGTGCGCAACACCTACATCTATCCGCCAAAACCT
>NZ_SUEG01000368.1 GCF_005063415.1 Mesorhizobium sp.
TTGTAAGTTAGCCGACCTTACGAGCATGCTCAATCGGTTATGACTGCCTGTTGTCGATATCCGTGAGGCGGACTCACAATCGCTGTCACGCACCCCTTCGTCGATCAATTTAAGTGCCAAC
Organism: Mesorhizobium sp.; assembly: GCF_005063415.1. Taxonomy (GTDB): domain Bacteria; phylum Pseudomonadota; class Alphaproteobacteria; order Rhizobiales; family Rhizobiaceae; genus Mesorhizobium. The sequence goes on from NZ_SUEG01000368.1 coordinate 122, forward strand.
GCGACAGCATTCGGGTGCGCTGTCATTATGCTATCCGTCTAGCGCGAGTGAAACCCGACAGTCAGCAATCGGCCCCACTCCGGACGTCCAACTTTGCTCTGAAGACCGTCTGGATGCGTCGCATCAGGCCGGGAGGCCTCGGCCGGTGCAAATGCGGAATGAGCACAGCTGGCGGCCAGAAATGTTCGGCGTTTGTGCTGCCGAAACCGCATAAGATTGCAGACTGGTGTAATGTCCGGAAATGTTTGGCATTCCACCGGGTTTACCAGTCCGGGTCGCTGGCGGATGGCCTATGAGATTGAAAGCAGGAGGTTTTCTGGCTGAGGGTATGGTCGCATCTCGTCGATGCGAGAGGCCCGGTTTAGTCCGTGCCTCTTCGCTCTTCCCGGCGACGGCCATCGCCAGTCTCACGTCAACTTCTTGGCCGCCAGTTCGTCCAACGCCTTGCTGAAGGCCTCCGGCGTCCAGCCGGCCTCGAGCGAGCGATGGAAA
>NZ_SUEG01000036.1:0-25642 GCF_005063415.1 Mesorhizobium sp.
TCTCCCCCCTTGCGGGGGAGATGGCCGGCAGGCCAGAGGGGGGTGCTGTCCCTCCAGCGCCTCTGCGGCGTCCGGCACAACATCTGCGGGATTCGGCATAGCCTCTTCGCGGCGCGCCGCTATGTTCAGGGCCTTCCAGGAGGCACCCATGAGCATCGTCGTTTTTGACCCCGACAGCACCGAGGACGTCGACTTTGGGGATCGCATGCGCCATCCGGCTGCGGCGGATCCGGCCGGCGGCATGTGGCTGTCGGATACCGAGCCGTCCTTCATCGACGCGGATGCGCTGCGCAAGGGCCGGCTGGCCAGGCTGCGCGCCTGGATGCGCGAGGCCGGCTATGGCGGCGTGGTTTTGTTCGACCCCTACAACCAGCGCTACGCCACCGGCTCCCGCAACATGTTCGGTTATTTCCTGCGCAACTCGACGCGCTACTTCTTCATCCCCACCGAAGGGCCGATCGTGCTGTTCGAATATCCGCAGAGCTACCACGTCTCGATGGTGCTCGACACGATCGACGAGGCGCGGCCGTCCAAGCTGGTGTGGTCTTCGGTGTCGGGCCGCGACGACGAAACCGCCGGTCCGTTCGCCGACGAGATCGCCGAATTGCTCAAGGCGCATGGCGGCGGCTCGATGAAGCTCGGCCTCGACCGCTGCAGCCATCTGCAGGCGCTGGCGCTGGAAAAGCGCGGCTGCGATGTCCGCGATTGCCAGGGCGAGATTTTGGCGGTGCGCGCGGTCAAGACTCCCGAGGAAGTAAAATGCCTGCAGGTGTCGATGGCTGGTGCCGAGGCCGCGGTCTATGCGGTGCGCGAAGCGATCAAGCCCGGCGTTTCCGAAAACGAGCTGTTCGCCATCATGTATGGCGAGGTGATCCGACAGGGCGGCGAGTTCATCGAAACCCGGCTGCTGACCTCGGGCCAGCGCACCAATCCATGGTTCAACGAGGCGAGCGGCCGCAAGATCAGGCCGGGCGAACTCTTGGCGCTCGATACCGACACGATCGGCTGCTACGGCTATTATTCGGACTTTTCGCGCACCTTCCGTTGCGGCCCGGGCAAGCCGACGGATTACCAGAAATCGCTCTACCGCATGGCGCACGACCAGGTTCAGCACAACATCGGGGTCGTCAAGCCGGGCATGGCGTTTCGCGAGATTGCCGAAAAGGCCTGGAAAATCCCGGACCGCTTCGTCGACCAGCGCTATACCTCGGTCATGCACGGCGTCGGCATGCATGGCGAGACGCCGTTCATAGCGCATGCCATGGATTACGAGACCTATGGCCGCGACGGTGTCATCGTGCCCGGCATGGTGGTCAGCGTCGAAAGCTATATCGGCGAGAAAGGCGGCCGCGAGGGCGTCAAGCTGGAGGACGAAATCCTGATCACCGAGACCGGCACCGAGCTCCTGTCGCGCTTCCCCTATGAGGACGATTTTCTGGAGAAACAGGTTTGACGCTCGTACTTTGGCGACTGTCGGAAACACCGTTCGCTTCGTCATCCTGGGGCGGAGCAAGGAGCGCAGCGACGCGGCGCAGACCCCAGGATCCATGCCGTGACTTCAGGGCGCTGCTGCGGTGCAGAATTCTGCTCCGCTGCACTCTTCGGCTAATGTCACGGCATGGATCCCAGGGTCTCCGCGACGGAGCTTCGCTCCTGCTTCGCCCTGGGATGACGAAGGTGGGGACGCTTCGGCCAGTCTCCAATGCTTGCACCGGCTCGCTGAAAGGAACAGCGTTGGCCCGCAACCCAGGCGCATTCGCATGAAAAGCCCGATTTCGATCAAGCGCGGCAAGGTGGCGGCGGTGTTCATCGATCTCCAGGAGGAGCATCGGCGGGACAAGCGCTATCTGGTCGAAGGCTATGGCGACATTCTCGCCAATGTCCAGCGGCTGCAGCAGACGGCTCGGGCCAACAATGTGCCCCTGTACCACTGGGCCTATATCGTCGATCTCGCCACGGCACGGCCGTTCCACCCGGTCGAGGCCAACGGCAAGTCGGCGTTTTCCGACAAGGACGATCCACTGACGGCGATCTGTCCGGAAGTGGGCCCGGCGACAGGCGAGACGATGCTGGTCAAGACCGATGCCAGCGCCTTCCGCGCGGGGCCTGCCGCCGAGCGGCTGAAGGCCGATGGCGTCGAGTGGCTTGTCGTTGCCGGCGTCTGGACCGAGGCCTGCATCGATGCCACCGTCAAGGATGCGATAGCGCTCGGGTTTCGCGTGCTGCTGGTCAAGGATGCCTGCGGCAGCGGCAGCACGGCGATGCATCAGACGGCCATTCTCAATCTCGCCAACCGGCTCTATGGCGGCGCCGTCACCACCACCGACGGCGCCTGCCGGCTGCTGGCCGGCGAGACGGTCGAAGCCTGGCAGGTCGAGGGATCGGTGCCATTGCGCTTCAGCTACGAAAACGCCGCCCGCCTCTACGCCGAGCTCTGAGCGGGACCGCGCCGCGATGATCACCGAGGCCGATCGACCAGAAACGACAGAGCGCGGAAAATACCAAACGCTGCTCGATTTGGAGCTGTGGGCCTATATCGACCGGGTCAACGAGTGGTATCCGCCCGAGATCGTCTACATGCCAATCGACAGGCAGCGGGCGGTCTATGATGCCATGTGCCGGGCGTTTCGCGAGCCCTATCCGCCCCGTGTCAAGGCAAACGACAGCAGCGTCGGCGACCGTACGATCCCCGTGCGGCGCTACCAGTTGGCGCGAACGGCGCCACAAGCGATGGTCGTCTATTATCACGGCGGCGGCTTCGTCCTTGGCGGGCTCGACAGCCATGACGACATCTGCGCCGAAATATGCGCCGGCACCGGCTTTGCCGTGCTGTCCGCCGATTACCGGCTGGCGCCCGAGCATCTGCATCCGGCGGCTTTCGACGATGCGCTGGCGGTATTCGAATGGGCTGCGGCGACGACGGAACTGCCCATCGTGCTCTGCGGCGAAAGCGCCGGCGGCAACCTGGCCGCTGCGGTGGCACAGGCGACACGCCGCCATCTTCGCCATGCGATCGGCCAGGTGCTGATCTATCCCGAGCTCGGCGGTGACGAGCTAGACGGCCCAGAGCTGGACGGCAAAGCGCGCGCGGGCTCCTATGTCGAGCACGCCGAGGCGCCACTGCTGACATTGCGCGATGTCGAATTCTATCGGCATATCCGGGCAGGGAAGGGGCAGTCGCCGGACGACCCGACATTTTCGCCGCTTAGCGATACCGACTTCTCCGGCCTGCCGCCGACGGTCATCGTCACTGCCGAATGCGACCCACTGTCAGCGGACGGCCAAGCCTATCGCGACCGCATCCTTGCCGCCGGCGGCAAGGCATGGTGGCGCGAGGAGCCGCGGCTGGTGCACAGCTTCCTGCGCGCCCGCAAGGCCGTGCCGCGCGCCGGCGAGGCCTTTGATCGCATCGTGGCGGCAATAGCCGCGCTGGGCGGGGGTGACTGGCCGGAGTGACGGGGAGCGTCCTCCAAGCTTCACTGTCGCGGAACAGCGCACAACAACTGCGGAAACCCGAACACTGCTTCGGTCAGGCCAGCCCTATCATCACGCCACGTAAGGAGCCGGCGTCCGCGATGCGCAGGCCCGACAGGGAGGATTTACGATGAAGTTCATGCTGACCGACCGGAAATTGCATCCGCAGGCCGAGCCCGTCGCCGACGGCTTCAAGAAAGGCCAGATGAACCGGCGCGAATATCTCGCCACCATGGCCGCGTTCGGCGTCAGTGCGGCCGGCGCGCTGGCGCTGGGCGGGCTTGCGCCGTCGCCGGCCAGGGCCGAGGAGCCGAAGCGCGGCGGCGTTCTGCGCGTCGCCATGAACGTCAAGGGCTGGAAGGATCCGCGCACTTTCGACGGCGTCGAGATGTCCAACGTCGCCCGCCAGTGCAACGAATATTTGGTGCGCTGGAAGCGCGACTTCACCTTCGAGCCATGGCTGCTCGAGAGCTGGGAAACCAGCGACGACGCCCGCGTGCTGACACTGCATGTCCGCAAGGGCATCAGCTGGTCGAACGGCCACACCTTCAATGCCGACGATGTCATTCACAATCTGACGCGCTGGTGCGATGCGTCCGTCGCCGGCAATTCGGTCGCCGCGCGCATGGGCGCACTGGTCAACGCCGATACCAAGAAGGCCGTCGACGGCGGCATCGAGCGCGTCGACGATTTCACCGTCCGGCTCAATTTGCCTAAGCCCGACATCTCGCTGATTGCTGGCATGGCCGATTATCCGGCGCTGATCATGCATCGCAGCTATGAAGGCGACGGCGATCCGCTGAAGGCATTGGCGATCACCACCGGTCCTTGCGAACTCGTCGCGTGGGACGCCGAGGTCGGCGCCGAAGTCCGCCGCAAGGACAAGCCATGGTGGAAGGGCGAGTTCTATCTCGACGGCATCAAATGGGTCGACTACGGCTCCGATCCCAACGCCATGCTGTCGGCATTCGAATCGGGCGAGGTCGACACCGACCACGAAACCGCCTCCGACACGGTTGCGCAGACCGACTCCATGGGCCTGAGCAATTCGGAAATCGCCACCGGCTCGACCATCGTCGCGCGTTTCAATATCGGCAACCCGCCCTATGACAACATCAAGGTTCGGCGCGCCGCACAACTGGCCGTCGACAACGCCGCCGTGCTGAAAATCGGCATGGACAACCGCGGCAAGCCTGCCGAGAACCATCATGTCGGGCCGATGCATCCCGAATATGCCGATATCGGCCCGGCCGTCCGCAACACCGATCAAGCCAAGGCCCTGCTCGCCGAGGCCGGCAAGGCCGACCACGAATACGAGCTCATCTCGGTCGATGTCGACTGGCAGAAGAGCACCGGCGACGCCATCGCCGCGCAGATGCGCGAGGCCGGGCTGAAGATCAAGCGCACCGTGCTGCCGGCCGCCACCTTCTGGAACGATTGGAGCAAATATCCTTTCTCCTGCACGGAATGGCTCGGCCGGCCGCTCGGCGTCCAGGTGCTGGCGCTCGCTTATAAGTCTGGCGCCGCCTGGAACGAGAGCGCCTATGCCAATCCGGAATTCGACAGTCTACTCGACAAGGCGCTGGCGATGCCCGATCCCGGCGCCCGCAAGGAGCTCATGGCCAAGATCGAACAGAATTTGCGCGATTCCGGCGTCATCATCCAGCCCTACTGGCGCTCGGTCTACCGCACCTATCGCAAGGGCGTGCATGGCTGCGAGCAGCACCAGTCGCTCGAGCAGCATTTCGAGAAGGTCTGGCTCGACGCGTGAGCTTTGTCGCAGGTTCGATCGGTCGGCAACATTCCGCCTCTAGCGTTGTGATGAAGCCGCTTCCCGCCAACCCGGAGCATGACGATCTGCGCGCCACACGGGATCAGCGAGCCGCGCCCGCCCTTGAAATCTCCTCTCCGAGGCGCATCGTTTCCTGGATCAGCAGGTCCAGGTCGCCGCGCCGGGTGCGGTGGTTATTGACCGCCACCCTGAGGCAATGCTGGCCATGCACCGTCGTGTCGGAAATGGCGGCAATGCCTTCTTCCTGCAGCCTCAGCATGATCTCGGTGTTGAGCGCTTTCAGGCGCTCAGCGTCCAACCCATCGGCGCGATAGCGAAAGCAGACGATATTGATGTTCACCGGCGCCGCCAGTTCGAGCGCCGGTTCGGCCTCGATCAGCGCGCCGAGATAATGCCCTTGCGCGATGTTCTGGTCGATCAGGCGGCCGAACTTTTCGATGCCGTGCTCTCTCAGCGCCATCCACACCTTCAGCGCGCGAAAGCCCCGCGTCGTCTGCAGGCCGTAATCGTGCAGCCATTGGCCGGAGGCCAGGCCGCGCGGCGTCGATTCCAGATATTCCGGCGTCACCGCGAACGTGCCGCGATGCGCGGAGGCATCCCGGATCAGCGCGCAGCCGACCTCGAAGGGCGCGTGCAGCCATTTATGCGGATCGAGCGCGATCGAGTGGGCGTGCTCGATGCCGGCGACGCGATGCGAATTGTCCGGCGCAATCGCAAGCAAGGCGCCGATGCAGCCGTCGATGTGAAACCACAGATCCTCTTTTGCCGCCAGGTCAGCCAGCGCCTGCAGATCGTCGATTGCGCCGGTGTTCACCGTGCCGGCCGTACCGATTACGCAGGCCGGCTTGAAGCCGGCGTCGCGGTCCTCGGCGATCGCCGCCCGCAACGAAGCGATGTCGATCCGCAGCCCGGCATCACTCGGGATGCGGCGCAGCGCCCGGTTGCCGAGGCCGAGCGCCTCCATCGCCTTGCGATGGCAGGAATGAAGTTGGTCGGAGCCGTAGAAGCGCAGCGGTTTGTCGATGCCGGCAACGCCATGCTCGCGTATGTCGATACCCGCTGTGGCGTTGCGCGCCACGGTCAGCCCGATGATGTTGGCCATCGAGCCGCCGCTGACCAGTGTGCCGCTGGCCGATTGCGGAAAGCCCATCATTTCCTTGCACCAATCGACGACCTGGTTGTCCATCAGCGCGGCGGCATGGTTGCCGCCGCCGAGGTTGGAGCCCTGGATCGCGGCCAGGAAATCGCCGAGCGCGCCGGTGAAATTGCTCGAGCCCATATACCAGGACCAGAAACGCGGATGGACGTTGCCCATCGGATAGGGCATCAAGCTCCTGGTTACTTCGCCATACACCTCGGCCAGCGGAGCCGGCGAACGCGGCAGCGGCGCCGTGAAGAAGGCCCTCACATCAACCGGCATCTCCTGCCACACCGGACGCTCCCTGACATCGCGCAGGTAAGCGACGGCATCGTCGACGATCCGATGCGACAGGACCTGCACGTCGGCCCAGTCCGAGGGGTCAAGCGTTTCCTCGCTGGCCGTGACGGCCAATCCAGGCTTCGTGTCCATGCAGGCCGCTCCCGATGTGCCGCCGTCACGCCGGAAACTGGCAGCCGGGCGTCGACTGCGAAAGCGCAGTCTCCTCGGCGTCCATCTCCGCTTCGATGCCGTCGAACAGCGGCGTCGTCATGTAGCGCTCGCCGGTGTCGGGCAGCATGCACAGGATCACCGAGCCGGGCGCCGCCTTTTCCGCGATCTGCCGCGCCACAGCGAAGGTCGCTCCGCCGGAGATGCGGGTGAAAATCCCTTCCTTCTGCGCCAGCGCCTTGGCCCATTTCATGCCCTCGGGCCCGGCGATCGGCACCACCTCGTCATAGAGGCCAGCGTCGATCGCCTCCTGCAGCACGTCCGGAATAAAGTCGGGCGTCCAGCCCTGGATCGGATGCGGCTCGAACGCCGGATGGCTGGCGGCAGGCGCGCCGCCGGCGCCGCGCTGCTGCGGCTTGCCGCTGCCGATCAGCTGCGCATTGGCCGGTTCGGCGAGCACGATCCGGGTCTCCGGCCGCTCGCGGCGCAGCACGCGTCCGACGCCTGCGACTGTGCCGCCCGTGCCGTAGCCGGTGACGAAGCAGTCGAGCCGCGAGCCGGCGAAATCGTTGATGATCTCGCGCGCCGTCGTCGCTTCGTGAATGGCGGCATTGGCCTTGGTCTCGAACTGGCGGGCAAGGAACCAGCCATTGGCTTCGGCGAGTTCCACTGCCTTCTTGTACATGCCAAAACCCTTCTGGGCGCGCGGCGTCAGCACTACCTTGGCGCCCAGCATGCGCATCAGCTTGCGGCGTTCGATGGAAAAACTGTCGGCCATCGTCACCACCAGCGGATAGCCCTTCTGGGCGCAAACCATGGCCAGACCGATGCCGGTGTTGCCGCTGGTCGCCTCGACCACGGTCTGGCCAGGCTTTAGAGCGCCGCTGCGCTCGCCTTCCTCGATGATGTTGAGCGCCAGCCGGTCCTTCACCGAGGCGGCGGGATTGAAGAACTCGGCCTTCACGTAGATCGTGGCATGGTCCGGTCCGAGATTATTGATGCGGATCACCGGCGTATCGCCGACCGTGTCGAGAATGCTGTCGAACAGGCGGCCGCGCCCGGCGGTGGTTCTGATTTTCTGTTGATGCAACATGTCGATCTCCTCGCTTTGTCGTTGTTCCTTGTCGTCACGGGCCGGTTACAGACGGGTGGCTTGGGCGGCGAGGTTTCGAGACCTTGCCGCGCTACATTTGCCTCCCGGCAATGCCAGCATCCGGCGCGGGAATTCGCTGCCGGATGCACCGTGTCGCGTTTGGTGATAAAACAAAGGCCGACTGGCCAGCGTGGGAGCAGGCGTGGAAACTTACGTGGAATCCGCCCGATCGAGCCTCGGCGGCGAGATGGCCGGTCTTTCCGTGCGTCTGCTCGGACCGCTGACGATCGCACGCAACGGCATCATCATCCAGCTCCCAAAATCGCGCAAGCTGTGTGCGCTGCTCGCCTATCTGGCGCTGGCGCCCCATCCGGTAGGCCGCAGCCGCCTGTGCGAGCTTTTGTGGGACGTGCCGAACGACCCGCGCGGCGAGCTTCGCTGGTGCCTGAGCAAGCTTAGAGGCATCCTCGATGAACCGCATCATCGCAGGGTCGAGACACCAGGCGACACGATCGCGCTTGATCTGACAGGTGCTTCCGTCGACGCTGTCGACATAGCCTCGGCCGCCGCCAAGGGCGTTGAGACGCTCGGTCGAGAGCGGCTCCAGGCTTTTCCGGAAGGTTCGCCGGCGACTTTCTCGATGGGCTGGAGATCGACCGCAGCCCCCATTTCAACAGCTGGCTGATCGCTCAGCGCCGCCGCTTCACCTCGTGGCACGCCGCCATCCTGGAACATCTCGTCAACAAGCTGCCGGCGGATGCCGACGAAATGTCTTCGCATCTGGACAAATGGCTGGAACTCGCTCCGTTCGACGGGCGCGCACATGTGGCTCTTCTGACCAGGCTGGCGCAGCGCGGCCAGTTTGACGCGGGCGAGGAACATCTCGCTTCCGCGGCGCAGCTGTTTGCTTCGGAGGATCTGGATTTCGGACCCGTTCGTGAGGCATGGCGCACGATCCGCGGCGAACGACCCACAGTGACGCTCTGGGCGCGACCTCCACTCGTACCCGCGGCCCCCCACGCGTCAATTGTGCTTCCCCATTCCTATGCTGCTGCATCGCAGAAGGCTTCGCTTGCGGTGATGCCATTTGCCGAGGGAGCCGATTGTCCTGGCGGCCCGCGCGGTGGATTGCCCGACGGCCTGACCCACGACATCATCACCCGCCTGGCCAAGCTCAGGGACTTTTTCGTCATCGCGCGCGGCTCGGTGTTTGCGCTCGCCGAAAAAAACATTGCGCCGGAGGATGCCGGCCGTCGGCTCAATGTCGACTATGTCGCCACCGGCACGGTGCGCTGCCAGGCCGGCCGCGTCACCGTCACGGTCGAGCTGGTCGAGGTGCGCACCGCCAGGATAGTCTGGGCCGAGACGTTCGAGCGCAAGCTGGACGACATCTTTGCCGTGCTCGACGATATCGGCAACAGCATCGTCTCGTCGATCTCGGCCGAGATCGAGACCGTCGAACGCAACCGCGCCATGTTGAAGGCGCCCAATTCGCTGAACGCCTGGGAAGCCTACCACCGTGGCCTATGGCACATGTACCGCTTCACCCGCGCGGAAAACGCGCAGGCCCGGCATTTCTTCGACATAGCCTTGAAGCTCGATCCGACCTTCGCCCGCGCCTATGCCGGGCTCTCCTTCACCCATTGGCAAAATGCCTTCCAGCGCTGGGGCGACCGCGACCAGGAAAGCGCCCTGGCCTTCGAGGCTGCCGGCCAGAGCCTGCTCGTCGACGATCACAATCCGGCCGCTCACTGGGCCATGGGGCGGGCGCTGTGGCTGCGCGGCGAGCAGGACGGCTCCCTCATCGAGCTGGAACGCGCCGTAGACCTCAGCCCGAATTTCGCGCTCGGTCACTATGCGCTGTCGTTCGTCCATTCGCAGTCCGGCGATCCGCAGGCCGCGATCGGCTCGTCCGACCATTCCAGGCATCTGAGTCCCTTCGATCCGCTGCTGTTCGGCATGCTGGGCGCCAGGGCGATGTCGCATGTCCGGCTCGGCCAGTTCGACGAAGCCGCCGAGTGGGCGCTGAAAGCAGCCGCGCGTCCCAACGCCCATGCCATCATCCTGGCGATCGCCGCGCATTGCCTTGCGCTGGCGGGGCGGCTGGAGGAGGCACGAAGTTTCGCCGCTGCGCTGCGCAAGATGCTGCCGAACTACTGCGCCGACGATTTCATCGGCACCTTCCGCTTCGAGCCGAACGCCGAGGCGCTGTTCCGGCAAGGCGCCAAGCGGATCGGGCTGGGGTGAGGCAGGCACGCGGTTAGCTAGGCTCTCCAAACCGCTCATCGCGGCTGGCCGCCCCAAGCATTGTCATGTCCGCAGCCAAGACGCGTCGTCAGATTGGTCGCGAATTCATCGACCAGAGCGGATCAGACGGGCTCAACGGATTTGACGTTGCCGTCGGTGTCCACGAGGCAGCACCAGCCCTATCTTCTGACGGGCAACGGCTGAAGGTGCAGCAGTGCGTTCGCCAAAGAGAGCACCTTCACGTGCCGCCCCTGCACGCTACCCGATGACAATCCGGCTGGGAAGATGCTCACAACGCGGCCGCAGCACCCCCACTGCGCCTCTATGTGGCACGCCGCAGCGTTGAAAAAACTCGAATAAGTGAGCAGCGTTTCTTTCGACCTGCGCAACCGGGTGGGCTCGGTCAAAAAAAAATACCGACAATAGATCAGGATACAGGCAATCGTATAAGAAGCGATTTCGCCATTGGCTTTTTTCGATCTGCGTAAATGCATAACAAGTGGTATATTACTTGTAACAACATACAGCCAATGGAATAAAGTCGATTTTCTGTGCTGGTACATTGCTGTGAAGCGAATTTCAGTATCTGCTAAGATAGCCGGCATTGGTTCTGAATTATTAAGCATTTGCAACATTCAACCCGCGATACTGCAATTTTTCCTTGCCATACGCCGACTTCGGATGCAACTTTCTGGCAACAGCAGCCGCGTTAGTTGGTTGCTGGCATGCTTGGGCGGACGGGCGCGAAGCATGGAGAGGGAAATCGATATTCGCTAATGCGGCCCCCCGTGGGGAGCGTTTCCCCTCGACGTAAGAGATCACGACAGCCAGCGACTAAGTCTTCGAATGCATGGGCCACGGTCTGGCTCTTTCGAGGCCGGCGAAGCTCTGTCCTCCGCGGATGGCACCCAATCAGCAATCAGATCAGGAAAGAGCGATGAGGAAATCAACCTTGGCAATCGTGCTCGCGGGCACTTTCGCGCTTACGGCGTGCCAGTCGTCATCCAACCCGGAAGTTCAGGCGCGCAACAGCGAGTTCGGCTGCATCGCCGGTACTGTCGGTGGCGCGATCGTGGGCGGCCTGATCGGCAGCACCATTGGTGGTGGAACCGGACGTGTGATCGGTTCCGCGATTGGCATCGGCGGTGGTGGCTACCTCGGCAATCGTCTTGCCTGCGGCTGAGACGAGAAGAAAGGGACAAGACAATGAAATCCATAATCGCGACCAGAGCTTCCTTGCTCCTGCTTTGCGCCGGCGCGGCCACGGCACAGCAGTCCATGTACGAGGGTCACCAAGACCAACTTGATACCGATGACAACGGCGCGGTGAACCGACAGGAGTATCAGGCCTTCATGACCAGGGCCTTCGAAAAGCTGGACGCCGATAATAACGGCGCTCTCAGCCAAGCCGAAACCGCCGACGTCCTGAACGCCGATCAGTTCGCAGCGACCGATGCGAACGGGAACGGCCGTGTCAGTCGGGACGAATTCATGAACCGGGTGATGAAGGACTTCGCGGCGGCCGATAAGAGCGGGGACCGCCGCCTGCAATAGTCTTCGGATACGAACGATCCCCAGCCGCCAGGCAGTCGGAGGAATGAACCATGAAATTCGTAATCTATGCGACCCTGGCCACTGCTTTGATGGCGATCGCCGGATGTACCACCGACGACGGCTACGATGGCTGCCGCGGGTCGGGCTGCCTGGTTGATCGGCCTCATAAACGGGACCGAAAGATTGATGACCGGCCGCAGTTCGACAGGAATGGCAATCCCAACTTCGATACGCGGGGCCGTTACATCGGCTGCCGTGGGCTGGGGTGTAAAGTCGACGATCCTGATGACGGGGATCAAAGCATCGACGACAGACCGCAGTACGACAAGGAAGGCAATCCCAACTTCGATACCCAAGGCAACTACCAAGGCTGCCGCGGCATCGGCTGCGAGGTCGATGCGCCAGACGATGACAGGTCATCGGACGACGATAGTTCATCGGGCGATGACGATTCCGATTGATGGCCCCTGCAACGAACAAGGAAGAGGATAGCCACTCATGTCTGAATTGAACGGTCTCATCCGTCGGCGTGCCAAAATCGTCATGGTCGGCCTTGCGGGGCTGGGAATGACGCTGACGTCCCGCTTTCGCTGCGAATAGCGCCTGTGACGGTGTAAAGGTCGAAGTGACGAAGGCGCGCAAGCAGGAGTATGCCCCTCTCGTCGTCTCGGCGTTGGACAAAAAGTTCAAGCCCGCTCAGGCGAAGTTCATCACGATCATGGAGAGCGGCAGTTGGAGTGCCGCCTACGTCTCCACGCCGGTGAGCGATGACGGCGTGATGTTCTTCCAGACAGTCAACGGAAAGAAGCAGTTTCGCGACGTATGGGGCGGCTATGCCGACCCATCGGAAAAGCCTGAACTCGTATCCTGGGCAAAGAAACTCGGAGCGCCGCAAGACCTGGCAAAGTGTTTTGCCGACGAAGTTACGGAATGACGGTGATGATCGCTGGAAATTGCCGCTGACCGTTGGTGCAGGGGGAGAATGGTTGGTGAGTGATCCGGGGCGCCGGGCCTCTGAGATCGGTTCCAATCATCAGCTGCAGGATGTGCAAAAATGCAAACTGTTCGAAAATCCAGACTGATAATGCGGTTCGCCCGTGCATTGGCAACTTCAGTGAAAATGACGGCTGTTGTGAGTGTAGCCGTCCCGCACACGATCAATGTTGCGTATGCCAGCAAATATGATCTGCCGAAACCCTATGTTTCCCGGGCTCTTAACGCGGTTTTGATACCCATCAACCACGCCTCTCGGCACCGCTATCAGATCCCGCCCAAGCTTCGCGGGGTGTATGTCTTGGCCGTTGCACCCCATGGCGTTGCCGCGCGGCAAGGCATCCGGCCGGGTGACGTGCTTGCCACAGTGCGGCATCAACCGATTTCGACGCCGACCGATGTCGACCGACTCGTTTGGGCCGCTCTTGCCGTGAGCGCTACCAGTTTTCTGTTTGGCGTGAACCGCGGAACAGAAGTCGCAGATGTCGTCGAGGTCAATACCAACATCACCGTCAACAACTTCAATACCAACATCTCGGTCAACAATATCTCGCAATGGACGAGCGTCGATAACCATGAGGAGTGGACGCAGATCGTCGATCAGTACGACGACGAGATGGAGACAAGTCTCAACGACACGAGCTATCGCGAAGACGACTCGCAGCCCGGCGACAGCAGTCCAGACGTAACTCCTCCCGATGCTGATGACGATTCCGACGATAACAACGCGGACACCGATGGCGATAGCTCGGACGACAGCACCGACGACGACAGTTCCAATGATCAGGACGATTCGAGCGATCAGAATGACGATGATGGTGATGACGACAACAACGCCGCCGACGATAGCTCGGATGACAATACCGACGACAATAATTCCGACGATCAGGACGATTCGACCGATCAGAACGACGATGAAGACTCAACGGCCGGTGACGATGACCAAAACAGCACCGACACCGACGATGACAGCACGGATGGCGATGCGTCGGATGACAGTAGCGACGGCAGTAATGGATCGGATGATGACGATTCCAACTAGTGGCTGGCCCTGCCGGCCACGGATATCTGAAGTGAACGGCGGGATAAACCACCGCCCGTCAATTCGGTGGATTCTAAACGGAGGGAAATCGATGAAAACCGCAATTCTGACTGCTGCCGTGGTTCTGGCCATGCCGACTTTCGCCTTTGCCCAGGACAAGTGCTACGCCGCTGCCAAGGATCAGGCCTCCCTGAACGCGTGCGCCGATGCCGCGTTCAAGAAATCCGACAAGAAGCTCAATGAGCTTTACCAACAGATCGAAGCCCGCCTGAAGGGTGACGCGGATACCAAGAAGCTTCTCGTCCAGGCACAACGGGATTGGGACAAATTTCGCGACGCCGAGTGCAGTTTCCAGACCGCGGGAGCTGCCGGAGGAAGCGTAATGCCGATGCTCACCGCGCAGTGCATGGACAGCCTGGCGCAATCCCGGGTCAAAGCCTTCGAGGGTTACCTGAAATGCGGCAAGCAGGGCGATCCGATGAGTTGTCCCGTCCCAGCTGCGAATTGACACGTCGGTGTCGGGATGAAGACCTTCATCGTATCTGGAGCGCACTTGATAGCCGGGCTCTTGCTGGTGGCAATTGTTACGGCCGCAGGTGCCGCTGAGATCCCCAACGGGGACTATTATATCGTCGCGAAGCATTCCTACAAAGCGCTCACCGCCTTTGAAGACAGGCATGGCGAGATCGTGCTTGGTCAGTCCGCTCGCAAACCCAAGGATGGTCCCGCGCAGCTGTGGACCATCACCAGGGCGACCGGAGAAACGAACGGCGCAACCTATCAAATCCGGTCTCGACGATACGGAACGTATCTTGCCGGGGGCGACGAAGACGAAAACGGGAATACGAGTGTCGTCCTCAAGGACGAGCAGTCCGCTGAGGGGCAGGCATGGCGCTTCAAGCCGCATCTGAACAGCTACGGCATCGAGCTGGATGACAGCGGCACGACGCTCAACGTCAGGGCCAATGAACGTGCGGACGACGCTCGGATCATCGTCTATGACGCCAGCCTGGACGACAATGCCCAGTGGTTGCTTTATCCGGCCGGCAATGGCGACCGACCGGCAACCGCGTCGGCAGCGGTGTCGGAATTCGACAACCTGAACAAACGCTATCGCCTCGCTCCGATGCCTGCAGCCACACCCGAGGCCAATAGGCTGAGACGCACGAAGCTGATGGACGATCAGCCAAGCGGTGTGTTCGTGAAAAAGGGAGAGGCAGTATCGGTTACGGCCGAAGGCCTGCCGCCTTCCCCCGACGGCTTGATGATCATGATCGGCCCGATTAACAGCTTCTATGACGAAAGACCCCAGGATGACCCGCAATTGGTCATTGCCAAGGAAGGGCGCACCGACTTCACGGCGAAGCGCGACGGGCTGATCTATTTCCGCTACGCCGAGAGCGGCTTCAGTGCGGCTCTGCCTCCGATCGACGTGGCAATCGTGCGCGGCGGCAGTTCGATCCCCCTACGTCAAGGGAAAAACAAGCTTCGAAGACTGGCGTAAAATGCTCACCGACATGCCCGGTGCGCCATTCGTCGAGATGATAAGCGAGCGTGTTGCCATTACCGCGACCCGCAAAGTCTATATGAGGGCGCCTCAGGACGACCCTGCGGAAATTCTCGACACCCTCGAGCAAATTCTAGGCTGGTACGATGCGCTATCCGGTCTCGACGGTTCCTCCAAACTTCATCGGGCATCCCGTTTGCGCATGCACTATCAGCAGGACACGGTGACACCGGCGAAGGTCTTCGACGATGGCATATACATGTACGCAGGCAACTATTTTATAGGTGTCCCCGGCAGCAACATGGGTGATTTGCTGGACGTGAATAAGCTGCGGCAAGCGTGGTCGATCTGGCATGAAACCGGCCATATGTACCAGCAGCAAGATTGGACCTGGGGCGAGATTGTAGAAACTACGGTCAATATCTACTCGCTCAACGCCCAGGCACATTTTGGCCATCCGTCCCGCTTGAAAGAGCGCGATGACTCTACTGGCAAGACGCCGCTGGATCTGGCGGCGCGATATCTGGCGCGGAAGACGCGCGATTTCGACAATGAAAAACAGATGCGTGTCAGCGCGGATGACGACGATGAGCTTTGGGCGCGGCTGGTCATGTTCGATCAATTGCGCCGGGGTCTCGGCGAGGATTTCTATCCGAAGCTTCACCGATATTATCGCGAGCATCCACTGGATGATGCCAATGAGCAGGATGCGGTCAAGGTACAAACCTTCATCCTGCGTGCCAGTACGGTCGCAAATCAGGACCTGACCCGGTTCTTTTCCGATTGGGGGCTGCACATCGAGCAGGAAACCGCCGACAGATTAAAGCGTTTGAACCTGCCTCCAGCAGATTCTCAACTGTCGCGCGTCGGTCTGAATGTCGCTTCACGGTGAAGCCGGCGGCGAGCGTGATGCCGGCGCCAGACACGAAAGGATGCGGGGGGCATCGGCATTGCGTGAGGGGCCTTAAAGGAGATGGATTGTGAAACGCTATAGATCACTGCCCGCGGTGACGATCGCAGCATCTGCGCTGCTGGCATGTGTTGCGTCGGCAACAACCCAGGGCGATATGGGCTTCGACGTCAACGTCACGCTTTCCAAAAAGGCAGCCGCCAGGCTCGCGGCAAAAAAGGAAGGGATCGTTGTCCTCGCCTCCTATTACGGTGACCCGAAGCGGAGCGCCGAGAAGCACGCCAACGAAGTCGGCCAGATCGATCTCACGCCGCAGGACGAAGAGGTCGAGATAGCGGGCACAGCGGGCCACGCCCACATCGGCGGCACAAAGGTCGACACGAAGCGTCTCGACTGGCTTGCCGGCCCTCCCGAGGTTAACGTCAACGTTGCGTCGGCGCGCAAGAGCAGTCCGGACAATCTGCTCAGCTGCGATTTCATCGACGGTCCACTAAGCGATGTCCAAAGGAAGCCTGTGACGCTTCATTGCGGATTGATCGAAGAAAATGTGGACACGAAGTTGAGGCCATAAGGCTTACAAAATCATGCCGCCTCGTTACCGGCGTCAACGCAGTTTATCGGCGGCATGACCTGCTTTACTGAAGGGAGGTGAAGGTTCTCATGCGCCCATTGTTCGCAATCTGTTTCTGCCTGGCCACCATGTCCTTGCCTGCTGCCACCCATGCCGAGCGCCGTTGTGGCTGGTACTCCAGCCCGACACCCGGCAACCTCGTCCTGACCGACAGTGACGGGGATTGGTGGATCCAGATGCAAGGGCGACCGGATCCCAAAGGCATCGACAATGTGCCGGCCTTTGACGAGCGGCAATTCGTCGAGACCAATGTGCCTGGTTCGGGTCACGGCTACGGATGTGCGTGCATGACCGTCGTAACCAACGCCAAGCAACAGAAGATCACCAGAGTGATCTCCGGCGAAATCCTTCCGCTGGTGCGCTGTCGCAACGACAGATCGCTGCCTAACCCGGACGGGTAATTGTTAGATATCTTGTGGATGCCATTGGCGACGGCGGACGGCCTAGGCATCAGCTCCAGAAAAAAAGCCCGGCAAAACCGGGCTTTTTCTTGGGGTTTCTGAACCCTATCAAAAAGTTCGAAACGGGAATTTGGTGCCCAGAAGAGGACTCGAACCTCCACTCCTTGCGGAACACGGACCTGAACCGTGCGCGTCTACCAATTCCGCCATCTGGGCTGGTGCGCGCTCATTAAGCGGGCGAGGGATGAGTGTCAACGCGCTTTTTTGAAAGCCGCGTTGCTTCTCCGGCTCAATGCTCCAGCACTTCCTTCGACGCCACCGTGGAATCGGCGTTGAGCGTGTAGATGATCGGCACGCCGGTGCCGAGCTCGAGCTTGACGATCTCCTCGCCCGATTTGCCGTCCAGCGCCATGATCAGCGCGCGCAGCGAATTGCCGTGTGCCGCCACCAGCACCGTGCCGCCGCGCAGCACATGCGGTTGCAGATCGTGCAGGTAATAGGGCCAGACGCGCGCGCCGGTATCCTTCAGGCTTTCCCCGCCGGGCGGCGCCACGTCGTAGGAGCGGCGCCATATATGCACCTGCTCCTCGCCCCATTTCTTGCGCGCATCATCCTTGTTAAGGCCGGAGAGATCGCCATAGTCGCGCTCGTTCAGCGCCTGGTCGCGAATGGTCTCGAGGTCGCTCTGGCCGACGGCGTCAAGAATATGCTGGCAGGTCTTCTGCGCCCGGATCAGCGACGACGTGAAGGCGATGTCGAATTTCATGCCGCGCGCCTTCAGTTTGGCGCCCGCTTGCTTGGCCTCGGCATGGCCCAGTTCGGTCAGGTCGACGTCGCGCCAGCCGGTAAAAAGATTCTTCAGGTTCCATTCGCTCTGGCCGTGGCGCACGAGCACGAGAGTTCTCGACATATTTGCTCCTTCAAATTTTGTGGATCAAATCTTGTGGATCAGCTTGTCAGGCCGAGCACGTCCCGCATCGAATACAGGCCCGGCTTGCGGCCGCGCGCCCACAGGGCTGCCTTGACCGCGCCGCGGGCAAAGATCGCCCGGTCTTCGGCGTGGTGGGCGAGCGTGATGCGCTCGCCGGTACCGGCCAGCACCACACTGTGATCGCCGACCACCGAGCCGCCACGCAAGCTGGCGAAACCGATCGAGCCTGCCTTGCGCACGCCGGTATGGCCGTCGCGCACGCGAACATCGTTGCCGGCAAGTGCTACGCCGCGCCCGATGGCGGCGGCTTCGCCGAGCAGCAGCGCAGTTCCCGACGGCGCATCGACCTTGTGCCGGTGGTGCATTTCCAGGATCTCGATGTCGAAATCGTCAGCATCGAGCGCGCGCGCCGCCTGCTCCACCAGCACCGCCAGCAGATTGACGCCGAGGCTCATATTGCCTGACTTGACCACCGTCGCGTGGCGCGCCGCCGCCGCGATCCTGGCATTGTCTTCGGCCGAGCAGCCGGTGGTGCCGATGACATGGACGATGCGCGCCTGCGCGGCGTAGCCGGCGAATTCGACGGTCGCTGCCGGCGTGGTGAAGTCGAGCACGCCGTCGGCCTTGGCGAAGGCCGGCAGCGGATCGTCGCCGATCGCCACTTCGAGCCTGCCGACGCCGGCCAGCTCGCCGGCATCCTTGCCGATATGGGGCGAACCGGCCCGCTCGATCGCGCCGGCGACGCGGGCGCCCGGTATCGTGTGGATGGCGCGGATCAGCGCCTGGCCCATGCGGCCGGCCGCGCCCACCACCACCAGGCCCATTTCCCCCGTTTCATTGATGTTGACGGTCGAAGTGTCACTCATGAATGTCTCCCGGCCGCCTTTTTCGCGCGACCATTTTCCGCCGCAGTCTGGATTGGCTTGGCGTCATCGACAAGCCCCAGCCCTTTCCTGCCTTGCACCCGGTGGAACCGCGCATAGACGCTGTGCGGGTCGGCCATCAACGAGGCATGCGTGCCCTGTTCGATCAGCCGGCCCTGCTCCAGGACGATGATATGGTCAGCATTGACCACCGTCGACAGCCGGTGCGCGATGACGATGGTGGTGCGCCCTTCCATGACATGGGTCAGCGCTTCCTGGACGCGGGCCTCGGCCTCGTTGTCGAGCGCCGAGGTGGCTTCATCGAGCAGCAGGATCGGCGCCTGCCGAACGATAGCGCGGGCAATCGATACGCGCTGGCGCTGCCCGCCCGACAGCGTCACGCCGTTCTCGCCGACGGGCGTGTCGTAGCCTTGCGGCTGCTGGCGGATGAAATCGTCTGCCGCGGCCTGTTGCGCGGCGCGTTCAATCTCGGCGTCGGTGGCGCTCAGCCTGCCATAGCGGATGTTGTCGCGGATGGTGCCTTCGAACAGATAGGGCTGCTGTGAAACATAGGCGATCGAGCCGCGCAGCGAATGCTTGGTGATCTTTGAAATGTCCTGGCCGTCGATTTCGATGCTGCCCGACTCGACGTCGTAGAAGCGCTGCAGCAGCGCAACCAGCGTCGTCTTGCCGGCGCCCGAGGCGCCGACGATGGCGGTCACCTTGCCGGCGGCGGCGACAAAGCTCAGGTCCTGCAGGACCGGCGCCTCTTCGACATAGCGGAAGGACACGTTGTTGAAGCGCACTTCGCCAGAGGTGAATTTCGCCCCGGCGGCTGCCGGCGCGTCACCCTGCTGCGGCTCGAGGTCGAGAAGCTCGTAGATCATGCGCGCATTGACCAGCGATTTTTCCATGCCAACCTGCATACGCGCCAGCCGCCTGGCGGGGTCATAGGCAAGCAGCAGGGCGGTGATGAAGGCAAACACCGCGCCCGGCGGCTGGCCGCCGACGGTCGCCCGGTAGCCGGAATAGGCGATGACGCCGGCGACGGCGAAGCCGGCCAGCATCTCGGAGATCGGCGTCAGCCGTTCCGAGACGCGGGCGATCTTGTTTGCCCGCTGCTCGGCGCCCGCGACGAGGCCGCCGATGCGGCGCGACAGCTCGTCTTCCAGGGTGAAGGCCTTGACGATAGCGATGCCTTGCGTCGCTTCCTGCATCGCGCCGATCAGCCGCGAGTTGATCTGCACCGTTTCGCGGGTGATGCGACGCACCCGGCGCATCAGATAGGTG
Source organism: Mesorhizobium sp. (assembly GCF_005063415.1). Taxonomy (GTDB): domain Bacteria; phylum Pseudomonadota; class Alphaproteobacteria; order Rhizobiales; family Rhizobiaceae; genus Mesorhizobium. The sequence continues at coordinate 20,317 of NZ_SUEG01000036.1, forward strand.
ACACTGTAGATCAAAGCCGGCCCGATCAGCAGCGACATCGCCGAGAGCATCGGGTCCTGCCAGATCATGACGCCGACCAGCGCGACAAGCGATACGGCATCGCGCGCCAGCGATGTCAGCGTCATCGACAGGAGATCGCGGATGCCGTTGACGTTCTCGTTGATCTGCGCGGCGAGCCGGCCCGAGCGGGTGTCGTTGAAGAAGCTGACGCCGAGCTTCATCAGATGGTCGAAGATGCGGCGTTGATAGCGCGCCACCAGATTGTTGCCGATCTTGGCCAGCGTCACTGCCTGGCCGTAGCTGGCCAGCCCGCGCAGCATGAAGGCGGCCAGGATCGACACGCTGATCAGCGCGATAAGATCGCCGCGCTGTTGGTAGAAGATCTGATCGATGACATCCTTCATGATCCAGGCTGTGAAGGCGGTCGTCGCCGCGATCGTCACCAGGCACAGCACGGCAAGAGCATAGTACCAGCGATAATCGCGGCTGTTCTCGGCGATGATGCGGCGGATCACCGCCACGATCTCGCTGGGACGGACTTTCCCTTTGGTTGGTGCTGGAAGTGTCAAGTTGGAGCGCTTTGTGGTTTCGGTTCGGCCGGGCTGCAATTCGGCAACCTCTTAACCCCCCAATGACGGCTTGCCTATGGCCGGGAACGGCGAAACTTCGTCGCGGCGCAGCTTGTGTCCTAGACCCGCCAGCGCCGCCCCGCCGTCTGCACGCCGAACAGCGACGGATTTCTGGCATAGGCGGCCAGCCCTAAAAGCGCCGCCAGCGGGTGGGTGATGACATAGACCGGCATGCTGCGCATCAGGGCGCTGTGCGGCGCCTTGTCCTCGAAGGCGGCGCGGAAATTGCCGATGCGCAGTGCCGGCAGGATTTTTTGCGCGATGCCGCCGGTGAGAAACACGCCGCCGCGGCTCATGAACACCAGAGCGAGGTCGCCGGCGGTGCGCCCCAGGCAGGTGACGAAGATCGACAGCGCCTCTTCGGCCACCGGATCGTTCTTTGCCAGCGCCGCGGCGGTTACCTCGGCAGGCGTGGTAAAGGGCGACGGCTTGCCGTCCGCCTTGGCCACCGCCCGGTAGGCATTGACCAGGCCGCGTCCCGACAGGATCTGTTCGCCGGAGATGCGGCCCTCGAGCTTCTCGATATGCGGAAACACCTGGAAATCGCGCGGCGAGCGCGGGCCGATATCCATATGGCCGCCCTCGCCGGGTACCGGTATCCAGTGATGCAGCGCATAAACCAGCCCGGCGACGCCGAGCCCGGTTCCCGGGCCGAGCACCACCCGCCCGGAATTCGGTTCCGGCGCGTCGCCGCCGATCTGCTCCATATGCTCTTCGCCGAGCGCGACGACGGCCAGCGCCTGGGCCTCGAAGTCGTTGAGCACCACGACGTCGCTGAGACCGAGACTGGCGAACATCTGTTTCGGCTTGACGATCCATGGGCAATTGGTAAGCGGGATCTCGTCGCTTTCGACAGGACCGGCTACCGCCAGCACAGCTGAATTCGGCCGGACCGACGAGCGGTCGAGCACGGCCGACTGGATCGCCTCGTCTATCGTATTGAAGTTGGCGGTCTGGACGATCGTCGGCTCGCCGGCTTCGGAATTCGCGTCAAGCACGATCGAGAAGCGCGCATTGGTGCCGCCTATGTCGCCGATCAGGATCGGAAACCGCAACAGAGTGTCGTCGTCGCTTACGCCTGGCATGCTCTCGTCCGTTCCCGACGCGTATCGCCGTTCTCTCGTTGACTAGCGCATGACCGCAAAAAGGGAAATCGGTTTTCGAAGTGGAGATGCACTGATGCAGACAGCGAACGCGCTGCCCGCATCAGCGCCCCGGTCGTGGCCGCGGCAGCGGAATGCCGATCTCGGGGGTCGCCACAAAGGCGTTCGCCGAGGCTGGAAGCGCTGCCGCGCCGGCTGCGACCGTCGGCGGCGGAGAAGCTTCTGCCGCGAGTGCGGGTTCGGCCGAAATCGGTACGCCGTCGCCGTAGTAGGTGACTGCTTCCGCCGAGGCGGGAGCCGGCGCGTCGAGCACGAACTGGCATTGCCTGGGCAGGTTCGCCATCGTCATCACGTCGCGTGCCTTCGGCTTGTCCGGATTCTTGTTGGGGCGCCACGGCTCCTCGGTGAACCACCAGGCCAGCGCCTGGTCGCAGCCATCGCCCGACGCCGTCGCTTCCTGCGCCTTGCAGTCGGGTGACCCAGGCTGGCAGCCGATGCGAATGTGGAAGTGGTAATCGTGGCCCCAGAACGGCCTGACCTTGCGCAACCAGCTGCGGTCGCCTTTGACCGTGTCGCAGAGCTTCTTCTTGATCCCAGGATTGACCAGGATGCGCTCTACTTCGGGATAGCTCGCGGCGCGCTTCAACAGCCGCGTATGCATCGGCGTCCACAGCCCGTCCTTTACCAGATGGGTCTTTTCATCGACCATCAAGGTAGCGCTGATGTTTTCGCGCTCTTCGGTCGAAAGCTTGCGGTCGGGCATCGGCGTCAGCCAGATGTCGGCGTCGAGGCCGATCTGGTGCGAGGCATGGCCGCTCAGCATCGGTCCGCCGCGCGGTTGCGAGATGTCGCCGATCAGCAGGCCCGGCCAGCCGTCGGCCGCGGCATCGCGCGATAGTTTCTCGATCATCGCGATCATCGCCGGATGGCCCCAGCGGCGGTTGCGCGACGGCCGCATCACCTCCCAATGCCGGCCGTCCAGGGGCAGGGCGACGCCGCCGGAAAAACAGCCTTTGGAATAAAAGCCGATCGATTGCGCTGCTGCGAGTGCCGGCAGCTTTTTGGCGCCGAACAGGTCTTTTGCCCGGTCCTCGGCGCTCGTCGTCTGCGCTGCAAGCGCCGTCAAGCCGGCGACGGCCAGTGCTGCCGAAAGCAGCAGCGTTTTGCCGGGCAACGCTCGCTTTAACGTCTTCCCCAAGCTGGCCCCCTCCGCGATTTGAACCGCATGATACCACGCCCCGCGCAACGTATCGATCACGACCGTTTCATCGGACTGCGCGCCTCGCCCTCGCGCCAGTCGCCGCTTGCCCACATGGCATCGAGAGCCGAGCGGTAGTCAGGGAAGCGAAAGCCATAGCCGGCCGCCTTGATCGCTGCGTTGGCGACACGTTTGTTCTCGCCATAGAAAGATCGCGCCATGGGCGAAAGTTGGGCGGACTCGAACGGAATTTCGGGCGGCGGCTCGATGCCCATCAATCGGGCGGCATAGGCGACGACGTCCTGCGGCGGCGCCGGCATGTCGTCGGTGACGTTGAAGATGCCGCCGCGCCTGCCTTCGGCGAGATGCCAGAGCGCGCCGGCAATATCGTCGCAATGGATGCGGTTGAACACCTGGCCCGGCTTGACCAACCGCCGGGCGGTGCCGTTTTCCAGATTGACCAGGGCGTTGCGGCCTGGCCCATAAATGCCGGAAAGCCGCAGGATCGCCACCGGCCGGCCGATGTCGTGGCTCAGTTTCAGCCAATCCTGCTCGGCGGCAACCCTCATCACCGATCGCTTCGATACTGGCCGGCATTCGGCGGCCTCGTCCACCCAATTGCCGCTATGGTCGCCATAGACGCCGACGGTGGAGAGATAGGCGATCCATTCGAGCTCCGGCATGTTGGCCACGATCACCTCGCGTGCCGCGCCCAGCACCGGGTCGCCGCCCTCGTCCGGCGCGACCGAGACGACGAGATGGGTTGTCTTCCCAAGCGCATCGCCGATTTCGGAGGTCAGCGTGCCATCGAAACGCAGCGGCACGATACCGGCTTGCCGCAGTGCCGCGAGTTTTTCCAGCGACCGTGTTGTACCGAAGATCGTTGTGTCGGCATCCCTGTTGGCGCGGGCGAAGGCCTTGCCCGAATAACCGGCGCCGAAGATGAAAATCTGCTTTTTTGTCATGTATGGGCCTCGATCGGCTTTGGCAGGGCCAGAAGCCATTCGCCTCTTACCGCCTCGTCATCTTCTGCTTGCAAAGCGGCTGCGGCACGTTCGGCAAACTCCCGACCCGGCACCAGCCGCGACAGCGCCCATATCGCGGCTCCGCGAACCAGGGGCGAGGCGTCGTAGAGCAGCGCGCGGACGGCGCCGGCAAGCGACAAATCCTGAGAATTGCCGGCGGCGATCAGCACGTTGCGGATGAAACGATCGCGACCGATGCGCTTGATCGGCGAGCCCGAAAAAAGCGCGCGGAAGGCAGCGTCGTCGAGGCGCAGCAACTCGGCGAGCGACGGTTCGCGCAAGTCCGCGCGGGCGGCAAGCTTTGCCTCCGAAGCAGCTTGGGCGAACTTGTTCCATGGACAGGCGGCCAGGCAGTCGTCGCAGCCATAGATGCGATTGCCGATCTTTTCCCGGAACTCATGTGGGATCGGCCCTTTGTTCTCTATGGTGAGGTAGGAAATGCAGCGCCGCGCATCGAGCCGATAGGGCGCCGGAAAGGCATCGGTCGGGCAGGCGTCGAGGCAGGCCCGGCAGGAGCCGCAATGATCGTCTTCCGCCGCGTCCGGCACCAGTTCGGCCGTCGTGAAGATGGTGCCGAGGAACAGCCAGGAGCCATGCGCGCGGCTGACCAGGTTGGTGTGCTTGCCTTGCCAGCCGAGGCCGGCCGCCTCGGCCAGCGGCTTTTCCATCACCGGCGCGGTGTCGACAAACACTTTCACGTCACCGCCGGCGCGCGCCACGATCTTGCCGGCGATCTCCTTCAGTCGGCCTTTCATCACGTCATGGTAGTCACGGTTCTGCGCATAGGCCGAGATCGCGCCGCGGTCGCGCTTTGCCAGGATGTCGCGTGGGTCGTGGTCGGGGCCGTAATTCATCGCCAGCACGATGATCGAGCGGACCTCTGGCCAGAGCGCCGCTGGTTTGCCTCGCCGCTCGAGCGTTTTGGCAATCCAACCCATCGAGCCGTGAAAGCCGTCGGCAAGGAATTCGGCCAGCCGTTCCGGCGCCTGCGGAATCGCATCGGGCGTGGTGACGGCAACGGCGTCAAAGCCGGCATTCCGCGCCTCGCGGTCGATCAGCGCACGCAGCTTTGCCGTATCAGAAATCGAGGTCCGCATAATGTGACACCGGAGACAGGCCGCGCACCCGGTCGGACAGAAGCGGCCGGAACGAAGGCCGTGATTTCACCCTTGTATACCATTCGCGCGCGGCGCTGTGTTCGCGCCAGTCGATCTCGCCGAGATAGTCGAGCACCGACAGTGCTGCCGCCGCCGCGAGATCGGCATAGGTGACCTTGTTGCCGGCCAGCCAATGGCGGGTGCCGGCCAACCAGTTGGTGTATTTCATGTGCTGGCGGATATTGGCGCGGGCGGCGGCAGCACTGTCGGTGCT
>NZ_SUEG01000036.1:25652-27623 GCF_005063415.1 Mesorhizobium sp.
ATCGGGCGAGCCGCCGCCCGCCGTTTCCGGCATGACCGGCTTCAGAACGCGCTCGCGCACCAGATGCCGGGTAACCTCGCTTTCCGCCTTGTTGAGGTACCAGTCGGTCAGCCGGCGGATTTCGGCGCGCTCCATCGGATCCTCGGCGAATAGCCGCTTGTCGCGCTTGAGTACGCCGCGCGTCTCGTCGAGATATTCGGCAATGACCACTGCGCCGACGATCGGCACGTCGCCTTCGGCGAGCAGGATCGGCAGCGTGCCGGCCGGGTTCAGCGCCAGGAACTCCTTGCGCCGCGTCCACGGCTTCTCTTCGATCAGCGCCAGTTCCTCGCCATACTCGCCAAAGGCGAGGCGGACGAAGCGGCAGCTGGCGAACATCGGATGGTGGAAAAGCGTCAGCATGGTCCCGCGATAATAAAGCGCACTGGCAAATCGCCGGCTGCGCCGGTAAGTCTTGGCCGCCCGATTCAGGGGCTGTCAGGGTGCTGGGACCTATAGGGGGAGTTCCGTGCCGTGACAAGCAAGCCGTTTCTCAAGCCCTCACTCCAACGCCGAGGTTGCCATGGAAAGCCAGACCGTCGTCGAAGCGCTGCTGCTCGGCATGCTCGAGGGCCTGACCGAGTTTATTCCGGTGTCTTCGACCGGTCATATTCTGCTCGCCGGCCATTTCCTCGGCTTTCATTCGACCGGAAAGGCCTTTGAAATCCTGATCCAGCTCGGCGCCATATTGGCGATCCTCAGCGTCTACTTCCGCCGTCTCTGGAAGATGCTGCTCGAACTGCCCTATGACCGGCTGACGCGGCATTTCGTCCTTGGCATCCTCATCGCATTCCTGCCGGCGGCAATCATAGGCGCGCTGGCGCATGATTTCATCAAGACGGTGCTATTCGAATCGCCGCGGCTGATCTGCATCATGCTGATCATCGGCGGTGTCATCCTGCTGTTGGTCGATCGCATGAAGCCGAAGCCGTATTACCACGATGTCGAGCGGTTTCCGACCAGGCTTTATCTGCAGATCGGACTGTTTCAGTGCTTGTCGCTAATCCCCGGCACGTCGCGCTCGGGCTCGACGATCGTCGGCGCGCTGCTGCTCGGTGTCGACAAGCGGGCGGCGGCGGAATTCTCGTTCTTCCTTGCCATCCCGACGATGGTCGGCGCCTTCGCCTTCGACCTGTTCAAGAACCGCAATGTGCTGAGCAGTGCCGACCTGCCCATAATCACCGTCGGCTTCGTCGCCGCCTTCGTCACCGCGCTAATCGTCGTGCGCTTCCTGCTCGACTACGTCTCGCGCCATGGCTATGCGCTGTTCGGCTGGTGGCGGCTGGTCGTCGGCATCGTCGGCTTGGCGGGGCTGGCAATCTGGGGGTAAGCCGGCGCGGATAGCGCAATCCCAGCCGAAACTCTATTCTTACCCGAAGCCGAGCCATACGATCTTGTGGACGTATGGTTGGCAGGGGGAAAGCATGAGCGAAGTTCTTGACGCCCTCGTTATTGGCGCCGGTCCGGCGGGGCTCGGCGTCAGCTATTTCTTGAAACGGCGGGGTCGCGACCACCGTGTGCTCGATCGAGGCCGGATCGGCGAAACGTGGCGAACGCAGCGATGGAACTCGTTTCGACTGAATTCGCCGACCATTCGCTCCATCTTACCCGGTGATTCCTACGAGGGGCCCGAGCCGTGGGGCGCGATAACCCACCACGAGTTTGTCGCGTATCTCGAAGGCTATGCCGAGCGGCACCGTCTGCCGGTAAGCACCCAAACTCCGGTACAAGAGCTGACGAGAGACGATGGGATCTTTCGCATCACCACGACGGACGGGGCGTTTCTGGCGCGCAATGTGGTGATCGCCACTGGCGACCAAAATCGGCAGGTTCGGCCGCCAGGGTCGACTGACTTGCCAACCGCAATTCGCCAAGTCGATTCCTCGGCTTATCGCAACCCGGCCGAGTTCGAGAGTGGCGCGGTGCTGGTGG
>NZ_SUEG01000036.1:27633-40244 GCF_005063415.1 Mesorhizobium sp.
TGCTGGTGGTCGGCAGCGGCCAGTCGGGCGGCCAGATCGCCGAGGATCTGGCGCTGGCCGGACGTGCGGTCTTTTTGGCGACCAGCCGCAACGGCCGTTGGGTGCGGCGTTACCGCGGGGGCAACATACTTAAATGGCTGACGCTGTCCGGTTTTCTCGACGTTCCGCGCAAGGAACTCGTCCTCCCCTCCGGCAAGCTGCAGGTCCGCGCGCTGGTCGGCGCGACTCACACGATCAGCCTGCAATCGCTGAGTGCGCAGGGCGTGATGCTGCTCGGCCGCTTCAGAGGTGTGGAGAACGGCAGCCTCGCCTTCGGTGACGAGCTCGACGACCATATGCGATTTGCCGACGAGGTTTCGGCGGATGCCAAGCGCCTGGTTGACGAGTACATAGAGCGCGCCGGCCTCGATGCGCCACTGGCCGAGGACGATCCAGGCGAGACGATTGAACCGCGCTTGCCTGATCCGCCGATCCGCTCCCTCGCCTGGACGGCGAGCGGTATCAGATCAGTGATCTGGTGCACGGGCTTCACCGGCGATTTCTCATGGGTTCGGCTTCCCGGCGCCCTCGATGCGGCCGGCCAGCCCGTCCACGAGGATGGCGTCGGCGCTGTTCCAGGTCTCTTTTTCGCCGGCCTCGATTTCGGATCGACGCGGAAGTCGGGCACCATACCGGCCATTCCAGAGGAGGCGGCTGGCGTCGTGGAGCGACTTGTCCAAAGCGGGAGCCGACTTGCCACGGAACGACGTCTAAACGATCCGTCGAGCGCGGGTTCTTGAGCGTGCACAAGAACATGACAGCTCTTGGCGCGAAGGCGATGCACGCTGGCTTTCGGGAATAGCCTGGTTCCGGCCGTAAAAAACAATCTCGACATGCACCGGCCAGCGCCACGGCAGCACCGCCACCATGTCGAAGCGCACCGATAATCTTCCCTAGTCGGATTGGCGCGACAGCCAGAAATCGGCGGCACCTTCGATGCGGCGCTCCGATTCACGGCCGACTGCTTCCATTGCCTCCATCAGCGTGCGGCGGCCTTGACCTCGGCGCGTCTTGACCTCGGCTGGTCGTCGTCGGGCTGACAACACTGGCCATATGGGGGTGAGCCGGCGCAGTCATTCGGAATGCTCGCCATGGAGACGCCAAAGGAGGTGCATCAAGGCGCGCGATCGGTCAGCGCGCTCGCACCTTCCTCCGCGGCGCAATGTGCGCAGCAGTAGATGATGTCATCCTGTTCGACGCCATGTCCGATGATCCGGCATCCGCAATGCGGACACGTCGGAGCAAGTTTCTGGACCGCGCATTCGAAGCTGTCGAATGTGTAGGTCTCGTCGGCCATCGTCACTTTGAAAGCCTTGTCGTAGTCATTCCCGCATTGATCGCATCTGGCCATAGTTCTTTTCCTTCTTTCATTGGCTTCAAGTTCGACCAACCTGTCGCGCGGCGATTGGTTCCCGCCGGGATCAGGGGGCCGTCCTAAGGCGGAGACGAGCGCGAGCCTACGCCACGGCGCTGTTCGATCATGCGGATCACCTCGTCGATATCCCGCGGCTCGATGTCGAGTTCCTTCAGGCCCGGCGCGTCAATTGCTGCCACATTGTCCTGACGCATAAGATCGATCTGGTTGCGCGTTATGGGGGCAGCCGGGAGGAGTTCCGCGACGCCAGCGAAGGCCTTCCATACCGCAAACGGCACCGGCATCAGCTTGACGTGCGTATCGAGCTGTCGGGCGATCTCCCGAAGCAGTTCCTCATAGGTATAGATACGCGGGCCACCGAATTCGAATATGGATGAACCCATGTGGCTCCGCCCGTCGATCAGCCGGCTCACTGCTTCTGCGACGTCTGCCACATAGACCGGCTGAAGCCGTGTGCCACCATCGCCGAACAGCGGATAGACCGGCAGGAGGCGTATCATCCTCACAATGGTCGTGAGGAAAGCGTCGTCAGGTCCCGTCATGACGGCGGGGCGCACAATGAAAGCGCCGGGAAATGCGCTTTCCACGGCAACTTCTCCGCGCCCACGTGCCCTTATATAATTCGAATCCGATTGAGGATCGGAGCCGATCCCTGAAATCTGGACGAACTGATCGATCTCGCCGTTGCGCGACGCGGCAGCGAGATCGGCCGCGGCTTTCACATGGACGCGTTCAAAGGTCTGGACGCCCTGCTCGACGTAAAGACTGACAGCATTCACGATCGCCTGTGATCCGGTAATGGCCGACCCGATCGAGGACGCATCCAATATATCCGCCTCGACTGCCTCGGGCATCCTTGTACTCGAGGAAAAGACCAGGGCCACGCGAGCCGGATGGCGAGATGCGGCACGGACCGTGAAACCCCTTTCCAGGAGCCGCTTCACGATCCTGCGCCCGAGAAAGCCAGTTCCGCCGAACACGGTGACGATCCGTTCCGGGTTGAGATCGTCAGGATCCATTTGCCTCGCCATCCCTTGTCCTCGCATAGCTGCCGCGAGGACTGCCCTGGCCGGCATTTGAACCAGCCCGTCGAACATCAGGACGATTGGGGAACAACGCAGGAACGCTTTTGTTCCAGTCAGGTAGACAAACCGAACGATTGAGCGAACGCAGGTGAGCGCCGGCACATGATCGAGGCTGCCGACGAAAAACCCCGAATGCCTCCTACCGGACGTCCGCTTTTGCGCGGCGCATCGAAGGTCAGCAAATGGCGCGACTTCCTTGTTCCCATCGACGAGACGATAGGCAACATAATCTGAACCGGAGATCGCAGCAAAACCGACCCCACTTCGGGAATAGCCTAGCTCCGCCCGTAGAAAACGTTCTCGACATGCACCGGCCAGCGCCACGGCAGTACCGCCACCATGTCGAAGCGCACCGATAATTTTCCGTAGTCGGATTGGCGCGACAGCCAGAAATCGGCGGCGCCTTCGATGCGGCGCTCCGATTCGCGGCCGACTGCTTCCATTGCCTCCATCAGGGTGCGGCGCGCCTTGACCTCGACGATCAGCACCAGATCGCCGCGCCGCGCGATCAGGTCGATCTCACCGAACCTGGTGCGGTGGCGGCGGGCAAGAATTCGGTAACTTTCAGCATCAGCGCCGCCGCCGCCAGCCATTCACCATGATGGCCGCGCCGGTAGGCCTTTTGCCGGCTGGCGCTCGGCCGTTCAGCCATCGCGGTTTCCGTTATCCCTGAGTTCGAGCAGGCGCCGGTAGAGCGCCTGTTTCTGGCCACCCGTCATCTTGGCGGCTTCCGCCGCTGCCTTGGAGGCCGGCATCTCGACGGCGAGCGAAAGCAGAAGCCGGTCGATGTCTTCAGGCTCATCAGCGACCACATCCGCCGGGCCGACGCAGATGACGATTTCGCCTTTCGGCGTATCAGCTGCGGCGTAATGGCTGGCGAGCGACTGGAGGGTGCCGGTCCGCATCTCCTCGAAAGTCTTGGTCAGCTCGCGGCCGATCGCCGCCTTGCGGGCACCGCCCAGTGCCTCGACCATGGCATTGAGCGTCTCGGCCAGCCGGCGCGGCGATTCGAAGAAGATCAACGTTGCCGGCACCGCCTTCAACGCTTCCAGCCGCGTCAGCCGCTGCCCGGTCTTCACCGGCAGGAAGCCGGCAAACAGAAAGGCGTCCGAGGGCAGGCCGGATGCCGTCAGAGCGGCAAGTGGCGCGGACGGTCCGGGGATCGGCACGACACGAATGCCGCGTTCCAGCGCCTCGCCGACCAGCCGGTAGCCGGGGTCGGAGATGAGCGGCGTGCCGGCATCCGAGATCAGCGCCACGCTCTGCCCGGCCTCGAGTGCCGCGATCAGCTTCGGCCCGGCCTCGCCGGCATTGTGCTCGTGGTAGGCGGTGGTGCGGCGGCGGATGCCGTAGCGGTCGAGCAGCACGCGGCTGACACGTGTGTCCTCGCAGGCGACGATATCAGCGGCGGCGAGCGTTTCCAGCGCGCGCAGCGTGATGTCGGCGAGATTGCCGATCGGCGTCGCCACCAGATAGAGCGCCGGCTCGAGCGGCCGGGCGGCAATCTCGGTCTGCCCGACCACATAACTGCGTTTGGCCAATTCGCCGGTCACCTGCACAACTCCGTTCGACCCTGTTTGGCACGGCTTACGCTTGGTTGCAAAAGCTTGGGTTGCAAAGCCAGGGTTCCAAAAGGGATGCCGACGTGAACCGGCCGCCATGCCTTCGCCATAGTAGGGAACGAAACCGTTGCCGGCGAATTTTACCCCTGATCTCGGGAGGAGCAGGATGGACAGCCTGACGATACAGGACGTTTTCGAACCCTACTATGCCGGCCGCAAGCGCTTCGCCGCGCCATGCGACGAGAGCCTGCCTGCCGAAGCCGCAGATGGCAGAGCCAAGAAGCCGCTTGCACGCCAGCGATCGGCAGAGAGCAAGCCCGCAACCGAAACCGACCGCACGATGGAGCACTGACCGGACGATGCCCAATCGCTTCGACATTTTCATCACCCGCCTCGAAACAAAAAGCGCCCGCGATGGCGCAGCATCACATCCCACAGCCGACCAGCACCGTGCCTCGCGCGACAAAAGCGAGATCAAGCCGGCCCGTTCCGGAGAGACCAGCGAAAAAGATCGCGCCAAACACCGCCACAAGCACGAGGCTTGACCACCGCAGACCTTCGCGATTTCTCGAAAGCGCGGTTGCGCATGCTCCGCGATGTATCGTTCAACCCAGATACTTCGAGACGCGCGCCTCCAGCAGGCCCACCAGAGCCGGGTCCATGAATTCATAGTCGTCGGGAATATCGAGGCAGATTACTCGAGCCTTTTTCAGGCTTGTCTTGAATTTCTGCTGCAGTTTGGCGCGGTGCGTTTTTTCCATCACGAAGATGATGTCGGCCCAGGCGACGAGTTCATGCGTCAACGGAGTGTCGGCATCGTGATTAGTGCCGGCCGAAGCGACCTCGATGTCCCGCCGCTTGGAAAACAGCTGCTCCGCCGTCGGGCTGCGCAAGCGATTCTGGCTGCAGACGAAGAGAACGTTCTTCAACGTGCTATCTGGCCAGATCCGCCACGACCGCATCGAGCACGATCATGCCGGCCGGTGTGGCGCGCAGGCGGGCATTGCCGATCGGCGCCACCAGGCCTTCGTCCTGCAGCACCGACAGCCGTGCCGTCGACAGGCCGCGCCCTGAAAATGCCTCGTAGCGGGAAAGGTCGATGCCTTCCGCCAGCCTCAGCCCCATCAGCAGGAACTCGTCGGCCTCTTCCGACCGCGTCAGGATCTCGCCGCCGGTAACGCCATGGCCCTTGGCCTCGACCAGATTGGCCCAGGTCTCCGGCATTTTCTCGGCGATCGTCACCACGCGCCGCCCGCTCTCGACGAAGCGGCCATGCGCACCGGGACCGACGCCGACATATTCGCCATAGCGCCAATAGGTGAGATTGTGCCGGCTTTCGGCGCCGGGCCTGGCGTGGTTGGAAATTTCGTAGGCCGGCAGTCCGCGTGCGGCGGTGATCTCCTGAGTCAACGCGTAGAGATCGGCGGCAAGCTCATTGTCTGGAATGATGAATTTCCTTGCCGCATGCAGTGCATGGAACGGCGTGCCTTCCTCGATGGTCAGCTGATAGAGAGACAGATGGTCTGCGGCGTGGCCGATCGCCTGCTCGAGTTCCGTCTGCCACGCTTCAGGCGTCTGGTCCGGCCGCGCGTAGATCAGGTCGAAGGACAATCGTGGGAAAATCTCGCGCGCCAGGCCGATCGCATGCAGGGCCTCATCGACATTGTGCAAACGGCCGAGAAAGCGCAGATCCTTGTCGTTCAGCGCCTGCACGCCAAGCGACACCCGGTTGACGCCCGCCGCGCGATAGCCGCGAAAGCGCTCGGCCTCGACGGAGGAAGGATTGGCCTCCAGCGTCACCTCGATGCCATCAGGCACTGTCCAGTTCTTCGCCACTGCATCCAGCACCGCCGCCACGGTCTGCGGCTTCATCAGCGACGGCGTGCCGCCGCCAAGAAAGATGCTTGTCACCTCGCGCGGTCCCGTGCGGCCGCGCATGGTCGCCAGCTCGGTCTCGAAGGCGCGGGCAAAACGCTCCTGGTCGACCGGCTGGTGGCGGACATGGCTGTTGAAGTCGCAATAGGGGCATTTGGCCGCGCAGAACGGCCAGTGGACGTAGACGCCGAAACCAGGGCTGCGGTCGAGCAGCATGGTCATGCGGCGGCCAATCGGGCTTGGGCGAATTTCTGAAAGGCGCGAGCACGGTGTGACAATGCGGTTGGCTGGCCGGGCTTCCAGCCATGCTTTTCCTCCGCGCTCATCTCGCCGAAGGTCTTTTCGAACCCGTTGGGCAAGAACACCGGATCGTAGCCGAAGCCGAGCTCGCCGCGCGGCGGCCATACCAGCGTGCCCTCGACCTCACCGCGAAAATATTCCGCCTGGCCGTCGGGAAAGGCCAGGCAGATGACCGCGACAAAGCGGCCCTTTCGCTGAGCAGGCGTGATCGCGCCAACTTCCTGCAAAGCCACTTCCGTGCGCTGCATGGCCATGCCGAAGTCGCGGGAGCCGTCCGGCGTCTCGGCCCAGTTGGCGGTGTAGACGCCGGGTGCGCCGTCGAGCGCATCGACACATAGGCCGGAATCGTCTGACAGCGCCGGCAATCCAGTGGCTTTGGCGGCGGCCAAGGCTTTTATGAGGGCGTTCTCCTCGAAAGTGCTGCCGGTCTCGTCCGGTTCCGGCAAGCCGTATTCCTTTGCGGACTTCGCTTCTATGCCGAATGGCGCCATCAGATCGGCGAATTCCCGCAATTTGCCGGCGTTATGGCTGGCGACGACGATCTTATGCCCGTCAAGCGAGTGAACAGTTGGCGAATGCATCAGATGCCCCAGATTCTTGGCTCGGCGAATTCGATCGAATTGCCCGAGGGGTCGCGAATATAGATCGAGCGGCCGCCCTGCGGCCATTCGAACTCGCTTTCGATGGCGATTTTCTTCGCCTCAAGATGGGCTTTCCAGCGTGGGATTTCATCCGCGCTTGCGGCGAAACAGAGATGGCCTTCGCCGACGGCGCCATGCGGCGGTACTTTGAGCTTGGCGTCGGCCGGCGGCGGCACTTTGGTCGCCTCGGCATTGAAGATAAGCAGCACGCCGTCGCCGCAGCGGAAGAAGAGATGCCTGCCGTCGACCTTGCCGAGCGGATCGAGCCCGAGCACGCCCGAATAGAACCGTTCCGCGGCAGCAAGATCCGTCACGTAGAGTGCTGATTCCAGGATTGCGGAAGGGGTCACAGGATCGTCAACCTCATCGTCATAAACTGAAGATCAGTCCACGGCCATCTGCTGCAGGCTGACCAGGCGCTGAATGCCCTTCTTGGCCAATACCATCAGCGCCGCGAACTGCTCTTCCGAGAACGGCTCGCCCTCGGCCGTGCCCTGGATCTCGACGATACCGCCCTTGCCGGTCATGACGAAATTGGCGTCGGTGCCGGCCGAGGAATCCTCGATGTAGTCGAGATCGATGACCGGCTGGCCATCATGGATGCCGCAGGAGATCGCCGCAACGTGATCCTTCAGCACCTTGCCAAGGCTCGCCATCTGGCGGACTTCCATCCAGCGCAGGCAATCGTAAAGCGCCACCCAGCCGCCGGTGATCGAAGCGGTGCGCGTGCCGCCGTCGGCCTGGATCACGTCGCAGTCGACGGTGATCTGCTGCTCGCCGAGCGCCTGCAGATCGACCACGGCGCGCAGGGAGCGGCCGATCAGCCGCTGGATTTCCAGCGTGCGGCCGCCTTGTTTGCCGGCCGAAGCCTCGCGGCGCATGCGCTCGCCGGTCGAGCGCGGCAGCATGCCATATTCCGCCGTCACCCAGCCCTTGCCGGAATTGCGCATCCAGCCCGGCACCTTTTCCTCCAGGCTGGCCGTACACAGCACATGCGTGTCGCCGAACTTCACCAGGCACGAGCCTTCCGCATGCTTGGAGACGCCGCGCTCGAAGGAGATGGGGCGCATTTCGTCGAATTGGCGTTTGGAAGGGCGCATTCAGGCTTCTTTCTTTCTTCGGAATCTTGGCCGGCTTGTAGCCGCACGGGGCGTGAGGCGCAAAGGAAAATGGACCGGTTGCGCCGCCGCCGCGGAAGTCTATATCTTCGGGGCGGAGGTTTTGGCTCGAAATGACAAAGGCAGTCGATCCCGGCTCGCAGTCGCACGTGCTCCCGTCGCACGCGCTGCAATCGCCCGCGCTTCAATCGCTCGACATGCGTTCGCGCGACATCTTCCGGCGCATCGTCGATTCCTATTTGAGGGATGGCGAGCCGGTCGGTTCGCGCAGCCTGTCGCGCATCCTGCCGTCGTCGCTGTCGCCGGCCACCATCCGCAACGTGATGAGCGACCTTGAGCATCTCGGCCTGATCTATGCGCCGCACATTTCGGCTGGCCGGCTGCCGACCCAGGCCGGCCTGCGTTTCTTCGTCGATGCTTTCATGGAACTCGGTGACCTCTCCGACGAGGAGCGCCGCACCATCGAGGCGCAGGTGCGCGCCTCCGGCTCGGGCGCGACGCTGGAGCACATGCTGACCGAGGCCAGCCAGATGCTGTCCGGCATGTCGCGCGGCGCCGGCCTCGTGCTCGCCGCCAAGAACGAGGTGGCGCTGAAGCACATCGAATTTATCCAGCTCGAGCCGACCAAGGCGTTGGCCGTGCTGGTCTCGCAGAACGGCGACGTCGAAAATCGCGTCATCGATCTGCCCGCCGGCATCACCGTCTCGCAATTGCACGAAGCCTCCAACTTCCTCAACGCCCATATCCGCGGCCGCACCCTGGCCGAGGCGCGGGTCGAGATCGCCCGCATCAAGGAAGAGACCAGGGCAGCCCTCGACACGCTGTCGCAGGATCTGGTCGAGAAGGGCCTGGCGGTCTGGGCAGGCGCCGAAAGCGGCGTGCCTGGGCGGCTTATCGTGCGCGGCCGCGCCAATCTCCTGGAAAACGTCACTGCCCAGGCCGACATAGAATTGCTGCGGCATCTGTTCGAGGATCTGGAGACGCAGGATGGGCTGATCCAGCTCCTCGATCTCGCCGAGGAAGGCCCGGGGGTGCGCATATTCATCGGTTCGGAAAACAAGCTGTTTTCGCTGTCGGGCTCATCACTGGTGGTGGCACCCTATCGCGACAAGGACGCGCGCGTCGTCGGTGCGCTCGGCGTCATCGGGCCGACGCGGCTGAACTATGCCCGCATAGTACCGATGGTCGACTATACCGCGCAGCTGATTTCGCGCATGCTGCGCTAGGAGCCGCCGCGGCCTGCCGCAAGGAGAAAAAGAATGGCGCTGGAATCGTTCAAGGCCCAGATTAGCCTACTGCTCGAGGAAATGGTCAATCAGCCCGAGGATCAGCACGAGGTGCAAGAGCAGTTGCGTGAGAAGCTGCAAGAGATGCGGGCCATGGGCCTACCGCTGCCGGCCGATCTGGTCGCGCTGGAAAAGCGCCTTGATGACGATTTCTACGCCTCTGGCAACTGAAGGGGTTCGGCTTCAAATCCTGGTGTTCCGGACGACCGCTTGGAACGACCAATGCCTCATTCCGTTTGCCCTCTTCGAGGCGAATCCCGGAGGACGTTGATGACCCGATCTGGCGGCTTTGCGGCCATTGCCGCTGCTCTCCTTGTCGCGACACCGGCATCCGCCCAGCAGTCGGATCAGAAGGTGCTCAAAGGCGAAGCAGCTTTTGGCGATTGGCACGCCGACAGGCCTGGAGTCCGCCGCCTGATCGGGCCGCAAGACATGCCGGCAGCCGACCCCGCTCAATCCGCTTCGAACGGCGCCGGCGTGGCGGAGCGCCCCGAAAGCGCCAAGCCAGAATTGCCTCCGGGCTTTTCGGCCGAAATGATCGCCTCCGGACTCTATAATCCGCGCGTCGTTCGCGTCGCTCCGAACGGCGACCTGTTCATCGCCAACGGCCATGCCGACCAAATACGCGTCTACCGTCTGGCCGAGGGCCGTGCCAAACCCATCGAGAAAGCGATTTTCGCCAAGGGCCTCAACTATCCATATGGCATCGCCTTCTATCCGCCAGGGGACAAGCCGCAATGGGTCTATGTCGCAAACAGCGACAGCATCGTCCGCTTCCCCTATCGCGACGGTGACCTAAAGGCGTCCGGTAAACCAGAAACCATTGTCGCCAAAATCCCGTCGGGCGGTCACTCGACCCGTGACATCGCCTTCTCGCCTGACGGCAAGACGCTTTTTTTATCGGTTGGCTCGGACTCGAATGTCGCCGAGGACATGGACAAGCAACCCGATGGCGGCCTCGACGCGTGGGCGAAATCAAAGCCGCTCGGTGCAACGTGGGGCTCCGAGGACGGCCGTGCCGATGTGCTCGCCTTTGACGCGGATGGGAAAAATCCCCGAACTGTCGCCACCGGCCTGCGCAACTGTACGGGCATGACGGTGCAGCCCGCCACTGGTGCGTTGTGGTGCGTCGTCAACGAGCGCGACGAGCTTGGCGACAATGTGCCGTTCGAATTTGCAACTGAAGTCAAGGACGGTGCGTTCTATGGTTGGCCTTGGTACTACATCGGCAATAACGAGGATCCGCGCCATCAGGGCGAGCGGCCAGACCTTGCCGGCAAGGCCACTGTCCCCGATGTATTGATGCAGGCGCATTCGGCGCCGATGAACATAGCCTTCTACGACGGCAAGAACTTTCCGGCGGATTATCAGGGTGACGCTTTCGTCACCATGCATGGTTCGTGGAACCGTGGCGCCAGGACCGGCTACAAGGTGGTGAGGCTCAAATTCAGGGATGGCAAGCCGACCGGCGAGTATGAGGACTTCATGACCGGCTTCGTCATCTCGAACGACGCCGTCTGGGGCCGCCCGGTCGGTGTCGCGATGGCCAAGGACGGCTCGCTGATCGTCACAGAGGACGGTAACGGCACCATCTGGCGCGTTACCTACGAAGACGGCCGCTCCTGAACGGCGGTGTCGCCTGCTGCGCTGGCGCAATCGAATCCGGCCCGAGGGAATTCACCCAACTTCAACATTGTGCGACAAGCGCGAATCATGACGCTCACCGGGTTCCTCGCCTCCAGCGCCGCCCTCGGCATCGCCGCAGCCATCCCCGGCCCAGGCGTCACCGCGCTCGTTGCGCGTGCACTGGGCTCCGGCTTCCGCTCGTCGCTGGCCATGTCGTTCGGGCTGATGCTCGGCGACCTGACCTATTTGACTGCCGTGGTACTCGGCCTCGCTTTCGTCGCACAAACTTTCGGCATGGTCTTCCTGGCCATCAAATGGCTGGGCGTCGCTTACCTCGCTTTTCTTGGCTGGCGTTTCTGGACGAGCGGCATCACGCCCGAAACGGTGGAGGCAAAGAAAGGCAAGGGCGGCTTGGCATCCAGCTTTGTAGCCGGCCTTGCCGTCACGCTCGGCAATCCGAAGACGATGATCTTCTATCTTGCCATCACCCCGACCATCGTCGATCTGAAGGCGATCACGCTGGTCGACTACGGGATCCTTGTCGCGCTCACCATCGTCGTCCTGCTCGTGGTGCTGGTGCCCTATCTGGCGCTGGCGGCCAAGGCGCGCTGGTTCCTGAAGTCGCCGCGGGCGCTGAGGGCACTCAACCGCACCGCCGCCGGGTTCATGGTCGGTGCGGCGGCGGCAATTGCCGCCCGCCAATAGACCTCTTTCGCCAATCCGCCCAGGGATTGTCACGCCTTGCAAGGGCGGGGGTATTCAGCACGAACTTCACTCGGATATTTTTCGATCGACAGCCTATCTTGCGCGGTGGATGGCTCTATCCTATGCCCGCCCGACTCTTGCCGCTTGACCTCTGGGAGGAAAATCAATGAACAAGCCCGCCACCCCCACACACGTGCCCGGCCGCGGCCGCATCTACAATTCGATCACCGAGACGATCGGCGACACGCCGCTGGTGCGGCTTGATAAATTCGCCAGGGAGAAGGGTGTCGTCGCCAATCTGCTGGCCAAGCTCGAATTCTTCAACCCGATCGCCTCGGTCAAGGACCGCATCGGCGTGTCGATGATCGAGGCATTGGAGGCTTCGGGCAGGATTACGCCCGGCAAGACCACCCTGATCGAGCCGACCTCGGGCAATACCGGCATCGCGCTCGCCTTTGCCGCCGCCGCCAAGGGCTACAAGCTGATCCTGACCATGCCGGAAACCATGTCCGTCGAACGCCGCAAGATGCTGGCGTTGCTCGGTGCCGAACTGGTGCTGACCGAAGGGCCGAAAGGCATGAAGGGCGCCATCGCCAAGGCGGACGAGCTGGCGGCAACGCTGCCCGACGCCGTCATTCCGCAGCAATTCGAGAACCCGGCCAATCCGGAAATCCATCGCCGCACTACGGCCGAGGAAATCTGGAACGACACCCACGGCGAAGTCGATATCTTCGTTGCCGGCATCGGAACCGGCGGCACCATCACCGGCGTCGGCCAGGTGCTGAAGAAGCGCAAACCCTCGGTGCATGTCGTCGCCGTCGAACCGGAAGCCTCGCCGGTGCTGTCGGGCGGCCAGCCAGGCCCGCACAAGATCCAGGGCATTGGCGCCGGCTTTGCGCCAAAAATCCTCGACACGACGATCTATGACGAGATCGTCAAGGTCTCGAACGAGGATTCGGTTGCCAATGCACGGCTCGTCGCTCGGCTCGAAGGTGTGCC
>NZ_SUEG01000036.1:40254-42416 GCF_005063415.1 Mesorhizobium sp.
TGTGCCGGTCGGCATCTCGTCGGGTGCCGCCCTGCAAGCGGCAATCGTCGTCGGCTCGCGGCCCGAGAACAAGGGCAAGAACCTCGTCGTCGTCATCCCCTCCTTCGCCGAGCGCTATCTCTCGACGATCCTGTTCGAGGGATTGGGCGCTTAGAGTCTGGACACCTCGTCATCCCAGGGCGGAGCGAACGCGAAGCGGAGCGCAGACCCTGGGACCCATTCCGTGAGCGTGGCCAACGAATACCGCGGTGCAGAAGTGAAAGCCGTTGCAGCATCGGCAGCATGCACGCTGTCCTCCGACATCTAAAGGCTCTGCACCGTCGCGACGCTCAGAAGTTACGGCATGGATCAGGGTCTCGGCGACGTCGCTTCGCTCCTGCTCCGCCCCATACATGACGAAGGTAGGTGGGCTTCAGCCAATCTCGAAGGTTTGCGCTAGACTAGTTCACCTAGGGCAACAGGCTCCAACCCGTGCGCCGAGGACCCAGATAACAGCACTGGCCCGCTGAAAAAAAACCTGTGGCGGCTGCCGCTCGCTTGAGTAAAGCGGCGCTTCGGTTCAGATCGTCGCTGGCCTTGCACCGGCTGGCGGAGGACTTCATGTACAAGCTCTATACGCGTGCCAATAGCGGCGGCTTCGTCGTCGAGGCGGCGCTCGCTTTGGCGGGTGTGTCTTTCGACCAGATCGACGTTCCGAAGGGCCGACTCGATCAGGCCTTTTTAGACATCAGCCCCTTGAACCAGGTGCCGGTCCTGATCTTGCCGGACGGACGCTCGATGACCGAATCGGCGGCGATCTGCATCCTGCTGGCCGAGCGTCACCCGGAAGCACGACTGGCACCCGCAGCAAGTTCGCCTGACCGTGCCGACTTCCTGCGCTGGATGTTTTTCATGTCCTCCGTCACCTATTCGGCTGACCTGCGGTTCTTCTACGCTCATCGCTACACGACCGATCCCCGCGGCGTGGACGCTGTCAAACAGGCGGCGGTCTCGGAAATGGATCGCAGCTTCGCCATTCTCGATGCCGCCCTCGAAGGCCGTGACTGGCTGGCCGGCGACCGGCTCTCGCTGGCCGACATCTATCTCGTCATGTTGGTGGCCTGGCATCCGGAGGTCGCGAAGGTTCCAACCGCTTGGCCGAATATTGAACGCCTGTGGGCCAATTTGCGGGAACATCGGGTGATGAAGAGGCTGAATGCTTCCCACGACATGTGGCCGGCCTAAGCACTCCGCCTTGTCTCAGTGTCTTTCCGCGCGGCCGAGCCCTGCCCGTCGTTCCTGCAGGAACCGACGCACGGCCGGATCGCGTTCGAGGCCGATAGCCCGGTCATAGGCCTCGCTCGCTTGCGGAACTTTGCCGAGTCTGGCCAGCAGGCCCGCGCGGGCGGCCCAGTAAGGTTGATAGTCATACAGCCGCTTGTCGCCGCTGAGTTGATCAAGGGCGCCCAATCCTGCCGAAGCACCTTCGGCCTCGGCAATCGCCACCGCACGGTTGATCGACACCACCGGCGAGCCGGCAATCACCGACAGCGCGTCATAGAGCTCCTTGATCGCGACCCAGTCGGTACAACCGGTCAGCCGCCGTGTCGTATGGGCAGACTGCACGGCGGCCTCGAGCTGGTAGCGACCGACAACACCCTCGGCCGCCGCGCGCACGAGCAGCGCCTCCGCTTCATCGATCATTGTGTCGTCCCACAACGCAAGATCCTGCTCGGCCAACGGCACGTAGTCACCCGCCGCATTGCGCCGGGCTGCACGCCGCGCCTCGGCGAACAGCATCAGCGCCAGCAGGCCGAGTGCTTCCGGCTCGTCCGGCATCAGCGTGGCCACCAGCCGGCCGAGCCAGATGCCTTCGGTCGCGAGATTGCGGCGCCGCGTTTCGGTGCCGGCCGGGTCGGACCAACCTTCGGCAAACGCCGCATAGATTGCTTCCAGAACGGTGCCCAGCCGCTCACCGAGCTCGGCCCGCTCCGGCACGCGGAACGGAATGCCTGTCTCGCGAATTCGCATTTTGGCGCGCACCAGGCGCTGGCTCATCGTGGCTGGCGAGACAAGAAAAGCCGAGGCGATCGTCGCTGCGTCGAAGCCCAGGACCGTCTGCAGGATCAGCGGTGCTCGCACGCCGGCCTCGATTGCCGGGTGGGCACAGGCAAACATCAGCC
>NZ_SUEG01000369.1 GCF_005063415.1 Mesorhizobium sp.
GAGTTTGCCGCCTGGCTCGGGCTGACACCTTCGCAAAACTCGAGCGGCGGAAAGGACCGTCTCGGGCACATCACCAAGATGGGCGACCGGTACCTGAGAAAGCTCCTTGTGATCGGCGCGACCTCCCTGATCCGACGGGCAAGGCATAAGCCCGAGGCTGCGGATCCGCGCCTCCTCGCGTTGCTCGCCAGGAAGCCAGCGCGCGTGGCGAGCGTAGCGATGGCAAACAAGATGGCCCGCGTGGTGTGGGCTATCATGGCGCGCGGCGAAACCTATCAGGCGCGTCATGCTCCGAACCTTGCAGCGTAAGTTGCGCAGAAGACGAGACACTGAAGCAGAAATCAGATCGAGCCGATCGATCGGCTCCATGAGGTTGTGAGAGCGACGCGATGTGATGGCGAGACCGGTCAGGCCGGGAACAGGGACAACCCATGCGATGTCGGAGGCATCATAGCCTGATAAGCAGATTGGGACCCAGTTCGCCGACCCCATCAGGGCCAGCAGTCTCGAATGGCTGCATCAACAGGCCGGACAGAAGACTGCACCCGACCAACGCGCCATAATGTCGAATTACCTCTTGCATCGCGGGAGCCATCCACAGAAGAC
>NZ_SUEG01000370.1 GCF_005063415.1 Mesorhizobium sp.
GACAGCTGCCGGTTCATCGCGCCCGACCTGATCGGCGCGCCGGGCGGCGGCACCTGGACCGGTGCCGGCGCTTTCCATCTGGCCGACGAAGCCGTCGGCATCCTGGAGATGATTGACCAGCATGATGGGCCTGTGCATCTTGTTGGCCATTCCTATGGTGGTGGGTTGGCCCTGCACATAGCAGCGACGCGTCCAGACCGGCTGGCCAGCCTATCGGTTTATGAGCCGTCGGCCTTTCATCTGCTGCACGAGCTGGACTCTGAGGGCCACGAGGCGCTCGGCGAGATCTCGGCGATCGCAGGCGCGATCCACGACGGCTTGATCAACGGTAGCTATCTCTCCGCTGCAGCTCGTTTCATCGATTACTGGAGCGGAGCCGGCACCTTCGACGCGATGAAGCCGGAACTTCAGGCGGCACTCGTGCGGTTCCTGCCGAAGGCCAGCCTCGACTTCCACGCGTTGATCCATGAGTCGATGCCGGCAAGCGAATATGCCCGATTTGGCTTTCCGGTCTTGGTATTGCGCGGCGAATTTGCACCAGTTCCGACGCGGCTTATCGC
>NZ_SUEG01000371.1 GCF_005063415.1 Mesorhizobium sp.
TTGTTTAGCCGGCCGTCTCAAGAAATCGATCAGCGAAGTCGGCGAGGGCGTTCCAGTCAGTGAATTCGTGATCGCGCTCAGGGCTCTGATCGCTGCTGCGTTTCATGACGACGAATTTGACGAACTGCTCCTGGAAGTAATCGTACTTGGTGAAGCGCAAAGCCCCCCCGAGAAGGAGGGTCATGCGTGGTTGCCACCCTGTCACGGAGAGGAAGCGATCCACGTAGTTTTGCGCTTCCGTCTTTTGGTCTTCCAGCGCCGCCGACAGACTGACGGATATGAGGGCTGAAGGCTTAGTGTTCAGCAGTTCGTGATGGGCAAACACGAAGTTCGTGACGATTTCCTGGTGGTGCTCCTGGTGGACCGACGCGGCAATGACGAACGCGTCGAAGTGTCCGAGCTTCAAATCGGATGCGAGCGCTGCGCTATCCAGCAGCTCGACTTGGTGCCCGCGCTCGCGAAAATGCGTTGCCGTCCGTGCGGCAATTTTCCGCGTCTGGCCTTCGGTCGTTCCATAGACAATCAGGA
>NZ_SUEG01000372.1 GCF_005063415.1 Mesorhizobium sp.
CCGGGGCGGTACCGGTCCCCGTTCACAAACTCGCGGCGGTTGTCCGGCTGCGCCTCAAAAGCCATCTTTCCATCGCGACTATCGAGGAGCTGATTGTGGACGAAGCCGAGTGTCGCCATCTGCCCATGCTATTCGAACTGCCGGGGACGGTAGCGGCTGTAGTTTCATTCGCTCTGGGTCGTGCGACTTGAAGCTTAGGCGATTTGGCATTGGGCTCGGCTAGAGGGAGCCCGCCGCGTCCGCCCCCGGCGATGCAGGTCTTGATCGTGTATGCGCCGAGGAAAGCATTCCAGTAGGAAGCGAGCAGGCGGAGCGCCTGAGCGTGAGCGCAATGGAACTCTTCTCGAGGGCGAGTTCGAGCAGGCAGTTCTTTATGAACGCCTTCGACTTTATGCCCGATTGTAGCGCGGAAAGTCTCCCATCATCAGGAAATCCTGACGAGCGTTGTCGCTCGGAATGAAATCCTTGTGTCGATACAGGACAGGATCGTTGAACGCGACCGGCGCTTCGGTG
>NZ_SUEG01000373.1 GCF_005063415.1 Mesorhizobium sp.
TGGACAGGCGCGTCGTTATCACCGGAGTGGGCGGCCTGTGCGGACTGGGCACCGAGGCCGCCTCTATGTGGAAAGAGATGCGCGAAGGCCGCTCCGCCATCGGCCCGATCGCCAATTCCGAGCTTCATGACCTGGAGGGCATGACCGGCGCTGAGATCAAGGCGCTGCCCCAGCACGACATCAACCGGGGGCATCTCATCTCCATGGACCGCTTCAGCTTGCTCGCCGTGCTTGCAGCGCGCGAAGCCATGCGGCAGGCCGGACTTTCCTGCGACGAGGGGAATGCCCATCGCTTCGGCGCGACAGTGGGCGTCGGCGGCTTGGGCTGGGATGTGATGGAGGAAACTTACCGGGCCCTCCTTTTGGACGGCGCGAGGCGAGTTGGCATCCTCGCTGTACCCAAAACGATGCCAAGCGCCGCCGCCGGCCAGGTGAGCTTGAGCCTCGGCTTGCGCGGGCCGGTCTTCGGGGTGACCTCCGCATGTGCCT
>NZ_SUEG01000374.1 GCF_005063415.1 Mesorhizobium sp.
ATTCACCACCCGTGACGGCTCCATTTGGATGCCGTCGTACCTGACCTCCATCGATAGCAAGACCTGCATCGGCTGCTGCCGTTGTTTCAAGGTCTGCTCGCGCGATGTCATGCATCTTCACGGCGTTGATGATGCGGGTGAAATCCTCGGCCCCTGCGATGACGAGGACGACGATTTCGACGGCAAGCTCAATCGCATGATCATGGTTGTCGATGATGCCGGCCGCTGCATCGGCTGCGGAGCCTGCGGCCGCGTCTGCCCCAAGAACTGCCAGACGCATGTTGCGGCCGACGAGCTCGCAACATGATCTGGCGAAAACCAGGAGAACGGCGTTGCACTTCATCTTTTTGTCGGCTCGTGGGGCTGGTCCTGTGCAGCAATGCGTCGATGGTTTACTTCGCTTTGGATTCGCTCCGTGTGGCAGTCGTCACGACGCTGGCCTGTTCGCTGCTGCTTCAGGCCGGCTACTTCGGCTGCGTGCTCTTT
>NZ_SUEG01000375.1 GCF_005063415.1 Mesorhizobium sp.
ATTACCGACTTTGCCGGGCCGGCCGGCCCGGCAAAGTCGGTAATCGAAGAGGGCGAGCGATCGAAAGTGCCGGCCGTGCGTTGAGGAATTTCAACGCCAGGGAGCACGCCATGAACAGACGCGAACTGATCGATGCCGACGGCGGCAATCATGCCGCAAACCCATTCCGCGCGCCGCGTTCGACAGCACCTTGGCCCTGCTGCGCGAGGGCTATGACTTCATTTCGGCCCGCTGCCGGCGCATGAACACCGACATCTTTGCGACGCGCCTGATGCTGCGGCCGGCAATCTGTGTCCATGGTGCCGAGGCCGCCGAGATGTTTTATGGCGGCGATCACTTCACACGGGTTGGCGCGATGCCGCAGACCACGCTGCGGCTGCTTCAGGACAAGGGCAGCGTCCAGGCGCTCGATGGCGCCGCTCACCGCCATCGCAAGGCGCTTTTCCTGTCGATCCTGTTGGACGGCGACCAGATCGAGCGGCTCC
>NZ_SUEG01000376.1 GCF_005063415.1 Mesorhizobium sp.
AGGCGCAGCCGGACAACCGCCGCGAGTTTGTGAACGGGGACCGGTACCGCCCCGGCGTGATGGGCTAGCAGACTATTGATCTCAGCAACTACCTTTGGATCGACGGCGTGGGGTAATGGTAGCATCGAAGCCTCCCCTTTCGGAAGAACAACTATAAGCCGATGGGGACGATGAGTCTGGCCGCGTACGTTTTTAACCAAACATCGTGGGCAGTTCACGGCCAACACGCATTCACTCTTTGTTGGCCTGATCAATTTCATCAAGCAAAGACTTATGCTCGTCCGGCAGCCCCTCTTCTACCGGAAGATTTAGCGCCTTGCGAAGGTAGTCGCGGATGGCTTCTGACGTAATCCACCGTCGTATAAGGTCGGCGATAACCTTCTGCTTCCTTTTCTCGACCTCAACCATGGCCGAACCTGCATGCTACATAAACCGAACCAGCTAGGGGCCGGACTTGTTCCTCGGGAAT
>NZ_SUEG01000377.1 GCF_005063415.1 Mesorhizobium sp.
GGTCGGCATGCACCGGCTCCTCAGGCGGCTCCGGCTGGGAGGCGTTCGCCCCTTCCTCGGCCCGCGCCTCGTCGGTCTGCGCCTCGGCTGGCTGCTGCGTGCTGGCATCCTGTTCGTCGGCGACTCGCGAGACGGCGCCGGGCTCGAGCTCGATGGTCACCGGCTCGCGGCGGCTCTTGGAATGCCGCATCTTCGGCGTCTTGACCATGCTCGGGCTCCGCAAAATTCGCTTCGGGATGGTTTGAAGGGTCTAGCACATCACCAAGCGGTGAAAAGGGGCGGCGTGATGACGCCAGGGCTTGGAGTTCAGTTTTGGCAAAACGCCGCAGCGGTTTTGGGATACGGCATGCGGGACCCGAAACGAAAAACCCGCCTCGGCGGCGGGTCGTTGGGGCGAATCAGCACCATGAGTGATTTTCTAGCATAGCTGCCGGC
>NZ_SUEG01000378.1 GCF_005063415.1 Mesorhizobium sp.
CGATGGTGGTGTTCTCCTTGGAGATCGACACCTTCTTGGCGCGGCCGAGCATGTTGAGGCCGACGTTCTCGAGCTTGATGCCGAGGTCTTCCGAGATGACCTGGCCACCGGTGAGGATGGCGATGTCTTCCAGCATGGCCTTGCGGCGATCACCGAAGCCCGGCGCCTTGACGGCGGCGATCTTCAGGCCGCCACGCAGCTTGTTGACGACCAGCGTGGCCAGAGCCTCGCCTTCGACGTCTTCCGAGATGATGAGCAGCGGCTTCGAGGTCTGCACGACGGCTTCGAGAACCGGCAGCATGGCCTGGAGGTTGGACAGCTTCTTCTCGTGCAGGAGGATGTAGACGTCCTCGAGCTCGGCAACCATCTTGTCGGCGTTGGTGACGAAGTAGGGCGAGAGGTAGCCGCGGTCGAACTGCATGCCTT
>NZ_SUEG01000037.1:0-36471 GCF_005063415.1 Mesorhizobium sp.
CTCACCGACATCGCCGCCTTCAACCTGCCGGTGCTGGACGAGCCGCATCATCCGAGACTCGGCAAATACGAAAACAGCCACACGAAAGCATGGTCGAAAGCAATCGACGCCGCCGACGCATTCGTCTTCGTGGCGCCGGAATACAATTATTTCGCAGCCCCCGCGATCGTCAACGCGGTCGACTACCTGCTCAGGGAATGGCGATACAAGCCGGCCGCCATCCTTAGCTACGGTGGTGTCTCCGGCGGCTTGCGAGCGGCGCAGGCGGTCAAACCGCTGCTGACCGCCGTCGGCGTCATGCCGATTCCGGAAGGCGTGGCGCTGCCGATGTACCAGAAGCTGCTCGACGAGACGGGCGCCTTCGTGCCCAGCGAGCAGGTGCTCGGCGGGGCCAGGACCATGCTGGACGAGCTGTTCCGCTGGAGCGAAGCGCTGAGGCCGATGCGGGTCGGCTGACAACACGAACGGCCCGGCTGGCCGATGCCGTAACTTGCTCATGCCATAAAGAGATGGAATGCTCCGGCAAATGACCGGGCCGGGGCGGTTCGATTTGCGTTTTCTGTTTGCCTTGCTGCTGATCCTCTCGACGGCCTCCGCTGCAATGGCGGAGCGGCGCGTTGCGCTGGTCATCGCCGAGAACGACTACCGGCTGATCCGGCCGCTCGCCAATCCTGTCAATGACGGCGAGGTCATGGAAACCGTGCTGAGGAAGCTCGGTTTCGAGGTCTTCCTCGAAACCAACCGCGACCTGCGGCGCATGCGCCGGGCGCTCGACGATTTCCGCGAGGATGCCAAAGGCGCCGACGTGGCGCTGGTGTTCTTCTCCGGCCACGGCGTCGAGATCGCCGGCGAGAATCGGCTCCTGCCGGTGGATGCAGACGCGTCGTCGCTCGCTACGCTGGAAAGGACCAGCCTGCCGCTGGAGGAGATCCGCGCGACCGTCGCCGCCACCAGCAAGGTCGGACTGATCGTGCTCGATGCCTGCCGCAGCGATCCATTCGCGGCTACGGGCGGCGAAGGCCGCGGCGCAACGGCGCTGGTAAAAGAGGTCAGCGACAAGGTCCGGCCGGGTCTTGGCCGCATTGGGCGGGCAGAAAACATCCTGTTTGCCTTCTCGGCGGCGCCCGGCGAGACCGCCGCGGACGGGACGGGCCAGAATTCGCCGTTTACCGCGGCGCTGACGAAATACCTCGGCACCGAAGGTCTCGAGATCCGCTCCGTGCTGTCGCTCGTGCAGCAGGAGGTCTACGATCTCTCGCGCGGCAGGCAATTGCCCTATGTCGAGAGCGGCCTGCCGCAGCTGTTCTTTGCCGCCTCGGCCAGGGAGAAATTGCCGGAGCGCGAACGCTTGTTGCTGGCCATGGCCGAGGTGACGCCTCAGATGCGCGGCGAAGTGGAGAAGATCGCCAGCGACGCCGACATGCCGCTGGCACCGCTCTATGGCGCGTTGATCAGTTCCGATGCCGGCCACCTCTCCGCGGACAGTCTGAACGCCAGGCTGCGTGAGGCAGCCGACGCCTTCGTCAAGGTGCGGAGCGAAATGCAGACGCTTGGATCCGACGATCTCAGAGTGGCGGCGTTGCGCCGGCAGGCCGAAGAGCAGCTTTCGCTGGGAGCGTTCGATGCCGCGCGGAAAAAGCTTGCCGAGGCAGCGGAGATCGACAATGTCTCGCGCAACGCGCTGAAGGCCAATTTCGTCAGCCGCACGCTCTCCGAGGCCGCAACGCGCTATCTGTCCGGCGGGGCGGCGCGCGCCGACCTCGACTACGCCACAGCCATCAAGGATTATGAATCCGTGCTCGCGCTTTATGGCGAAGCCGGGCAGGTGGTGCTATCGCTGGACGACGCCGACCGCTTGATCCGCACGCTGGACGAGCTCGGCAAGCTCTATACCACGGTCGGCAATATCGATGCGGCCGGCCGCGCCTTCGAGGCGCTGCAAGCCGATCTCGAGCGGCGGTCGCATCATGAAACCGATCCCAACGTGAAGCGCGACTTCGCCGTCAGCCACGTCAAGCTCGGCAATGTGCGGATGGCGCAAGGCAATCTGCCGTCAGCGCTGCAGAATTATGAGACCGCCAGGACCATTCTGCAGGGCCTGACCGAGGCAGAACCGGACAATCTGGAGTGGTTCGGCGACCTCGCCATGGCCGACGACAAGATCGGCAACGTACTGGCGACGCAAGGCGATCTGGCCGGCGCCGCAGAGGTCTACCAGGAAAGCCTGTCGATCAAGAAACAGCTCGCCGCTGGAGAGCCCGACCGTGCCGAACTGCAGCGCGACCTGACCATCACCTACGATGAGATCGGTCACCTTGCCCATGTCGCAGGCCAACTGGACAACGCACAGGCGGCCTATGAAGAGAGCCTGAAGGTGCGGCTGGCGCTGGCGGCGGACAAACCGGGAGACGCCGACCGGCAGCGTGACGTCTCGGTCAGCCACGATACGATAGGCGACCTGCTGCGCGAACGCGGCGACGCCGCCGGGGCGCTGGCGGCCTACAAGGAAGGCCTGGCGATCGTCAAACAACTGGCTAAACGCGATCCGGACGACACCGAGTTGAAGCGCGACCTGTCGGTCGGCAACGCCAAGATCGGCAATGCGCTGAGCGACCAGCAGAATTGGCCGGCGGCACTTTCGGCTTATCGTGAGGCACTTTCGCAGGCCAGCGCGCTCGCCGCCGGCGACCCGAGCAACACCGATTGGCAACGCGACCTGTCCGTTTGCCTCGAGAAAGTCGCCGGCGTCCTGGCGATACAGGGCGACCACAAAGGCGCACTGAAAGCCTATCTGGACAGTTATGCGATTGCGCAGCGGCTGGCCAAGCTCGATCCCGCAAATTCCGACTGGCAGCGGGACTTGTCGATAACGCTGTCCGAAGTCGCCACGCTGCGCCTCAGGCAGCGCGATATCAGGGGAGCCCGGCAAGCCCTTCAGGACAGCCTGACCATTCGTGAGAAACTTGCCCGGTCCGATCCGGACAATGCCACCTGGCAGCGCGACCTTGTGGTCGCCTATATCGACTACGCGCAAGTCGCAAAGGACCCGAAGGCCGTGCTTTCCAAGGCGCTCGACATGACGCGCGAGCTCGACCGGACCGGTCGGCTGGCGCCGCGATACAAGTTCATGGTCAAGTTCCTGCGGGAGCGGCTGGCCAGGATCGAAGCCAAGCGCCGGTAGCCGGCCGACGCGACGGTCATTCCGTTCGGAAATGCCTGCAAACCTTGGAAAAACCGCCTTTTGCGCCTATATCTACGACATTAGAAATGCGCGATTCGAAGCCGATTTTTCGCGCTCTGCACACGGCATCAATCAGACAGGTTTTCATGAGCGAACAGACCGACATCGCCAACGGCGTTGAAGCCGAATACGGCGCCGATTCCATCAAGGTTTTGAAGGGCTTGGATGCCGTCCGCAAGCGGCCGGGCATGTATATCGGCGACACCGACGACGGCTCGGGCCTGCACCACATGGTGTATGAGGTGGTCGACAACGCCATCGACGAAGCACTGGCCGGCCATGCCGACCTGGTAACGGTGACGCTCAACCCGGACGGATCGGTGACGGTCATCGACAATGGCCGCGGCATTCCGACCGATATCCACACCGGCGAAGGCATTTCTGCGGCCGAAGTGATCATGACGCAGCTGCATGCCGGCGGCAAGTTCGACCAGAACTCCTACAAGGTGTCGGGTGGCCTGCACGGCGTCGGCGTGTCAGTCGTCAACGCGCTATCGGCCTGGCTGAAGCTGAAAATCCGGCGCAACGGCCATATCTACGAGATGAGCTTCACGCATGGCAATGCCGACGCGCCGCTGCGCATCACCGGCAGTTATGAACAAGACAAGGTCCCCGGCACCTATGAAGGCCGCAGCGGCAGCGAAATCACGTTCTTGCCGTCGTCCGAGACCTTCACCATGGTCGAATTCGACTACGGCACTCTGGAACACCGGCTGCGCGAGCTCGCCTTCCTGAACTCCGGCGTGCGCATCGTTTTGACCGATGCCCGCCATGCCGACATCGTGCGCCATGAACTGCACTACGATGGCGGGCTGGAAGAGTTCGTCCGATATCTCGACCGGACGAAGAAGCCGTTGCTCGACAAGCCGATCTCGATCCGCGCCGAGCGCGACGGCATCACGGTCGAAGTCGCCATGTGGTGGAACGACAGCTACCATGAAAACGTGCTGGCGTTCACCAACAACATCCCGCAACGCGACGGCGGCACGCATCTGGCAGGCTTTCGCGGTGCGCTGACACGCCAGATAACAGGCTATGGCGACTCCTCGGGCCTGACCAAGAAGGAAAAAGTGGCGCTGATCGGCGACGATTGCCGCGAAGGGCTGACCGCGGTGCTGTCGGTCAAGGTTCCCGACCCGAAATTCTCCTCGCAGACCAAGGACAAGCTGGTGTCGTCCGAGGTCCGCCCAGTGGTCGAAGGGCTCGTCAATGAGGCGCTCGGCACCTGGCTCGAGGAGCACCCGACCGAGGGCAAGGCGGTCATCGAGAAGGTTATCCAGGCCGCTGCCGCGCGTGAAGCCGCGCGCAAGGCACGCGACATCACCCGCAAGAGTTCGCTCGGCGTCACCTCGTTGCCCGGCAAGCTAGCCGATTGCCAGGAGCGCGATCCGGCGAAATCCGAGATCTTCATCGTCGAGGGCGACAGCGCCGGCGGCTCGGCCAAGGGCGGCCGTTCGCGCCAGAACCAGGCCATTCTTCCGCTGCGCGGCAAGATCCTCAATGTCGAGCGCGCCCGCTTCGACCGCATGCTCGGCTCCGACATGATCGGCACGCTGATCACCGCGCTCGGCACCTCGATCGGCAAGGACGAGTTCAACGCCGACAAGCTGCGCTACCACAAGATCATCCTGATGACCGACGCCGATGTCGACGGGGCCCACATCCGCACCTTGCTGCTGACCTTCTTCTTCCGCCAGATGCCGGAACTGATTGAACGCGGTCATCTCTACATCGCACAGCCGCCGCTCTACAAGGTGACGCGCGGGAAGAGCTCGCAATACATCAAGGACGAAGCCGCCTTCGAGGAATTCCTGATCGGCTCCGGGCTGGAAGAAGCGTCGCTTGCGCTCAGCACAGGCGAGGTGCGGGCCGGGCAGGACCTGCGCAGTGCCATCGACGACGCCCTAGCTGTCCGCCAGCTCATCAACGGATTGCACACGCGCTATAACAGAGGCGTGGTCGAGCAGGCAGCGATTGCCGGCGCGCTCAACCCGGAGATCTTCACCGACCTCCGCCGCGCCAACGAGACGGCCGAGCGTGTTGCCCGTCGTCTCGACATTATCGCCGAGGATACCGAGCGCGGCTGGATCGGCCGCATGTCGACCTCGAACGAAGGCATTGGCGGCTATGTCTTCGAGCGAACGGTGCGCAGCGTCAAGGAGTTCGCGCATCTCGACCTGGCGCTGATCAATTCCGCCGACGCACGCCAGCTCGACCGCTATGCGCCGCGCCTGGCGGAAATCTATGGCGAGCCGCCGGTGCTGCGCCGCAAGGATGTCTCAGAAACCATTTCGGGGCCGCTGGCGCTGCTCAATGCCGTGTTTGCCACCGGCCGCAAGGGCCTGACCATGCAGCGCTACAAGGGCCTTGGTGAAATGAACGCCGAGCAGCTCTGGGAAACGACGCTCGACCCGAATGTGCGCTCGCTCTTACAGGTCAAGGTCAATGACGCGACTGATGCGGACTCATTGTTTTCACGGCTGATGGGCGACGAGGTCGAGCCAAGGCGCGAATTCATCCAGGAAAACGCGTTGTCTGTGGCCAATCTGGATATCTGAGCCGCGATCCAGAGCCCGATCGGCAGATATGATGTGCATTGGTGCGCGTCGGCGCACCAATGTTGTCTGCTGCATTGCAACAGAGACCACCACGGATCGCCGGGAACGGAAAGTCTTTCAAGGCATTGTAGTTGATCACAATCGCCGCAGGAGGCATCCATGGGACGTGGCATTTTGCTCTGGCTTCTCGGAGTCCCGATTCCAATCATTATTCTGATCATGCTGTTCGCACGGTAGGGGGCTTCGATGCCGTCAACCCTAACGACTGTCGACGTTTCCGCACCGACGGAATCCTCTTCCCCCGCCGTCAGCTGGGGGCCAATCGTCGCCGGGGCCTTTGCTGCCTCGACACTTACCTTCATTCTGATGCTGCTCGGCTCCGGGCTTGGGCTGAGCATGGTGTCGCCATGGTCCGGCTCGGGTGCGTCAGTCACCACTTTCGCCGTTTCCACCGCCGTCTGGCTGATCGTCGTGCAATGGCTGTCATCGGGCGTCGGCGGCTACCTCGCCGGACGCCTGCGCACCAAATGGGTCGGCATCCACACCGATGAAGTCTTCTTCCGCGATACCGCTCACGGCTTCCTGGCCTGGGCGCTGGCGACGCTGCTCGTCGCCGGCGTGCTCGGCACGGCGCTTTCGGCCGCGATAGGTACCGGTGTCCAGGCTGCTTCGACTGTGGCATCGGGCGCGGCAATGGGCGCTTCGGCAGGTGCTGCTGCAAACGCGGGTAGCGCCTCGACAGACAACGCCACATCGTATTTCGTCGATACGCTGTTCCGCCCGGCCGATCCGGCCAGGCTCGCTGCCGCCAATCCGGAGAGCGACGCTGCTGCAACGGCGCAGGCATCGCGCATTCTGATCGCGAGTGCCGCAGCAGGCGAAATATCGGCCGACGACAAGACGTATCTGTCGCGGCTGGTGGCCGCCCGCACAGGCCTGTCCGAAGCTGATGCCACCGCTCGCGTCGATGCGGTAATCGCCAGAGCGCAGGACGCCAAGGTCAAGGCCCAGCAGGCGGCCGACACCGCCAGAAAGGCAGGCGCCACCTTCTCGCTGATTAGCGCGCTGTCGCTGGTCGTCGGGGCCTTCATTGCCAGCGCGGCTGCAGCACTTGGCGGCAGGCAGCGCGACGACGAGGAAGCAATTTTCCTGACCAATCGCTGATCCGTGGCTAAGCCAACTCCATCCGCTTCGGGAAGATTACGCCCGAAGGGGACCTTGCTTTGAACTGCCGGCGCAGCATTGTCGTGCGCTGCTCGCCGCCGATAGCTCAGTCCTCCAGCTTGCGGCCAAGATCGACCGCATCGCGCAGCACGGCAAGGTGCGAGCGCGGCTGTGCACCGGCCGGCGCGTTGACCTCGACGCCGCTCGCCGTCACCGACCAGTAGAGCCTGTGCGTGAAGACGCGGCCGCGCGAGCCGCGCAGCTCGACCTGAACGTTTTCCACGCCGGGACCAAAGTTCTCCGTCATCCGCCCTGAAATCGGGTCGCCGGTCAGCCAGCCATTGCCCCTGTCGAAAATATTGGTCCAGCGCGTCGCGGCAAACACCGCGCCATGATGCACCGCCCGCTGCGGCTTGCCGGAATGGCTGCGCCCTTCCTGGTAGAGCATGGTCCCGCCCGCCGCCCTGTCGGCGATCGGCGGGCATGCCGAGAACAGCCGCTCGGCGATGCCGCGCCTGAATTCGGCGAGGTTGTAAGTCACCAGAAACTCGCTGTGCGTCAGCGGACTGCCGAGCGTGACGAAATCGCTGATCTTCCACGACAGCGGATGATCGGCGTCGCCGACGCGAAGCTGCCGGTAGAGCTCCCATTGGTTGCGCCGGAATGCGGGGAGGTCGTCGAGGCTGTCGGGCCAGGCGGACGCATCGGCGGCCAGCGTTGCCTTGTCGACGGCGTGGATCGCCTTCAGCCGCGCTCTGTCACGAATGGCTTCCAGCTTTCGAGGCCTGAAATCGGCCCATAATATCTGCAACAGATCATAGGCGATGATCGACCCCAGGCTGTGCGAGACCAGCACGATGCGGTCGTAGGCGTCGTCCGTCATGAGGCGCTTCAGCAGCTTGAGGCCACGCTCGCGGACCAGCGCCCGCTTCTCGACCGTTGCCGCTTCGGCCCGCACATAGGCGGCGACGTCGCCAAAATAAGGCAAGCCAAACTGGTCCACCGACCAGATGACGAACGACGCCAGAACCGTGACAAGCACGCCGGTCGTCCAGGAGATGTAGCCTTGCCAGGCCGACGTTGCCAGCGCCAGCACCGCGCCGAGGACGACGATGGTGGCCAAAAGCGTGACGGCGTAGAGTTTGCGCACATCGTGCGGAATATCGGCGGGCTTGCGCCAGAGCAGGGTCGTCACCCAGGCAGCAAGGCGGCTCCGGGTCGTGCCCTGGGTGATGTCGGCCCAGTAAAGCTCGTAGAAATCGGTGCGGCGGCCATCGACATCATAGGGCGTGGTGATCCGGCGAAGCTCGTGCGAATTGGTCCGGCTGTCGGGCGTGATCCAGCTCTGGTTGATCTTCGCACCCATCGGGTCGGCCGGATCGGCGACATGGGCATAGAACGGAGCACGGGCCGGATCGTGGCTCCATACGGCCTGGACAAACCCCCTCAACGTGTCCATGGGCCGTTGTTCGCCCATGCCGTGCACGACCACCACCGCCTGGCTGCGCTTGCGTGGCGCCTTCGCTGCTGCGGTCAGATCGGCGGCCGGCGATGCAGCAGAACCAGGGTTGGGCACCAGCACCTCCACGATGACGCCGTTAGCAAGACGACGGGTCGGCATCGTATCTTCACAACCGGTAACAGCCAAGAAAAAGCCCGGCGCGGAGCCGGGCTGTATTCGACGATCGGCAGTGAGTTGGCAACGACGTCGTTTCAGTGATCCATCGCCTTGACGATCTCCTCGGTCATCTTCTTGGCGTCGCCGAGCAGCATCATGGTGCCGTCCTTGTAGAACAGCGTGTTGTCGATGCCGGCATAGCCGGAGCCGAGCGAGCGCTTGACGAACAGGCAAGTGCGCGCCTTGTCGACGTCGAGGATCGGCATGCCGTAGATCGGTGAGGACTTGTCGTCACGAGCAGAGGGATTGGTGACGTCGTTGGCACCGATGACATAGGCGACGTCGGCCTGCGCGAACTCAGAGTTGATGTCCTCCAGCTCGAACACTTCGTCATAAGGCACGTTGGCTTCGGCCAAGAGCACGTTCATGTGGCCGGGCATGCGGCCGGCAACAGGGTGGATGGCGTATTTGACGTCGACGCCGTTGGCCTTGAGCTTGTCGGCCATTTCGCGCAGAGCATGCTGCGCCTGGGCGACGGCCATGCCGTAGCCCGGCACGATGATGACCTTTTGCGCATTCATCATCAGATAGGCGGCATCCTCGGCGGAGCCCTGCTTGACCGTGCGCTCGATGCCGTCGTCGGCAATGGCTGATGTCTCGCCGCCGAAGCCGCCGAGGATGACCGAGATGAAGCTCCGGTTCATGCCCTTGCACATGATGTAGGACAGGATGGCGCCGGACGCGCCGACCAGCGCGCCGGTGATGATCAGCGCCAGATTGCCGAGCGTGAAGCCCAGTGCGGCGGCGGCCCAGCCCGAATAGGAATTCAGCATCGACACTACCACCGGCATATCGGCGCCACCGATCGGGATGATGAGAAGCACACCCAGCACCAGCGAGGCGGCAACGATCAACCAGAAGACCAGCTTGGTCTCGGTGGTGACGAGCAGCACGATCAGCACGATCAGCGCAATGCCGAGGGCCGCGTTGATGAAGTGGCGGCCACCGATCATGATCGGCTTGCCCGACATGCGGCCGTCGAGCTTCAAGAAGGCGATGACCGAGCCGGTGAAGGTGATGGCACCTATGGCAACGCCGAGGCTCATCTCGATCAGTGCCTGGGCATGAATATCGGCGACGGTGCCGATGCCGAAGCTTTCCGGTGCATAGATGGCGGCGGCCGCCACCATGACCGCGGCAAGACCAACCAGCGAGTGGAAGGCCGCGACCAGCTGCGGCATCGAGGTCATGGCAATGCGCCGTGCCGTGACCGCGCCGACCGAGCCGCCGATCAGCAGCCCGAGCACGATCAGCGCGAAGCGGCCGGCGGAAGGGGTGGCCAGCGCCAGCGTCGTGGCGATGGCGATGCCCATGCCGATCATGCCGTACATATTGCCCTGGCGGCTGGTGGTCGGGTGCGACAGGCCGCGCAATGCCAGGATGAACAGGATGCCGGAGACCAGATAGAGGAAGGAGGCGAAGTTGGCGTTCATAGCGGCCTACTTTTCCTTCTTCTTGTACATAGCCAGCATGCGCTGGGTGACGAGGAAGCCGCCGAAGATGTTGACCGATACAAGCATCAGCGCAACGAAGCCGAAGCCGGTGGCGACGCCCGAGGCCGAGATGCCGACGGCCAGCAGCGCGCCGACCACGATAACCGACGAAATGGCGTTGGTGACCGCCATCAATGGCGTATGCAGCGCCGGCGTCACCGACCAGACGACGTAGTAGCCGACGAAGATCGCCAGGACAAAAATGGCGAAGCGGAAGACGAAGGGATCGATGGCGCCGCCGGACAGCGCGTGCGCGGCGTCGCCGGCCGCCTCAGTGCCGGGAGCGACGGCAAGGTTCTGCACGGCGAGCCGCACGGCAGCTGTGGCCTGGTCGAGCTGGTCGAGGGCTTTCTGCAGGGTCTGATCCATCACGCGATCCCTCCGGTGGTCTTGGGCTTCCTCGAAGCGGCCGGCCTCTTCGCAGCCGGCTTCGCCGAAGCCTCGGCAACCATCGTCTTGGCCGGAATGGCCGGCGGTTCGACATGTTGGCCCTTTGGCGGCTCCTGCTCAGCCCTGACGAAGGCGGGATGCACGACCTTGCGGCCATCGGTCAGCATCGTCGCCTTGACCAGTTCGTCGTCGTGGTTGATGGCAAGCGTCTTCGCCGCCTTGTCGACCAGCGTCTCGAGGAAGGCATAGAGGTTTCTCGCATAAAGCAGCGAGGCGGATGCCGCGACGCGACCGGGAACGTTGAGATGGCCGACGATCTTTACCCCGCTGGCCGTGGTCACCACCTTGCCGGCTTCGGCGCCCTCGACATTGCCGCCGCGCTCGACCGCAAGGTCGACGATCACCGATCCCGGCTTCATCGAGGCGACCATCGCCGCCGAAACCAGCTTCGGCGCCGGACGGCCGGGGATCAGCGCCGTGGTGATGACGATATCCTGCTTGGCGATGTGCTCGGCGGTCAACGCCGCCTGCTTGGCCTGGTACTCCTTCGACATTTCCTTGGCGTAGCCGCCGGCCGTCTCGGCCGCCTTGAACTCCTCGTCCTCGACGGCCAGGAATTTTGCGCCGAGCGAGGCGACCTGCTCCTTGGCGGCCGGGCGTACATCGGTGGCGGTGACCACGGCACCGAGGCGACGCGCGGTGGCGATGGCCTGCAGACCGGCGACCCCGACGCCCATGACGAACGCCTTCGCTGCCGGTACGGTGCCAGCCGCCGTCATCATCATCGGCAAGGCGCGGTCATATTCGGCAGCCGCGTCGATCACCGCCTGATAGCCGGCGAGGTTGGCCTGGCTGGATAGAACGTCCATCGACTGGGCGCGGGTGATGCGCGGCATGAACTCCATGGAGAAGGAAATAATACCGGCCCTGGCAAGTGCCGCGACGGCAGCGTCGTTGCCGTAGGGATCCATGATGGCGATCACGGCAGTGCCCGGCCGATACGCTTTCAGCTCGGCATCGCTCGGCCGGCGCACCTTGAGCACGACATCAGCCCTGGAAACATCGCCGGCCTTGCCGATCACGGCGCCTGCCTTGGCAAACTCGTCGTCAGGGATGCGCGACGCCGTGCCGGCGCCGCTTTCGACAACCACGTCGAAACCCAGCGCCGCCAGCCGCTTCACCGTGTCGGGTGAGGCCGCGACGCGCGGCTCGTTCGCATCGAGCTCACGAGGGATGAAAACCGTCTGTCCCACCGCATGATCCTTTCGGCCGGAACCCGCTACCGCAAGACGCCGACCGACCCCGAGCGGCGCCTTCGACAAAGGTTGGAGGAGTTATCGGAGAATAAAGGCGCCGACGGCCAGGATCAGAACGAACAGTATAGTTCCTGAGAAGAAGCCTCCCGCAAAAAAGCCGAAAGCCATTGCCAGAAGCACGGCGAGGCAAAAGAGCGATCCGTATTTCGCGAGCCTGAGGAAGCCGGCATAGGTGCGGTCGTGCTCGGCATAGTCCATCTTCGCGCCCAGTTCGACAGGACCGGTCGGCGTGTGTTCAGCCATAGGAATACCCCTTC
This sequence comes from Mesorhizobium sp., assembly GCF_005063415.1. Taxonomy (GTDB): domain Bacteria; phylum Pseudomonadota; class Alphaproteobacteria; order Rhizobiales; family Rhizobiaceae; genus Mesorhizobium. Next base: position 12,098 of record NZ_SUEG01000037.1, read on the forward strand.
GAAGACATCTTTCAGGCACATAGCGAAAAGCCGCGTTAAGGGCAATGGCGCTATTGCCGCATCGCCGCAGCCAACAATCTCAAGCAAAACTTGAAATCGCTGCGCGGAGCGCGGTACCAATCCCAATGGATGGCAGATCCGCCATTGCCGATGTCGTTAGCCGGCGAGATGCGGGAACAGTCCGAGCAGGCCGACAACGATCAGATAAAGGGCGACGATATAATTGAGCAGCCGCGGCATCACCAGGATCAGCACGCCTGCAATCAGCGAGATAAGCGGGGTAAGGGCGAGCGTGGAAATGGTCATATCGGTTCCTTTGATCGGATCGCTGTCGAAGCGATGCGTGGCGGATATCGGCCATGCCAACCTACCGCCAGCACCCTTGCCCAGAACGCCGAAGCGAGCGGAAGGCTCCATGGGCTCGTTCAGGCGGCTTCGCGAAAATACTTGGCGGTGGGCAAGATGGTCAGCGGGGCGAGTTCGCCGACACCTGGCCTATCGAACAGCATGCGCTGCTCCATCGGCGTCGAACGGAAGAACGGAAAGCGCGACAGCGACCGTTCGCGAATAGCGCCAACATCAGCACGGTAGAGCACGACCTTGTTGTAGACGCCAGGATAGGCACGCGGCTCACTGATCTTCTCGGCGTAGTAGATCCGCTTGTAAAAGCCGGCGTGATCCTCGCGGATGGTCGAAAGGCAATAGGGCGCGTTGAAGTGAAAGCATGCCATGCCGGCGAGCCGCAGCGTGAGATAAGGTATCTGCGGATACACGCGTGACCATTCCGGGTCGGAGGCGAACCGACTGGGGCAGACGAAGCTCATGCCCTCCCTCAGCATCGGCATGACGATATCACCGAAAGCCTTGGTGGAAGGCGATCTTGGCGTCGACAGCGTGACGTGATGAATACGCAGCGTGCTGACGAGTTCCTGGTCGATGTAGACACCGAACCGGAAGACGTTAGGCACCTCGTCGAGTTCGTCGTGAATGGTGTGGTTCTCGTTATCGGGAACCATATCGTTGGAACGGTACGACTTGTAGCGTAGGCGATAGATGTCCTCGAGATCCTCGCCCTTGTCGCAACGGCGATATTCCGTCCGTTCCAGCATCGCCGAAACATTCCTGGCGAAGCTGGACATTTCGGGCGCACTTTCCCCACCAGCGCCCGCCGCATGGCCGAGCGAACTCAACTGGGCACACATGAACTCTATTCCCCGCGATTACCGCCACCAGCCGACACTACGGACGGGTCATGAGATGTAAAGATGAAAATAAGTAGGAGCTCGTTTACCGCTCGTTAAGGTTAACAATTAATAAAATTATACTAAAATGCGCGGTTTTCTCAGCGCAAAATCAGCGCCGCGGCGCCTTCCTTGCGGTCTGGATATCCTTGGCGAACGGCCAGACGGTGCTCGACATCGTCTCGATGCCGGACGCGCTGAGTGCCGATCCGAACAGAAAGCCTTGGACCATGTCGGGCTTGACCTGCAGGGCCAATATCTTGAGCTGTTCGAAAGTCTCGACGCCTTCAACGGTGACCGAAAGTCCCAGCGGCCGCGACAGGTTGACGATGCCCTTGAGCAATTCGAGCGACCGTCTGTTCTGAGTGACATCCATCAGGAACGAGCGGTCGATCTTGATCTTGTCGAGCGGCAGTTTATGGAGATAGCTCAGGCTCGAATAGCCGGTGCCGAAATCGTCGAGCGCAATACGCACGCCGAGCCGCTTCAATTCCTCGATATATTGGCGTGTCAGCGACTTGTCGTCGAGCAGCGCCGTCTCGGTGACCTCGATCTCGAGGCGGTCGGCCGGCAGACCGGAACCGGCCAGCGCATCGCGAACCTTCTGGATGACATCACGATTGCGGAAATCCTTGGCTGAGAGATTGACCGACACGCTGGTCTGGGCCGGCCATTTGGCGCATTCCGTGCAGGCCGCATGCAGGACGAAGGTGCTGATGTCGGAAATGATGCCCATTTCCTCGGCCAGAGGAATGAAGATACCGGGAGAGATCGGCCCGAGATCGGGATGATCCCAGCGGCACAGCGCCTCGCAACTGGCGATACGCATCGTGCTCATCGCCACGATCGGCTGATAGACAACCCGCAATTCGTTGTTTTCCACAGCGCTGCGCAGGTCCGCCTTCATCAGCTGACGGCTGCGGAACGCAGCGTCCATGGAGGCCTCGAACAGCCGCCAGCCGTTCTTGCCAAGCTCCTTTGCCTTGTAGAGTGCAAGGTCCGCCTTGACGATCATGGCATCGACGTCGGTATCCTTGACCCGCGAGAGCGCCGCACCTCCGCTGGCCTGGATGCGCAATCCGTGGCCGGCGACATCGACCTCGCCCTGTAGATTGACAAAGATCTCATCAACCTGGCCGGTCAGATGGCTTTCATCTTCGATGCGTTCGAAGAAGATCATGAACTCGTCGCCGCCGAAGCGGCTGACGGTGATACCTGGGCCGGCAATTGCCGCCAGCCGCTCAGCAACGGCGTAAATCAATCCGTCGCCGACCGGATGACCAAGCGTGTCGTTGACGCTCTTGAAATCATCGAGGTCGAGGACGACCAGTCCGCAGAGACGGTCTGGATCTCCCGAGGCCATGGCTTCCACCACCAGTTCATGGAAATACGCGCGGTTGGGCAGGCCGGTGAGACTGTCGTAACGGGCCATGAAGCGTATTTTGTCCTCGGCCTCGACGCGGGCGGTCACATCCTCGAAAGTGACGACGCCCAGTTCCTGGCTGCCTTCCCGGGCAGAAAATTCATAGTGCTGGCCGTTGGCTAGCGAGACCAGAACCTTGCGGTCGCGGCCCTCGCGCAGGGCGCGCGTCAGTTGGGCTTCGATGTAGCGGCAATCCTTCGGCGCCAGCATGCCGCCGGCAACGCCGCGCATCAGCAGACCGTGGATCGAGCGTCCGAGCAAGGCATCCGGCGATTTGAGCGACATCAGGTGCGCGGCTTCGGCATTGGCCACCGCTACCCGGCCGTCCGGACCGAGCATGACAAGACCATGCGACATGGTGTTGAGGGCGCGGTTGAAACGCTGTGCGATGCGGTTCGCCTTTTTTTCCTCCGAGACGGCGGCAAAAAGCACGTCGCGGACCGTGTCGGCGAATTTGCGAATCGCAAACAGGAATGGCGCGGACAGGAGCCCGAGAAGGATGTGGTAGATATCGCCACGTAAAAGGAACCCCAACGAGATCGGCCACGTCAAGGCAAGCGTCAGGATGGTGACCATGCGCGGGGAGCCATAGTTGCGCCCGGCAATGGAGGTGGCCGTGGCCAGCGTCAGGCAGACGGAGGCGATCTCAGCGAAACTGTCGCGCGCAAAATAGATGCCAAGCAGGCAGAAGGCGCCAAGCGTGAGCCCGTGCAAGGAGCCATAGAGGATGTAGTCGTTCTCGCGCTTGTGCGCCTCTTCCCAGGTCGTCGGCGGGGGCAAGCTGTTGTATTTGCGGAAGTTTCTCATGCGGAAGATACCGACGAGAACCATCGCGATCGCGACAAGCAGATAAAGCGGGTCGCCGCTTTTCCACCAGACAAGGCCGATCAGGAAGGTCTGCGCGACAATGCCGATCGAAAGCGTCACGCCGTCGCGAAACAGAGTTTCCACGAACGGAATGTAAACGTCGACCGGAATCTCGTTTTTTCGTCTCAGATTCACGCCTGGATCCCAACCCTGGGAACCCAGCAGTGTCACATTGGCCTTAAGAAAGGTTTAGAGCGGCGATTCGAGCCCCGCCGGGGTCCATCGCTGACGTTGAGGAAACAGGGAAACTACAGGTTCAGGTAAACAAGGGGTATCACAACGCGGAATCATTCGGCGGCTTGAAGCTGCGGCCGCAGCGGCGCCGTCGAAAGGCGGTCGAGCAGACGCTGGCGTTCGCCGGCGGCTTTTTCGGCACTGGCCTGCTTGACGTGGCCAAAGCCGCGGATGAGCGCCGGCACCGAAACAAGCGCGGCGGCGGCCTCGATGTTGCCCGGTGCCAGCGCGCCGGCGACGAGATCCAGATCCGCCTCATACAAGGTTAGAAGCTGCCGCTCCATACGCCTCTCGGCGCTGTAGCCGAACAGGTCGATAGCGGTACCGCGCAGCCCCTTCATCGCCGCCAGCAGGCGGAACCCGTTCATCATCCACGGACCAAAGCTCGATTTCCTCGGGCTGCCGTCACTGCCGCGCCTGCCCATGATCGGCGGTGCGAGATGGAATTCGAGCTTGTCGTAGCTCTGGAACTGCTTTGCGAGCTCTGCGGCAAAGGAGCCGTCCGTATAAAGCCGCGCCACCTCGTATTCGTCCTTGATCGCCATCAGCTTGAACAGGTTCTTTGCGGCAGCCTCGGTCACCACGGTCGAACCGGGCACAGCATTGGTTTCGGCCTTGCGCAGCGTCGCCAGTCTGTCGGCATAGCGCTTGCCATAGGCGGCGTTCTGATAGGCGGTCAGGAAGGCGACGCGGCGAGCAATTATATCGTCCAGCGTCTCGGCGGTGGCGGCAGGCTGCGTGGCCTTGCCCGGCTGGGCGAGAAGGCTGCGGACGAAATTCGGCTGGTGGGCGGCGCGGCGGCCCCAGCGAAATGCCGCGACATTCATCGCCACCGCCTCGCCGTTGAGCTCGATCGCCTTCTCGACCGCCTCCGCCGACAGCGGCAAGCCGCCGTGCTGGAAGGCGAAGCCGAGCATGAACATGTTGGCGCCAAGCGAGCTGCCGAACAGCGCGGTGGCGGTGCGGGTAGCGTCGAAGAAATGCGCCCTGTCGTCGCCCGCGGCAGCTCTTATCGCTTTCTTCAGCCGCTCGACGGGCAGCGTGAAATCGGCCGAACGGGCGAACTCGCCCGGCATGATCTCGGCGGTGTTGGCGAGGAAGATGGTATGGCCTTCGCGCACCGCGGCCAGCACCTTCTTGGCACCCGAAACGACGAGATCGCAGCCAAGCACGAGATCAGCCTTGCCGGCCGATACGCGAATGGCGTGGATGTCGTCCGGCGTGCGGGCGATGCGGACATGGGTGAACACCGAGCCGCCCTTCTGGGCGAGGCCGGCCATGTCGATCATGCCGCAGCCCTTGCCTTCCAGGTGCGCGGCCATGCCGAGCACCGCGCCGATGGTGACGACGCCGGTGCCGCCGACACCGTCTATGATCGCCGCCCAGCCTTGTTCACCGAGCGTGAATTGCCCCGGCACCGGCACCCCCGCGAGCGGGTCGGCCGCGCCGGCAATGCCTTCGGCTTTCCTGATTTTTGCGCCGTGGACGGTGACGAAGGACGGGCAGAAACCATTGACGCAAGAGAAGTCCTTGTTGCAGCTCGACTGGTCGATCTTACGCTTGCGGCCGAATTCGGTCTCGACCGGCTGGATCGAGACGCAATTCGACTGCACGCCGCAATCGCCGCAGCCTTCGCAGACCAGCTCGTTGATGAAGATACGCTTGTCGGGATCGGGGAAGGTGCCGCGCTTGCGGCGGCGACGCTTCTCGGCGGCGCAGGTCTGGTCGTAGAGCAGCACCGAGACACCTTTGACCGAACGCAACTCGCGCTGGACGAGATCGAGATCGTCGCGGTGATGGATGGTGGCGCCGGCGGGAAATTCCACCTTGCCGGCATATTTGTCCGGCTCGTCGGTGACGATGGCGATGCGCTCGACGCCCTCGGCGCGCACCTGCCTGGCGATCATGTCCACCGTCAGGCCGCCCTCGTGCGGCTGCCCGCCGGTCATCGCAACGGCGTCATTGTAGAGGATCTTGTAGGTGATGTTGGCGTCGGTCGACAGCGCGAAGCGGATCGCCAGCACACCCGAGTGGTTGTAGGTGCCATCGCCCAGATTCTGGAAGATGTGCTCGCGCTTCGAGAACGGCGCCTGGCCGACCCACTGCGCGCCCTCGCCGCCCATGGCGGTGAAGCCGACCGTATTGCGGTCCATCCACAGCGCCATGAAATGACAGCCGATTCCGGCGGCGGCGAGCGAGCCGTCCGGCACCTTGGTCGAGGAATTGTGCGGGCAGCCGGAGCAGAAGAAGGGCGTGCGCGAGGCGATGTCTGACGTGTCGGCCAGCATCGCCTGGAACTGGCGCAACTTCGCCACCCGCGCAGCGATTTCTTCCGATGGGCCGATCGTTCGCAAAATCCTCTCGCCGAGCGCGATGGCAATATCGTTGGGGTCGAGCGCGCCTTTGGCCGGGAACAGCCAGTCGCCGCGCTCGTCCTTCTTGCCGACGATGACCGGCTGCGTCGCGGTGCCGTAAAGGTTCTCGCGCAGTTGCACCTCGATCAGCGAGCGTTTCTCCTCGACGACGACGATGGTGTCGAGGCCGCGAGCAAAGTCGGCGATGTGCTGCAGGTCGAGCGGCCACGGACAGCCGACCTTGAACAGCCTGATACCGATACGATTGGCGGCCGTTTCGTCGATGCCGATGTCTTCCAGTGCCTGGCGAACGTCGAGATAACTTTTGCCGATGGTGACGATGCCAAGCTTCGGGCTGCTGCCGCCCGAATAGACGATCCGGTTCAGCCCATTGGCGTGGATGAAGGCCGAAGCGGCGGCGCGCTTGTATTCATGCAACCGCTCCTCCTGGCCGAGCATGTCGATCTCGTTACGGATGTTCAGGCCGCCGGGCGGCATGTCGAAGTCCGGGATGACGATATCTAGCCGGTCGAGCGCGGCATCGACCGAAGCCGTCGATTCGATGTTGTCCTTGATGCATTTGATCGCCGCCCAGGTGCCGGCAAAACGCGACATGGCAAAGCCGTAGAGGCCGTAGTCGATGATCTCCTGGACGCCGGCCGGATTGAGGATCGGCACCATGGTGTCGACGAACAGGAACTCGGTGGCATGCGCGTTGGTCGAGGATTCGGCCATGTGGTCGTCGCCCATCAGGGCCAGCACGCCGCCATGTTTCGACGACCCGGCGAGATTGGCGTGGCGGAACACGTCGCCGGAGCGGTCGACGCCCGGACCCTTGCCATACCAGACCGAAAAAACGCCGTCATGGGTGCCCTCGCCCAGCAATTCGGCCTGCTGCGAGCCCCAGCAGGCGGTGGCGGCGAGCTCTTCGTTGAGACCGGGCTGGAAGACGATGTCCGACTGAGCGAGCTGGTTCCTGGCCTTCCACAGCTGCATGTCGAGGCCGCCGAGCGGCGAGCCGCGATAGCCGGAGACGAAACCGGCGCTGTTCAGGCCAGCCCGGCGGTCGCGCTCGCGCTGCATCAGAAGCATGCGGATGACTGCCTGGGCACCCGACAGGAAGATGCGCTCCTTTGCCAGGTCGAACTTATCGTCGAGCGCGACATTGTGCAGCGTCATCAGGCATTTCCTGTGCGGAGGTCGCGCCTGGAGGTGCGCGGCCAACGTCGGAGTCGAGTGCCCACAGTCTTTCTTCCCTTGCCGGGGAGGTCAAACAAAATCGAAGGTGCCAGGCGGTCCGCAACAAACGATCCGTGCGCGGCCGTGTGGCGCCACGAAACGCCTGTCGGGGAGGATGGCCGAGCACGAAAATTCCGGCGGCGGTCGGTGCCGCTGGTGACGCATCATGCAGCCTTTGGGCAACTGGGCTTCGGTTCGCCGGGCAGCTTGCCGTCGACATGGCCGGCCAAGTCCTTGTTGAGCTCGTAGACTGGCCCGACCACCAGAGGCCGGTCGGGCAGGACCGACTGGTCGAGCGAGGACGTCAGAGTGGTCTCGAAACTCTGCAGCAACTTGCCGCTGGAATCCTCGATGCGGATCGACACCGCATAGGGCTTGTCCTTGACAACGCAGGTGAGCGGCGGGCTGGTGAGCGTCACATGCGGCAGCTTCGGCCATATTTTCTGGGTGACGATGATCGGATCGCCACCGGCCGGGTTCTGGAAGGAGACCACAGCGACCTGCCCCTCACCCACCGGCCGCAGCGGATTGAGGGTGATGACATAGGTGGCGATACCCAGCCGGTAATTGAACTCGAACAGCTTCCCGGAAATGGCGAACAGCTGGTCCTTGCCGGAATCACGGCAGGCGCCGAGCGCGGCCGCCGCGAACAACGCCGCGACGACAATCATCGCGCGCGAAAATATTCTAGACATTGGTGACCTCCCTGGCCGCGGTCCGGCGGCGATAGTATCGGTTTGCCTTCTGGCGGTTGCCGCACACCGCCATGTCGCACCAGAGGCGGCTCGAATTGCGGCTTTTGTCGACAAACAGCCAGCTGCAGTTCGGACATATCCTCAGCCTGGCGATGGTGTCGCTGCGCAGCAGCGACAGCGCCGAGACCGCAAGCGCCGCCTCGAAGGCAATCGGCGTCGCCGGATCACCGAACGGTTTCCCAGGCGTGCCGATTTCGGTGCGGCTATGGGCGAGGCCACCGGCGCAGGCTTCCAGGAATTTCGGCATGTCGCCTGTCGCGATCACACCTTTCGACACCGCGCCGCGAAACAGTCGATCGGTAGTCTCCCGGATCGACAGCACCACCGGTGCGATCTTTTCAGGCGCCGGCGCCACGAGCCGCCTGCCGCCGAGCTCGGCGGCGCGAAAGCCGCTCGCCGCTTCGGCAAAGCGGGCGATCTCGGCCGGATCGTCGAAACGGTCGAAGGTTTTCTCCGGATCGTTCCTCAAAACGACGGTGTTCGCCGTGTCGAGCGCAAGCATGCCACCGGTGAAGCGGTGCGGAGTCCAGGATACTGTCATACGGCGAAATCTAACCTATAAATCGCGTTTGACAAGTTAGATTCCGGGTGCAACGGTCATCACTGAGGCGATCGCCGTATTGGGAATGTCGTTCGTCCCAAACCTCTGCCCCGATTGCGGGGCATGCATCGAGGGTCTTGCATGCTCTATTTTTTCCAGCAGGTTCTGAACGGGCTGCATTCGGGCGCGCTCTACGCATTGCTTGCCTTCGGCTACGTGCTGACCAACGGCATCCTGCACCGCACCAATCTTGCCTATGGCGCGCTGTTCGCCTTTTGCGGGCATACGATGATCCTCACCGCGGCGTTCGGCTATCAGGCGCTGTGGCTGACGCTGTTTGCATCGGTCGCGCTCGGCGTAGCGGCGGCATTCCTTTATGCGGCGCTGCTCAGCCATGTCCTGTCGCGAAGCATCTTCGAACCGCTGGCCGACCGCTCGCCCAACGCCATCGTGGTGACGACGCTCGGCATATTGCTGGTCTTGTCGGAAGCCAGCCGCATCGCCGCCGATACCCATGACCTATGGTTGCCGCCAATGCTGGCCCAGACCATCGTCTTCGCGCAGAATGCCAGCTTCAAGGCGACGTTGACGCTGATCCAATTGCTCGATTGCGCCGCCGTGCTGGCGGCTATTGCGCTGGCTGCGTGGGGGTTCACACATTCCAGCTTCGGCCGAAGCTGGCGTGCCGTATCCGACGATCCAAAGGCCGCTGCGATGTGCGGTGTCGATGTCCGCGCGGTGTTTCGGCGTGCGGTGCTTTTCGGCGGCCTTTGCGCGGCACTGGCTGGCGTGCTCGCCGCCTTCTACTACGGCAACATCAGCTTCGGCACAGGGTTGGTCTACGGGTTGAAAATCCTGTTCGTGACCGCAGTGGGCGGCTATCTTTCGCCTTTGCGGGCGGCACTGGGCGCCGCCGCTTTCGGCATGGCCGAATCGCTATGGGCCGGCTATTTCCCGCTCGAATGGCGGGACGGCTGGATGTACCTGTTCCTCGTCGCGATGCTTGTGCTGATCGGCTCCGGCCGCGACCAACAGAAAATCGCCTGAGCCGCACCCGACTTTGGTTGGGTGAAAGCGCCGCATGTCCTTGGACATGCAAAGGACGCGGCAGCATTTTGCCGGGCATCACCTCACAACCGTGTTTATGCGGGCTGTCCCATGTTGACCCGCCGAACCACGCACTGCATACCGTTGGTCCACAGCGACGCGACGGACAGGGAACCGGCGTGCTCTGACACAAGGGAGGAATGCATGGCAGGGCTTCTCGCTCTTTCCAGAGCCATTGACCGTTTGAACGAATTCATCGGCAAATGGGTTTCGTGGCTGATCCTGCTGGCGATCCTGGTAAGCGCCGCCAACGCCGTCATCCGCAAGGTGTTCGACATGTCCTCGAACGCCTGGCTGGAATTGCAATGGTATCTGTTCGGCGCCGCCTTCATGCTGGCCGCCGCCTACACTCTGAAGCAGAACGACCATATCCGCATCGATATCGTCTACGGCATGTTCTCGCGCCGCGTGCAGCACTGGATCGACCTTTTCGGTCACGTCTTCTTCCTGATGCCGTTCGTGACGTTGATGGTGGTCTATTTCGTTCCTTATGTGTCGCTGTCGTATCGCAGCGGCGAGATGTCGAACAATTCCGGCGGGCTGATCATCTGGCCGGCGAAGGCGATCTTGCTGGTCGGCTTTTTTCTGCTCGCGCTGCAGGGCATTTCCGAAATCATCAAGAAAATCGCCATCATGCGTGGTCAGATGGACGATCCCACTCCGTTCATATCGGTGCATGAGCAGGCCGAGCTAGAAGCCAAGGCGCTCGTCGAAGAGGTGCGCTCGTGATCGAGTTCATCGCCCAGAACATGGCGCCGATCATGTTCGCCTCGCTGGTCGTCTTCCTGCTGATCGGCTACCCAGTCGCTTTCTCGCTCGCCGCCAACGGCCTGATGTTCTTCTTCATCGGCGTGCTGCTGTCGCCCTATTCGGGCGGCTCAATCAATCTCGCCTGGCCGTTGCTGCACGCGTTGCCGGATAATTTCTATGGCAGCCGGGTGATGTCGAACGATACGCTGCTGGCGATCCCGTTCTTCACCTTCATGGGCATCGTGCTCGAACGATCCGGCATGGCCGAAGACCTGCTCGACACGATCGGCCAGTTGTTCGGACCGGTCCGTGGTGGCCTGGCCTATGCCGTGATTTTCGTCGGCGCGCTGCTCGCCGCGACGACCGGCGTGGTTGCGGCTTCCGTCATCGCCATGGGTCTGATTTCGCTGCCGATCATGCTGCGCTACGGCTACGACCGCCGGCTGGCATCCGGCGTCATTGCCGCGTCCGGGACGCTCGCCCAGATCATCCCGCCGTCGCTGGTGCTGATCGTGCTGGCCGACCAGCTCGGCCGCTCGGTCGGCGATATGTACAAGGGGGCGCTGATCCCCGGGCTCATTTTGACCGGCATCTACATGCTCTACATCCTCCTCATGTCGATCTTCCGGCCGAAGTCGATGCCGGCCCTGCCGCTTGAGGCCCGCACGCTGGGCCATGGCGTGCTGTCGCTGCTGGCGGCGCTGCTGGCGGCGGTGGTGGTTTCCTATTCGGCGTATCGCTACCTCGCGCCGAACCATGGCGGCAACGCCGATATCCTCGGCGCCAGTATTGGCGTCATCTTCATCTATGTCGTGGCGATCGTCGACCAGCGCCTGAAGATCAACCTGATGTCCAGGCTGGCGCAGCAGGTGATCATCGTGCTGATCCCGCCGCTGGCGCTGATCTTCCTGGTGCTGGGCACCATCTTCCTCGGCATCGCCACGCCGACCGAAGGCGGCGCCATGGGCGCCGTCGGCGCGCTGGCGATGGCGGCGATGAAGGGGCGGCTGTCGCTCGACGTGATCAAGCAGGCGCTGGCCTCGACGACCAGGCTGTCGTCCTTCGTTCTGTTCATCCTGATCGGCGCGCGGGTGTTCTCGCTGACCTTTTACGGGGTCAATGGCCACATCTGGGTTGAGCACCTGTTGACGTCGCTGCCGGGCGGTGAAGTCGGTTTCCTGATTGGCGTCAACATCCTCGTCTTCGTGCTCGCCTTCTTCCTCGACTTTTTCGAGCTTGCCTTCATCATCGTGCCGCTTTTGGCACCGGCGGCCGACAAGCTCGGCATCGACCTGATCTGGTTCGGCGTGCTTTTGGGCGTCAACATGCAGACCTCCTTCATGCATCCGCCCTTCGGCTTCGCGCTGTTTTATCTGCGCTCGGTCGCCGCGCGCGTGCCCTATCTCGACCGGCTCAGCGGCAAGCAGATCGCGCCGGTCACCACAGGGCAGATCTATTGGGGCGCGGTGCCCTTCGTCTGTATCCAGGTGATCATGATCGGCCTGACCATCGCCTTCCCGCAGATGGTGATGCACTACAAAGGCACCGTCGTCGATCCGGGCACAATCAACTATCAGGTGCCGGAGACGCCTGGCATCGGCTTGTCGCCGCTTGGCGCGCCGCCGGCCAACGGCGGCACTGCCCCGGCCTCACCTACCACACCGGATTTGTCGCAGCCGCCGAGTTTCGACGAAAAGCCGCCCGCGAAACCGGCGGCACCGGCAATCGATCTGTCGCAACCACCGAGTTTCAACTGAGGAAGGCCCGGCAGCCATGAAGGCGGTGCGACTGGAGCGAGTGGGCGGCCTCGCCATGTGCGAGGTCGAGAAACCGACCGCCGGGCCAGACGAGTTGCTGGTGCGGATCGAGGCGTGCGGCGTCTGCGGCACCGACAGGCATCTTTTCCATGGTGAATTCCCGTGCACGCCGCCGGTGACGCTCGGGCATGAATTCTCCGGCATCGTCGAGGCGATCGGACCTGCCGTATCCGGCTTTTCCGTCGGTGACCGCGTTACCGGCGACCCCAACATTGCCTGCGGCCGCTGTGCGCATTGCCAGACCGGCCGGGTCAATCTCTGCGGCAATTTGCGCGCCATCGGCATCCATCGCGATGGCGGCTTTGCCGAATATCTTGCCTTGCCGCAGAAACAGGCCTTCGCCTTGCCAGGCGATCTGAAGCCGACGCATGGTGCTTTCTGTGAGCCGCTCGGTTGCTGCCTGCATGGCGTGGACCTTGCCGCGATCAAACCAGGCTCGTCGGTCGCAGTGCTCGGCGGCGGTGTGATCGGCCTGCTCACCGTTCAGCTGGCAAAGCTCGCCGGTGCGACGACCATCATCCTGTCGACGCGTCAGGCCTCGCGGCGGGCTCTTGCTGAGCAACTTGGCGCAACGGCGACGGTCGATCCCAGTGCTTCCGACGCCACCGATGCGATCGTCGGCCGGTCGGGTTTGATGCCGGGCGGCGTCGACGTGGTGTTCGAATGCGCCGGCGTGAAAGACACTGTTGAGCAGGCGATGCGGCTGGCCAAAGCGGGCGGCACCGTCGTCGTCGTCGGTGTGATGCCGCAAGGCATGAAAGTGGCGTTCGAACCGTTCGATCTGCTGTTCCGTGAGTTGAAGGTCCTGGGTTCCTTCCTCAACCCCTTTACCCATCGCCGGGCTGCCGATCTAATCGCCTCGGGGGCGATCGAGGTAGACCGGCTGATATCGCGACAAGTCAGCCTCGACGAAGCCGTGGCGATCATTGCCAACCCGCCGGCGCCAGGTGAGGTCAAGGTCCTGGTAGTGTCTCAGGGCTGATCCATCGGGCCGGTTGCCACCGGCAGGCTTCGCGGTTCTGCGTCGCATCGATGGCTTCATCCTCAATCTGATAAAGCCGGGCTGATGAAGCCGGGGAAAGGCGACCCCTCCACCTATGCCGACGCCGGCCAACAACCGGGTGAGGTCCAGCAGCTGATACCCGGCCGCATCACGTCGATTACGTTCTATTGCCATGCGCCGGGTGGGATATTGGTGGAAGTCAGAGCGTCGGAAGGCTGACGGGGAATGACCGCGGGGCGTGGCCCGGGGTCCTTTGACAAGGGACGATCAAACGCCGGCCTGGAGTGGGATGCCAATAAAACCGGGCATCCGCTTTGTTTTAGTCCATTTCTGCGACGCCGAGCGGAGCCACTCGGCGTCGCAGAATGTCCTAGAGCTTGCTGTTGCGCTGCTGGACCATCATGAAGGTGTCGTAGTTGTACTCGGCCACCTGCGCCCAGAGATAATGCTCCTTGCGGAACGCCTTGATCGAGTCCCAGATCTTCTTGAACGGCGCGTTCGAGGCTTCCATCTCGGCATAGACTTCGTTGGCCTTTTCGAAACAGGCGGCCATGATCTCTTGGCTGAACGGGCTCAACTTGGCCCCGCCGGCAACCAGCCGCTTAACCGCCGCCGGATTGAGATAGTCGTATTTCTGCAGCATGTTGGCGTCGGCCGCTTGAGCGGCAGTATGCACCAGCGACTTGTAAGCCGGGGAAAGTTCGTCGTATTTCGCCTTGTTGAACATCAGGTGGACAGTCGGTCCACCTTCCCACCAGCCGGGATAGTAGTAATAGGGCGCAACCTTGTAGAAGCCGAGCTTCTCGTCGTCGTAGGGGCCGACCCATTCGGCGGCATCGATCGTGCCTTTTTCCAGCGCCGGATAAATGTCGCCACCGGCGATCTGCTGCGGAACCACGCCGAGCCTTTGCACCACTTTGCCGGCAAAACCACCGATACGCATCTTGAGGCCGGAAAGGTCGGCGACCGTTTTGATCTCCTTGCGGAACCAGCCACCCATCTGCACGCCGGTATTGCCGCCCGGCAGCCCGAACAGACCCTGCGTCGCCAGGAACTCGTTGAACAGATCGATGCCGCCGCCATGATAGTGCCAGGCGTTGATGCCGCGCGCATTGAGCGAAAACGGAACCGCCGCTCCCAGCGCCCAGGTCGGGTCCTTGCCCCAGTAATAGTATGCCACCGTATGGCAGGCCTCGACGGTGCCGGCAGTGGTGGCATCGGCGGCCTGCAGGCCGGGAACGAGTTCGCCGGCGGCGAAGACCTGGACCTGGAAGTTGCCGTCGGTCGCCTCCGACAGCATCTTGGAAAACACTTCGGCGCCACCATAGATCGTATCGAGCGACTTCGGGAAGGACGACGCCAGCCGCCAGGTCACTTTCGGATTGGACTGGGCGATGGCCGGCGCGGCAAGTGTCGCGGCAGCGGCCGCGGCGCCAACGCCGGTGGTGCCGGCCTTGCGGATGAACGAACGACGATCCATGAAGTTCCTCCCTTTTGGATCAACTGACCGACATTCGGGACGCTTCGGCGCCCGGATCGGCTTCGAGCCCGACAATACACAGGCAAGGAGTCGAGTCCAGCGCGGCAGCCCGGTTTGAGTGGCGCATTTCGGGGAAATTCACGGCGTTGGGGCAGATCTTGCAACTATAGTCTAAGGTCGATTAACTGGCCTACGCGACACGCCGAAACTTGCCATGGAAATGCGCCTTCGGATCGCCTATTTTGCAGGCAGATAATTCGTTGCACCCGATGGGATCCGGACCAAATGCACCAGCCGCTCGTCGCCATATCGACCGACGTCCGCCAGTTCGACAATTACTCCTGGCATGCCGCCCCGCAGCAATATCTCGAAGCGGCGCTTTCGGGTGCAGGCGTGTTCCCACTGCTGGTACCGTCCTTCGGCGACCGGCTCGACTTCGACGAACTGCTTTCCGCCGTCGATGGCGTCATGGTCACCGGTTCCAAGTCCAACGTTCATCCCTCGCTCTATGGCGGTGACGCCAGCGAAGCCAATGGTCCCTACGACCCCGCCCGCGACGCCACCACGCTGCCGCTGATCCGCCGGGCGGTGGAGCGCGGGGTGCCATTGCTCGCCATCTGCCGCGGCATCCAGGAGATGAATGTGGCACTGGGCGGCACGCTGGCCACCGAAATCCAGGAACGCGCCGGTTCGCTCGACCATCGTGCGCCGGCAAGCGACAATCAGGACGAACGCTTCGCCATCCGTCAGAGCGTGTCGATAAAACCCGGCAGCTGCCTGGCCGGGGTCTTCGGCGCCGGCGACATCATGGTCAATTCGGTGCATCGCCAGGCGGTCGACCGGCTTGGCCCGAAGCTGCAGGTCGAAGCGGTCGCCGCCGACGGCACAGTCGAGGCGGTTTCGGTGCGCGATGCACGGGCTTTCGCCGTCGGCGTCCAGTGGCATCCCGAATACTGGGTCAAATCGGACAGCATCTCGGTAAAGATATTTCGCGCATTCGGCGATGCGGTGCGCCTGCATCAGGCGGCGAAATCGGGCGCGCGCGCAGCCGCGGAATAGTCCTGCCGCGCTCGTCAGTCGCCGGCCGACGCCAGCGTCAGCAGCGGCAGCGCCGGCGCGTAGGATTCGTAACCATCGCCGTCGGCGACTGAGAACATGACGATCGGATCGGTGCCGTTGGCGCTGAAGGTGACCGTGCCGTCATCCTGCTCTCGCCAGAACTTCGCCTGCTCGACGCCGGGCAACACGCGGCGGCAATTCGCGGCGACCGTCAACAGCGACAAACCTTGCGAAATCTCGGCGCCGCGGCTGACTGCACAAGAGGCCTCGTCGCCATTGGCTACCAGCCTGTAGTTGCCGGACGAAGGTGTTGACTCACTGGCTGCGCGGCTTTGACCGCTACCGGCGTAAAACAGCTGGACGCTGCCTAACAGCACAGCAGTCGCCATCAATGCGGGAAGCGTTTTCATCCTGTTTCTCCGCGCATTTCAAGCGCGCCGCGTTCGAAGAGATCAGGGAGGCGCGCTTCATCTTGCTGTCATGTGCTGTCAGGCGGACAGACACTAGGAAGGACCAGAATGATTCCGAAGGGTTAAGCTGAAGTTAACAAATATGGCGGTCACGGCCTCGCCTTGACGTTTGCCGTCTCCGGCACCGGCGTCAGCGCCTTGCGCTGCGAAAACCACGAGACCAGATTGTCGACGCACAGGTCCGCCATGGCGCGGCGGGTGTGCTGCGAGGCCGAGCCGACATGTGGCAAAAGCGAGGTGTTGGGCGCGGCAAGCAACGCCGCTGGCACATTCGGCTCGTCGGCAAAGACGTCTAGCCCGGCAGCGGCGATGCTGCCGCTGGCAAGTGCGGCGGCAAGGGCTGATTCGTCGACCGTGCTGCCCCGGCCGATGTTGACGAAAACGCCGTTCGGCCCAAGGGCCGAGAGGATTTCGGCATTGACCGCCTTTTCCGTCGAAGCCCCGCCGGGCGCCACCGAGATCAGCGTGTCGACCGCCTCGGCGAGACCTTTCAGCGTCGGGTGATAGTCATAGGACAGGCCTTCGACGCGGCGCCGGTTGTGATAGGCAATGGACAGCCCGAAAGCATCGAGCCGGCGGGCAATGGCGAGGCCGATGCGGCCCATGCCGAAGATGCCGATATGGCGACCGCGCAAGGTCAGCCGGCTCAGCGGATAATTGCCGTTGCGCAGCCAACTTCCGTCGCGCAACCAGGCCTCGGCGCGCGGCAGTTCGCGGATGGTGTTGATCAACAGGCCGAGCGCCGTGTCGGCGACCTCCTCGGTCAGCACGTCCGGTGTGTTGGTGACCATGATGCCGCGCCGTGCGGCATGGCGGACATCGACCGAATCATAGCCGACGCCGAAATTGGCGATGATCTCGAGCTTTGGCAGCGCGTCCATCAACGCGGCGCTTATGCCGCCAAAGGCGGCTATGCCGCGCACCGTAAGGCGCATCTCGTCGGTGACCAGCGAGGGATCGGCGCGTTCGATCCGAACGCTGCTGAACGCCCCGTCGATGCGGCCGACCGCATGATCGTTGAACTGGCCCGGCACCAGAATGGCGACAGCTTGCTGTTCGGTTTTTGTCATGCACGTTCCACCGGTTTGCCGGTCGACTGGCGCACATGCAGTTCCGGCTTGATCAGTTCCTGCGACGGCCGCACCGTCTGTCCGTTGAGTTTGTCGAGCAGCGCGCTGGCGGCGCGGCGGCCAACCTCGCGCTGGCCGTTCCAGACCGTGGTTAGCGCCGGCGTCGCGATCGCCGCCTCCTCGAGGTCGTCATAGCCGGTAACGGAGATGTCGATGCCCGGCACCAGACCGGCGCGCGCAATGCCGTTCATCAGGCCGATGGCGACGAGGTCGTTCCAGCAGCAGGCCGCGGTCGGCCTGTCCTTTAGCGCCAGGAACTGCCCGGCGGCCTCGAAGCCGGCCTGCTTGGTGCGCGGGCCGGCGATGCGCCAGGACGGCCTGACCTCAAGCCCTGCCGACTCCATAGCGTTGACATATCCCTGATAGCGATCGCGGCCGGTCGAGGTCTGGTCGGTACCGCCGATCATTGCGATGCGCTTGTGGCCAAGCGAGATCAGATGATTGGTGGCAAGCCCGGTGCCGTAGGCATCGTCGCCGCGGAATACCGGTACGTCGGCGCCTTCGACGGTGCGTGCAATCAGCACTGCCGGGAGACCGTTCTCCTCGGCCATGATGATGTCTTCGGGCGGCGTGCCGATGGCCGGCGACATGATGACGCCGTCAGCGCCGAGTTGCAGAAGCGTGTCGATGAAGGTGCGTTGTTTCTCGAGTTGGTCGTAGTGGTTCGACAGGATGAAGGTCTGGCGGCTGCGGTCGAGCTCGCTCTCGATCGAACGCAATATCTCGGCAAAGAACGGGTTCATGATGTCGTGGACGACGACACCGACTATGCCTGAGCGCGAGGTGCGCAGGCTGGCGGCGCGGCGGTTGTAGATATAGCCGATGGCGCGTGCATGTTCCTTGATGCGGTCGCGGGTGCCGCCGGCGACCAGCGGGCTGTCGCGCAAGGCCAGCGAGACCGTGGCCGTGGACACGCCGAGCGCATCCGCGATGGTCGAAAGCTTGATCTTCTGTGCCAGCGCCCTGCGCTCCCGAAGCAATTTAAACTGTTTAAAGGCCGGCTCTTATGCCATCGATCCCGAGCAAATCAAAGTTTTTTTGCCAGCGCTTCCGCCTCCGCGTCCAGCGTCGCGCGGCTGCGCAAGCGAAGCCGGCGCTCGCGGTGGACGATGTAGAGGCCGCTGGCGACGATGACTGTGGCACCGGCCAGTGTCCAGCGATCGGGAAACTGGTTGAAGACGATCAAGCCGGAGACGATCATCCAGATCATCTGCGAATATGGATAGGGGGCCAGGGCCGTGGTGGTGGCAAGGCGATAGGCCTGCACAAGAAGCCAATGGCCAAGGGCGCCGAAAACGCCAAGCATCAGCAATATGAACCAGTGCCAGCCATCCTGCGGCAGCGAAAGCGAAAACGGCAGTGTCGGCAGCAGCAGCACGGCCGGCGCCAACGCCGAAAACAGGATCAGGCTTTCCGAGGTTTCCGTCGCGGACATGCGGCGCGTCATGATGACGTAAAAACTGTTCGATAGCATCGAGCCGAGCGCAAAGAGATGGCCGACGCCAAAAACCCCAATGCCCGGCCGGGTAATGATGAGGACGCCGACAAAGCCGCTCATGATCGCCAGCCAACGCCGCCAGCCGGCCCATTCCCCTAGCAACGGACCGGCAAGCGCGGTGATCACCATCGGGCCGAAGAAGTAGATCGAGGTGGTTTCCGCCAGCTGCAGCGTCCGCAGCGCCAAAATGTTGCATATCGTCGATCCGAACAGGAGCAGACCGCGCGTGAGATGCGCCGGCAGGTTGGCGGGACGAAAGCGCAGCGGCTCGCGCCATCCGCGCAGAAAGACGCCGACGATCAGCACATGGACCGCGAAGCGGGTCCAGGCGACGATCAGCGCCGAGACGCCGGCCAGCACAAGGTATTTGCTGCTGGTGTCGAGGAAGGTGAAAAACACGTAGACGGAAAGCATGCACAGGATCGCCGCCGGCGACGTCGCGCTTTCGTCATGTCTTGGGGGAGCATTCAATTTCAGGCCGGACGGGAAGCAAGGCAGTCCCTCACCAATGCGGCAATTGTCGCCTGCGGGCAAGCCAAAACAGGCTGGCACGGCGACAGCCGCCGACAGGCTCAGATTTGTCCCTGGTGGCCGAAGAAGTCAGGCGTGCATGCGGGCGCCCTTGGTGATCTTGTCGACGAGCTTCTTTTCGGCGCGAAGCGCGATGCCGACCACCTTGGCATCCTCCGGCGCAAATTCGGCAAAGACGGCACGGTTGGCCAGATCATACCCAGTCGAAAACATTTCCTCGACATAGAGCGAGACCGTCACACCACGCTCCAGCGCCCGCCGGTGGATCGCGCCGAGCGTCTGGCCGTCCGCCGAAAGCACGATGACCGGCTGGATCGATAGCGGGTTGTAGATATTGCCGGCGCGATCACGGTAGGGCTCGCCGATAATGTCGGAAAACTGCGCGACGATGCCGCTGGTCAGAAAGGCGGTGACGTTGAGCTTTTGCCAGACGGGAAGATTATCCTTGAGCACGATTGCAAATTTCGTATCGAACATGCGACAGTTTCCAATCCGAAAGGGGGCCAATCCGAGGCTGCGAGTGAAGCAATGGCGCACGATCTAGACCGGGAAGCCTTTCAGGGTCTTGGACGTTTGTGCGTGGATGCAGCCGAGAACTGCATCGTACCGGCACCCCGTGCTGCCGGCATGGAACGCATCGAGGCCCGGTTCCACGGCAATGCCTTCAATCTCCATCGCCACGACACCTATGCGATCGGGGTGACGCTTTATGGCGTGCAGCGCTTCCGCTATCGCGGCCAAACGCATCAGAGCTTGGCTGGCCAGATCATTATCCTTCATCCCGACGAACTGCACGATGGCGGTGCCGGCACCGAAGATGGCTTGCGATACAGAATGCTCTATTTGGAGCCGTCCCTGATGCTCGATTGCCTCGGCGGCGGATCACTGCCATTCGTCGGGAATGCTGTGATGACAGATCGCGACCTCCGCGCGACGCTGCTTTCGGCGCTCGGGCCGCTGAATCAGGAACTGGACGAGCTGTTTGTCGTCGATTTCATGACGCAGCTTATGCAAAGCCTGGCCCGGCACGCTGGTCAGCCGGCGAAACCGGTAGCGAAAAGTGCGTGGCGCGCCGCCAGCCTGGCGCGCGACTATCTTGAGGAAAATGTTGCGCGGATTGTCCGTTCGGATGAATTGGAGGCGATAACCGGATTGGACCGTTATGCCCTGTCGCGGCATTTCCGCGCCACCTTCTCCACCAGCCCGCACCGGTTCCTGTTGATGCGCCGGCTTCAGCGAGCCCGCCGTATGATCGAAGCCAACGAACCGCTGGCAGAGATCGCCATCGCGGCCGGCTTCAGCGACCAAAGCCATTTCAATCGGCATTTCAAAAAGGCATTCGGCGTCACACCGGGACGCTGGTCGGCACTGACGCGACGGCCGTCAGTGGCGAACGCGTGAGCTATTCAAACATCTTGTCCTCGATATCCAGTTCGTCATCGGGGAGCACCATTTCACCGTTCGACAGGTTCGCCTCGACACGGGCAAGCAGCTTGAACAGCGCTTTCTGATCCTTCTTGTCGAGACCCTTCAATGCCTGCTTTTCGGTCTTCTTCACCGATTTCTCGATGGCGTGGATGATTTCGCGGCCGGTGTCGGTGAGGAAAATATGCGCCTGGCGGGCATCGGCGGAGGAGGCGCGCTTTTCCAGAAAACCCTGTGCCTGCAGCCGGTTGATGGTCTTGGTGATGGTCGGCGGACGCACGCCGAGGCGGCCGGCAAGATTGCCGGGCGTCTGCCCGTCGTCGCGGTCGAGCGCCAGCATGATCTGGTCCTGGCCGGCATAGAAACCATGCGCCAGAAGCCGGGCGGCGAGCGCCGTGCGCGCCAGCCGCGCCGCTGAATGCAGCCGGCTCATTGTTGCAGTCTTGTCCGCCTTGGCCATGCTCATCCCTCCTCGGCCGAACCGGTGCGGGCTGCATAAAAGCATGCCGCCGGTTGGCAATGACGATCGAAAACCTTCCGGCTCGAAAAATAGCTTTGCCGGCAAGCATCGCGGTGTTCGCCGTGGCTAATGCCAGATGTTTATTTCAGTTAGATGACAAACGACTTTCCGCAATGGCTGGGTGGGGACGTGACGAGGCGTTTCTCAACCGGCCTTCACTGCGACCACCATCAAGGCCTGAAAGGCGTCCGCCATTTCCCGCAGCGCTGCCTGAGACAGCGGCCCGGCCTGCCGCGCAATGCCGTCCCGCGCGTTCGATGTGTCGCGTTTGCCGGGACGGTCGTTATAGGGCGCGACGGTGGCGAATATCTGATCGCTGAGGCTGTCGGGGAAGAACATCTGGCCGGTCATCACCGAGCGGTCGTCGGGGAAGATCTTGAAATGGATGTGGGTGGTGCGGCCGCGATACCAGCCGGGATAGATGGTGGCGAAAGAAGCAATGCCGCTTTCATCGGTTCTCTGCCAGCCCCGGAGAAAGCTCTGGCCGGACGTGTCGATATCCTGCCCGTCGCCCTGTCCGGGATAGCCGGAATAGGCGCCCTGGGCTTCGCAATGCCAGATATCGACGCGTGCGCCGGGAAGCGGCCGGCAGGCGGCGTCGACGATTTGCAGCCGCACATCGAGGGCAATGCCTTTCTTGCCTTCGGTGACGTCGGTGCGTTCAAGCTTCGGGTCGAAATAGAACGGCCCTTCGGTGACCTCGGGCGTGATGGCGCAGACGCCGGCACCGGCTTCGAACAACGCAAGCCCGGCATAGGGCGAAACCTGCCCGGCCCTTGCGCGGGCAGGCAGGAATATGCCGCCGGCGGTAACCGCAACGAGACGGAGCGCCTGCCGACGGCTTAGTGGCAAGGACTTGTCGGACATCTGGCGCCTCTTCAGTGCGAACAGCCCCCGTAAATGATCCTCGGCCTATCTAGGCCCTACCGCCAGCCCGCGCCAATGAAAGTTCGGCAATGTGAGGAAAGTTCGGCAATACCGGCCTCTCTTTGGCCCACCGGTTGCCTCGTGCAAAACGCGAGCACACGTCCTATATGGAGCCGACAACCCCTATTCGAGGCACAATATGAGCGACGCACAGACGCAGATCCCCGTAACTGTCCTCACCGGCTATCTCGGCGCCGGCAAGACGACACTGCTCAACCGCATCCTTTCGGAAAACCACGGCAAGCGCTACGCCGTCATCGTCAATGAATTCGGCGAGATCGGCATCGACAACGAGCTGATCGTGGAATCCGACGAGGAAATCTACGAGATGAACAATGGCTGCGTCTGCTGCACCGTGCGCGGCGACCTGATCCGCGTCGTCGAAGGCCTGATGCGCAGGCCCGGCCGCTTCGACGCCATCGTCGTCGAGACCACTGGCCTCGCCGATCCCGTGCCGGTAGCACAAACCTTCTTCATGGACGACGACGTGCGTTCCAAAACCAGGCTCGATGCGGTGGTGGCACTGGTCGACGCCAAGCACCTGCCGCTGCGCCTCAAGGATTCTCGCGAGGCCGAGGACCAGATCGCCTTTGCCGATGTCGTCGTGCTCAACAAGACCGATCTGGTCACCCCCGAAGAGCTGAGCAAGGTGGAGGCGACGATCCGCGCCATCAACCCGGCGGCACGAATCCATCGCACCACGCGCGCCAGCGTGGCGCTGTCCGAGGTGCTCGATCGCGGTGCGTTCGACCTGTCCCGGGCGCTGGAGAACGATCCGCACTTCCTCGAGGCGCATGACGATCACGACCATCATGATCATGATCATGACCATCATCACCATCACCACGATCATGACGGGCATCATCATGAGCACGCTTCCGACATCCATGACGTGACCGTGCAGTCGGTGTCGCTGCGCGGCGGCGAGATGGACCCGAAAAAGTTCTTCCCGTGGATCGAGAAGATCACCCAGATGGAAGGCCCGAATATCCTGCGGCTGAAAGGGATCATCGCGCTGAAAGGCGATGACGAGCGCTATGTCATCCAGGGCGTGCACATGATCATCGAGGGCGACCACCAGCGCGCCTGGAAGGACGGCGAGAAGCACGAGAGCCGGCTGGTGTTCATCGGCCGCGAACTCGACGCCGAGCGGCTGAAGACAAGCTTCGAGGCCTGCCAGGCCGCTTGATTTAGCTGCCCCTTCTTCCTTCTCCCCTTGTTATGGGAGAAGGGCAGCCCGCAACGCTGGCGTCCTCTCCTCACGACGATTCGAAGCACGGGTTGAGACCCGCAGCTCAACCCCTTAAGGGTGGGGCAGCAGAAATCTCGAACGGAATGATCTCTCATGCCGACAGTCGCCCCGCTCGATCTCGAAGGCCACTGCCTCGCCGCCGTGTTCCTCGGCGACGTGCCGCATTTTGCGCTGGCCGACGGCACAATCCATCGGCTCGACCACGGCCACAAGACGGTGCAGGCCAATGACGGAATGCTCGCCGCCTTCCACGACGCGGCGAACGACCGGCTGATCACCGGTGGTGAGGACGGCAGGATCTTTGCCGTGACTGCAGGCGGCAATACAGCGGAATTGGCGACCGCAGGCAAAAAATGGATAACCAGCGTCGCCGCCGGGCCGCAAGGCGCTGTTGCCTATGCTTCGGGCAAGATTGCCCATGTGCGCTTTGCCGACGGCAAAACCAGGGAATTCTCGCATCCGCGCTCGGTCGAGGGGCTTGCCTTCTCGCCCAAGGGCATGCGCTTCGGCGTTGCCCGCTACAATGGCGCGACGCTGCATTTCCCGGCTGCCGACGGCAAGCCGGTCGAGCTCGAATGGGCCGGCGCCCACACCGGCATCACCTTCTCGCCGGACGGCGGCTTCGTCGTCACCACCATGCAGGAAAACGCGCTGCATGGCTGGAAGCTCGCCGACGGCAAGCACATGCGGATGTCCGGCTACCCCGGCAAGGTCAAAAGCCTGTCGTGGAGCGCCAAGGGCAAATGGCTGG
>NZ_SUEG01000037.1:36481-41933 GCF_005063415.1 Mesorhizobium sp.
CGGCGCGCCGGCAGCGATCATCTGGCCGTTTTCCGGCAAAGATGGGCCGATGGGCAAGGCGCCGCTGGAACTCGGTACGCGAGGCAATGCGATGGTCACCTCCGTCGCCTGTCACCCAAGCCAGGACGTCGTTGCTATCGGCTATGATGACGGCATGGTGATGGCGGTGCGCTTCGCCGACGCCAGGGAAGTGCTGTTGCGCCGGCCGGGCAAGGGCGCCGTCACTTCGATGATGTGGGACAAGGAAGAGCGCCGTGTCGCCTTTGGCAGCGCCGCGGGCGACTGCGGCGTCATCGATATTTCGGCGTAGCCTGCTACTTACTCGGCTCCGCAAGATACTTTACCGGTCAATTCATCCGGTTTGCCGTCCTTTTCGGTATCGGCCGTAACATCATAGATTGAGAGCAAATAGCGGCCGTCATAGACGCCTTCGTCGCTGGCTTTGGTCAGGATCGTCAGTTCGACATAGCCGTAGGCGTTTTCGACCTGCCGTTCATGGTAGACGAGCAGCCGCAATTCCTTGTTGTCGAGCCAATATTGCGTGAGGTTCTGATCCCCGAATACCGTCTTACGCAGACTGTCGTCAGCCGGCCTGCCCAGAATTTCGAGCTCGCCGCTAAAATTGAAGGTCGGCCCGCCCATGCCTCTGGTGACCCCGGCACCGACCTGAAATTTGACGGCTGCATCCTCGGCGGAACACCAGATGCCGCCGGACGCCAGAGCCGCACCAACCGACGACAGCAGCGTTGCTGCGCAGACGATCGCCCGCACCATGTTGTCCCTCCAGCCGAAGTACCATTGGCGCCCGAAGGCGGCTCGCGGTCAAGCGCCCGTTTTCATTCAATGACCGCTGACCCAACACAGGGCAGCCGCCCGGCCAATTGCGGTGGCGGATGCCGATTGTCTAAAGTGCGACTGAGAGGGCCGCCATGAACGTAATCAACCATTCAAAGACTTCCATCGGCGGCATCGGCCCGGCCCGGATCGCCGAGTTGCGCGCGACCGAGGCAGAAGTCTTCCGCCGGGCGCGGCCAAAATCGATGGCGAAAATCGGCCATGGCCTGCCCTGCTTCTTCGGCGGCGTGCCGATGCATTGGATGAACGACTGGCCGACGCCGTTCCCGATCCTCGTCGATAGTGCCAGGGGCGCCATCATCAGAGATATCGACGGCAACCGGCTCGACGATTTCTGCCTTGGCGACACCGGTTCGATGTTCGGTCATTCGCCGCCGTCGGTCGCACGCGCCATCCGCCGGCAGGCCGGACGCGGCCTGACCTACATGCTGCCTGCCGAGGACGCGCTCGCCATCGGGCCGCTGCTGCAGCAGCGTTTCGGTTTGCCGTTGTGGCAGATCGCGACGACGGCGACCGATGCCAACCGCTTCGCGCTGCGCGTTGCCCGCGCCGTTACCGGCCGGGAGAAGATACTGGTCTTCAACGGCTGTTATCATGGCTCGGTCGACGAGACGATGGTGCGGCTGGTCGCCGGGAAAGCGGTGAATCGACCGGGACTGGCCGGCGAGTTCCGCGACCTGACGCGTGCGACTGATGTCGTCGAGTTCAACGATCTGCCGGCGCTCGACGCGGCACTCCGGGGCAACGATGTCGCCTGCGTCATCGCCGAGCCGGTGCTGACCAATTCCTGCATGGTGCTGCCCGAAGCCGGCTTTCATGATGGCTTGCGGCGTCTCACCCGTGCGACCGGCACGCTGCTTCTAATCGACGAGACGCATACAATCTCGACCGGTCCCGGCGGCTATACAAGCAAATACGGGCTGGAACCGGACCTGTTCGTGCTGGGCAAGCCGATTGCCGGCGGCGTACCGGCGAGCGTCTGGGGCATGAGCGAAGACGTTGCGGCCCGCTATGCCGCTTATATCAGCAGGAAAGAGCCCGGCTACTCCGGCATGGGGACAACGCTGTCGGCCAATCCACTGCAATTCGCAGCGATGCGCGCCACGCTCGAATACGTCATGACCGACGAGAACTACAGCCATATGGACCGTCTGGCGCGGCGGCTCGACGCCGGGCTGACCGCCGTCATCGATCGCTATCGTCTGCCCTGGCATGTTGCTCGCGTCGGTGCCCGTGTCGAGTTCATCTGCGCGCCGGGCCCGCTGAGGAACGGCGGCGAAGCAGAGGGAGCGCATGCGCCGGAACTCGAAGCGACAATCCATGTCGCGCTGGTCAATCGCGGCGTGCTGATCGCACCCTTCCACAACATGATGCTGATCTCTCCTGCAACCAGCGCCGCCCAGGTGAACCGGCTGATCACCGCCTTCGGCGCGGTTGCGGCAAAGCTTACGGCGTGAGACAAGCTTGCGGCATGAAACACGCGCCCAAGCAAAGTTTGAACCTGGTCACGGCATCCCCTTCGGGCTCGACGCCTGCCGAGGCGCAGGCCTTTCTCGACGCTCATCCCGAGATCGAAGCGTTCGACATCGTGCTGACCGACGCCAATGGCGTCGGGCGCGGCAAGATCGTGCGCCGGCACGAGTTGATGAGCATCTTCGAGGGTGGCCGGCACATGCCGATCTCGATCCTCGGCCTCGACATCACCGGCGAGGATGTTCACGAGACCGGGCTGATCTGGACGACCGGCGACGGCGACCTGCGGGCGTGGCCGATCCCCGGCACATTGGTGCCGCTGTTCGGCACCCAGCCGCCGCGGGGCCAGGTGCTGATGGCGATGTACCATCTCGACGGCCAGCCGATGTCGTCCGACCCGCGGCTGGCGCTCGCCCGCCAGGTGGACATCCTCGCGGCCAAGGGCCTGCATCCGGCCGGCGCCTTCGAGCTCGAATTCTTCCTGCTCGCCAACGAGCGCGATGCCGAAGGTAAGGTGCAGCCGGCGCACGCGGTGCTTGACGGACGCCGCTCGGCCAAGACGGAGGTCTATTCCGTCGACCATCTGCATGGCATGGAGCCGCTGTTTTCCGACATCTACGCCGCAGCCAAGGTGCAAGGCATCCCGGCCGAGACGGTCATCTCGGAATATGCGCCCGGCCAGTACGAGCTGACGCTCAACTACCGCAAGGACGTGATGCGGGCGGCCGACGATCTCGTCATGCTCAAGCGGCTGGTGCGGGCGCAGGCGCGTCGGCATGGTGTCACCGCTTGCTTCATGGCCAAGCCGATCGAGAAGTATGCCGGCTCTGGCATGCATTTTCATGTCTCGCTGCTGGATGATGTCGGCAAGAACGTCTTTGCCGAAGCCGGCGGCGAAAGCTGGTCGCTGCCGCTGCTGCGCGGCCTCGGCGGACTGATCCAGACGATGGCGGAATCGATGCTGGTCTTCGCGCCGCACGCCAATTCATGGCGGCGGTTCGTATCGCAATCCTATGCGCCGGTGGCGCCGACCTGGGGCGTCAACAACCGTTCGGTGGCTCTGCGTGTGCCGGCCGGCGATGCCAAGAACCGCCGCATCGAGCACCGGCCATCGGGCGTCGACGCGAATCCTTACCTGGTGGCAGCAACGGTGCTGGCCGGCATCGTCAAAGGCCTCGACGAAGGCCTCGATCCCGGTCCCGAAACCACCGGCAATGGCTACGAATCGGCCGTCACGCGCACGACGATGCCGGTCGACTGGCGTGCCGCGATCGAGGCGGCAAGGGCGTCGACCTTCCTCAAGGGCGCATTGGGCGAAGACCTGCACCGGACGTTCGTGGCGATTAAGCAGTCGGAATATCTGCGCGTGGCGCGCACGGTCAGCGAACTGGATTATCACCTCTATCTGCACGAGGTGTAGGCATCACGTTGGCCACGCCGAATAAATTCAACGGAACCTTCGGTGGGCTTCGCTCATTCCGGTTCTGATTGCAGGAGCGGACAAGGCCGCATCAGCCATGATCGCCAGGATGCAGACGACCCCCACGTCGCACCATGCCAAGGTGCAGTCGAGGGGCTTGCCGACCGGCAAATCCCCGGAAACGACAGAAATCGACGCCAGGACGATTCCCGAACTGCGCCAAACGGCCAAGATCTGCCGCCGCTGTCCGCTATGGCACGACGCCACGCAGACCGTGTTCGGTGAGGGCCCTGACAAAGCCAAGGTGATCTTCGTCGGCGAACAGCCGGGCGACCAGGAGGACCTGGCGGGCAAACCTTTCGTCGGTCCGGCCGGCAAGGTGTTCGACGCGATCCTGGACGATGCCGGCGTCGACCGGCTGAAAGTCTACGTCACCAACGCGGTCAAGCATTTCAAGTTCGAGCCGCGCGGCAAGCGGCGCATCCACTCCAAGCCGAACGCCGGCGAGGTGCAGGCTTGCCGCTGGTGGCTCGATAAGGAGATCGATCTGATCAAGCCCAATCTGGCGGTAGCGCTCGGCGCAACGGCGGCGCAGGCGCTGCTCGGCAAGGTGGTGCCGATCATGAAGATGCGCGGGGCGGTCGTGGAGCGCGACGATGGCTTGCGTGTCTTCGTCACCATCCACCCGTCCTTCATCCTGCGCATTCGCGAGCCGGCGGACAAGCAGGCCGAACGCGACCGGTTCCTGCAGGATATGAGAACGGTGAAAAGGCTGATGGCCGCCTGAGCTATTTGATCAATATCGCCCGGAGATCGTTGACGTTTGTGCCGGTCGGACCGGGTACGAAAAGATTGCCGACGGCGTTAAACGCGGTCCACGCATTGTTGCCGGCAAGCATGGCCTTGGCATCGACGCCCGCCTCGCGCATCCGCGACACCGTCGAGCCGTCGGCGAAGGCGCCCGCATTGTCTTCCGAACCGTCCATGCCGTCGGTGTCGGCGGCCAGTGCGTGGACGCCGGCCATGCCGCTGATCCCAATGGCGAAGGCGAGCAGGAATTCCGAGTTGCGGCCGCCCTTGCCTTTCGCGCGCAAGGTCACCGTCGTCTCGCCGCCCGACAGGATCAGCACCGGCTTTGCGAATGGCCGGTTGCGCGTCGCCACTTCGCGCGCGATCGCGGCGTGGACGCCGCCGACCTCACGCGCCTCGCCCTCGATGGAATCGGAGAGAATGACCGCCTGAATGCCTTGGCGCTTCGCTTCGGCCGCTGCGGCTTCCAGCGAGACGCCGGCGGAAGCGATCAGATGCACCTCGTTGCGGATAAAACGCGGGTCGTCCGGACGTGGCGCATCGGCCGCCGGCGAATTGATATGCGCCATGACCGAAACCGGCAGGTTCATGCCATAGGCAGCGATCGATGCCAATGCGTCCTCACGGCTGCCTACATCCGGCACGGTCGGACCAGAAGCGACCAGAGCCGGATCGTCGCCCGGAATGTCGGAGACAACCAGCGAGACCACCTTGGCAGGATATGCGGCGGCCGCCAGCCTGCCGCCCTTGATCGTGGAAAGGTGTTTGCGGATGGTGTTCATCGCGGCGATCGGCGCGCCCGAGGCGAGCAGCGCCTCGTTGACGGCGATCTCGTCGGCCAGCGTCAGACCTTCGGCAGGTGACGGCAGCAGCGCCGAGCCGCCGCCCGAAATG
>NZ_SUEG01000379.1 GCF_005063415.1 Mesorhizobium sp.
CGAAGTAGGGCGAGAGGTAGCCGCGGTCGAACTGCATGCCTTCGACGACTTCGAGTTCGGTCTCGGCGGTCTTGGCTTCCTCAACCGTGATGACGCCTTCGTTGCCGACCTTCTGCATCGCTTCGGCGATCATCTTGCCGACCGAAGCATCGCCGTTGCCGGCGATGGTGCCGACCTGGGCAACCTCTTCGGAGGTCTTGATCTTCTTGGCGTTCTTGATCAGGGTCGCAACGACGTCGGTTACCGCGAGGTCGATGCCGCGCTTCAGGTCCATCGGGTTCATGCCGGCGGCAACGGCCTTGTGGCCTTCCTGGACGATCGACTGCGCCAGAACGGTCGCGGTCGTGGTGCCGTCGCCAGCGATGTCGTTGGTCTTCGAAGCAACTTCGCGGACCATCTGCGCGCCCATGTTTT
>NZ_SUEG01000380.1 GCF_005063415.1 Mesorhizobium sp.
GCTCGCAACTCCCACCATTTGGCGGCCTGCGCCCCGGCAGTCTCTACCGATTTGCCGAAAGATTCCGCCGCCAAGTCGCCGTCGCGACCAGGCTCGCGCAAAGCAAACTCCCCTTTCAGTCGGTACAGCTCGGCATCAAACCAACGCTCGCCGGTCGAAGTCGCACGCTCGAACGCGTCGTCGAGCACGCGTCGCGCATCTTCAACGTTGCCACTACTAAGGTAAGCCTCAGCCAGAATGGACTCGAAGTACGGCATCATCACCAGGTAACCGGCGTTCACGTCGTGCTCGTAGCAGGATTTGAGGGTCTCGAGGCCTTCGGTTGCATTTCCTTCAGCGATGAGTGCGACAGCTCGAAAGCCCCGTCCCTTGTTCAACATTGCAGGCATGGCCTTTTCGGACGCGAGAGCAATC
>NZ_SUEG01000381.1 GCF_005063415.1 Mesorhizobium sp.
GCGCGGCCCGAGACGCAAAGACGGCTCGGCTCCGGGAGCAGCGGCTGAAGGCTGAGAAAACACCCTCCTTGGAAACACGCGATGGAACAGCTTCGCAGTGAAATGGCTGTTTGGCGGACCCCGGCTTTTGGGTAGCGCTGGCGGTCGTTCTGGTTCCCTACGGGGCCGGCGTTGCCCTGCTTCCGTGGGTAGCTAGTCCCCCGGCTCTGCAATAGGGCAGCTAAAGGGGTTTCATCTTCCCTCAATCGCTTCAATCGATGACGCCGCATAACGGTTCGTTAGGCCTGTTTGAGGCCGTGATGGGACTGTCTCCAAACGTTTATCGACCGTCTTCGAAGCGCTCGGTAGGCGGGCAGGCATGCATCATCTCCCAATGGGTGTCGCCCTCGCCAT
>NZ_SUEG01000382.1 GCF_005063415.1 Mesorhizobium sp.
CCGAGAACAGTGCGCCTTCCGGCTTCCAGCATTTGGTGCAGCCGCAGGCATGGTTATGGGCGATCTGGCCCTTGACCTTCACCTTGACCGAGTTGCTGGTGCAGGCGCAGACCAGCGTGCCGCCGGCAAAGTCGGCCTTTTGCCTGGGCAGTCCATTGTCGATCTTAGGATGCAGTTTTTCCGGCATTTTTGTTTCCTCCCTTGTTGAACATCTGCATTTTTCGGCCGCTGGCTGGTTAGCCGGCGGCTTTCTCCTCGTCAGTAAACCACCACGCTCCTGATCGACTTGCCTTCATGCATCAGGTCAAAACCCTTGTTGATGTCCTCGAGCTTCAGTGTGTGGGTGATCATCGGATCGATCTCGATCTTGCCATCCATGTACCAGTCGACGA
>NZ_SUEG01000383.1 GCF_005063415.1 Mesorhizobium sp.
CGCTCGCCTCGACGGCTATCCCGAAATCAAGGTCGTCCTCCGTGCGGACTGGGAGAAGAGCAAGGTCAGCATCATCTCCGGCGGCGGGGCCGGGCACGAACCCGCGCATGCCGGCTTCGTCGGCGTGGGCATGCTGACGGCGGCAGTGTCAGGCGAGATCTTTGCTTCGCCGAGCGTGGAAGCAGTATTGGCCGCCATCCGCGCGGTGACCGGTCCCGCCGGGTGCCTGCTGATCGTCAAGAACTATACCGGCGATCGCCTCAACTTCGGCTTGGCCGCCGAGAAGGCGCGCGCCGAAGGCTTCCGCGTCGAGATGGTGATCGTCGCCGACGACATTGCCCTGCCTGATATTGCCCAGCCGCGTGGCGTTGCCGGCACCTTATTCGTGCACA
>NZ_SUEG01000384.1 GCF_005063415.1 Mesorhizobium sp.
GTCATCGCCCTCGCCGGCCTGAAGAAATTCGGCTACGGCCAGCTGCCGGCTCTACGATCTTGCCCGGTAGGCAGGCGGCGCGGTGTCGGGCGTATAGGTCAACCCGACACGCTTGCCACTGCACTTTGCGCACTTGAGCTTGGGAATCAGATCATCCGCCATTGCTGGCGCCTTAGGGCCGAGCTTAGCCTTCAGCTTTCCGAGATCGAGCGGCTGATTGTGGTGGCATTGTGGATTGTAGCAATACGCATGGATCTCCATGCGCTCGTCTATTCCCCCTGAACTGTCCAGCCGTTTGCCGGACTCATCCCCGGAACCGTTCGGTGATCCAATGGATCTTGCCGTCGATCTTCATTGGCTTGTGGATCATCAGCCGCTTCGGCAG
>NZ_SUEG01000385.1 GCF_005063415.1 Mesorhizobium sp.
AGGATCAGTCGGAAGGCTGCGGCACGCGATGCTCATCCGTCCTTGGCGATGTTCCCATGAGGGGCACGCGAGACGATGTGGAGGCGGGACCGAACATCGGGCACACCGAGCCCTAAACTGAGGGCCGTAGCATCCCCTCCTCCTTCGCAGCCTCGAAGGCCATACGTGCCTCTTCTGGTGCCCGCCAATGCCTCTGTGCAGAGCTGCACAGCCTTCTTACACTTGGGTCTCTTCTTGGTCAGATGGATTTCTGAGCCGTCGGGAAATGCCAGTGGATTCTACGTGTCATTGTCCGCTATTGACAGCCGAAGGGCATCGGCAACTTCAACTATGGCGTCTCTTATCTCTTGGTCTGTCGCGACCAAATGAGGTGCCGCCTCCC
>NZ_SUEG01000386.1 GCF_005063415.1 Mesorhizobium sp.
GATATCGACCCGCAGGCCTGGCTCGCCGACGTCCTCGCCCGACTGCCCGCCTATCTGGCCCATCGGATCGTGATTTGCTGCCGGGGAATTGGAGGTCCGCAAAACTGCGGACCCAACCAGCTGCGGCCTGATCATGCAGCGCAATAAGGTGCATCACATCTACACCGTCGAAGGTGTCGCCAGGGACCTCGGCGTCAGCGAAGCGCTCGTCCAGGAACTGACCCTCGGTCTCGAGCCCCAGGACGGCGTCATCTGGGTCTACGGGGCTATCGATGACGACGGGATCTTCGCCTTCACCGATGAAGGCGTCGAGGAGGCCAAACTCCTCCTCGAAGAATATCATCGCGTCTCCCCATCGAAAGCTTGACCCCAG
>NZ_SUEG01000387.1 GCF_005063415.1 Mesorhizobium sp.
ATGCGCTATGGGCCAGGTTCTTCATGGGAGCGCCACGACGACAGAGGCGGTCCGTCGAGCGATACAGCATAGTCGAGAGAGCCTGAGGGCGCTGGCGAAGCGCTACGGGATCAACCAAAAGACTGTTGCCAAATGGCGGGAACGGACCTCGGTGGCAGATTTGCCGACCGGTCCGAGAAAGCCTAGATCGACAGTGCTCTTGCCCGAGGAGGAGGCCGTCATAGTCGCCTTCCGGCGCTACACTCTGTTGCCACTCGATGACTGCCTCTATGCCTTACAACCGACGATCCCACACCTGACGCGCTCATCACTGCATCGCTGCCTGCAGCGCCACGGCATCAGCCGCCTGCCGGACGTAGAAG
>NZ_SUEG01000388.1 GCF_005063415.1 Mesorhizobium sp.
AGCTGTCATGCGCGGCCGTGCCAGCAAAGAAAGCATCGGATGAAAGGCCACCCAGCTTAAGCCCGGCAAAAACGGCGTCGTCGAGCTGGATCTTGTCCTGGAGTTTGTCGAAGTCGGTGATCCTGTCGACGTTGCCGGCTCCAAGAGCGCTGTTGAACACGAATGTGTCGTTGCCTCCATTGCCGGTCAAGATGTCGGCACCT
Organism: Mesorhizobium sp.; assembly: GCF_005063415.1. Classification (GTDB taxonomy): domain Bacteria; phylum Pseudomonadota; class Alphaproteobacteria; order Rhizobiales; family Rhizobiaceae; genus Mesorhizobium. The sequence goes on from NZ_SUEG01000388.1 coordinate 204, forward strand.
CGTCCGCCGTTGATGACATTGGCGCCGGCGTTGCCCAGGATGGTCTGGCTGAACTCGTTGCCGCTGAGGTTCATTGGCGTCGTGTCGGATGGATACCTTGCAGCGAGAAGCTCGATCTGGGAGCCCGTCGAAAGCGCATGGCTCACCGAAGTGATCA
>NZ_SUEG01000038.1:0-268 GCF_005063415.1 Mesorhizobium sp.
GATCGGATTCGGCGATCGTTCCTTCCAGCGCCTGCCGGTAGTCGCTGGTGTTGTGCTTGCCGGAAAGCGTCGCCTCGGCGCGATTGCGCAGCCTGGTCAGCGGCGTTTTCAGGTCGTGGGCGATGTTGTCGGAGACCTGCTTCAGGCCCTCGTTCAGCGTGGCGATCCTGGCCAGCATGGAGTTGAGGTTTTCCGACAGCCGGTCGAACTCGTCGCCGGCGCCGGTGACCGGCAGCCGGCCGGAAGATCGCCGCCCATGATGCGGCGG
>NZ_SUEG01000038.1:278-20467 GCF_005063415.1 Mesorhizobium sp.
CTGTCGATGCGCTTCAGCGCCGCGCGCCCGACGAAGAACCAGATCAGCAGCCCGCCGACGCCCATCATGCCGAGCGCCAGCATCAGAGCGCGGCGAATGACGGCGCGGAAGCGCTCCGGCTCGCCGAGGTCGCGGCCGACCAGCATGATCATCTGGTTGGGCAGGCGCAGCACCAGGGCAATGGCGTTGTGGCCTTTCTCGCCTTCGGCCTGTACTTCGCTCTGGGCGGGCTCGTTCGGGTCGGAGACCGGGTTGCGCTGCCGCTCGAGCTCGCCCTCGCCGAAGCGGCGGTAGGAGAACGGTTCGGTGGTCCAGCCCTCGGCCTCGATCACGCCCGGCTCCAGGCTCTGCACATTGCCGGTCAGGATCTGGCCGTTGGCATCGGCGATCAGATAGAGATTGGCGCCGGGCTGGCGGGAGCGCTGCTCGACGACGCGGACCAGCAACGGCAGGCCGCCGCGCTGATAGGCTCGGGCCAGGCCGAGCACCTCGTCGTTGATCGTCTCCTGCGTCTGGGCGGTCAGCATGCGCGCCGACAGCGAGGTCATGTACAAGACCAGCAACACCGCGCACAGCGCAAAAAGCAGAAGATAAAGCGCCGAAAGCCGCGCTGCCGTCGTCTTCATGATGGCCGGCACGGAAAGAGCCATGGGGTTCTAGCCGCTTTTCAGCATATAGCCGGCGCCGCGAACGGTGTGCAGGATCGGCTTGTCGAAGCCCTTCTCGATCTTGCCCCGCAGCCGCGAGATGTGAACGTCGATGACATTGGTCTGCGGGTCGAAATGGTAGTCCCAGACGTTCTCAAGCAGCATGGTGCGCGTCACCACCTGGCCGGCATGGCGCATCAAATATTCGAGCAGGCGGAACTCGCGCGGCTGCAGTGTTATCTCGCGCCCGGCGCGCCGCACCGAATGCGACAGCCGGTCGAGTTCGAGATCACCGACCCGGTAGACGGTTTCGGCCTCCCTGGCGCTGGCGCGGCGGTTCAGCACCTCGACGCGGGCGAGCAGTTCGGAAAAGGCGTAGGGCTTGGTCAGATAGTCGTCGCCGCCGGCGCGCAGACCGGTGACCCGGTCGTCGACTTCGCCGAGCGCCGACAGGATCAGCACGGGCGTCGTATTGCCCCGGGACCTGAGCCCGGCAATGACGGACAGGCCGTCGCGGCGCGGCATCATGCGGTCGACGACCATGACGTCATAGTCGCCGGAATCAGCGAGTGCGAAGCCGGTTTCGCCGTCGCCGGCGACATGGGCGGTATGGCCGGCCTCGGCGAACGCCTTCTGCAGGTAGTCGGCTGCCTCGCGATCGTCTTCTATGACGAGAATCTTCATAGAACCGTTATACGCGATTTCGCTGGAAGATTGAGTGGCCGGGATATGCATCGTGGCCTTCTCCATGGCGTATCGCGAACAGAGTGATTCAGGGATACGCGGTAAGTCTTTGTTTTAGCATGTCGTAGCCTAAAGCCGCTTCACGCCTTGAGCGGCATGTTCGAGCGGCAGCGGGCGATGGGAAGCCCGCTGCCGCTGGGGCGGAACACGATGACTGACTAACGTATTCAGGCCCCGTGCTTTCCCGTGCGGCGGCTCGGGGGTGTTGAAAACCGCCGCTCCGGAAAAGTCGAACCGGTCGTCAGCCCTTGGCGACAGGCAGTGCGACGAAGCGGTTGCTGTCGTCGCGGGTGATCTGCATCAGCACTGCCTTGCGTCCAGACTTCACCGCGTCGGCCATCGCCTTGTCGACGTCGCCGGTGCCGGTCACTTCCGTCGAATTGACGGAGGTGATGACGTCGCCGGGCTGGATGCCGCGATCGGCGGCATCGCTGTCGGGGTCGACGTCGGTCACCACAAGGCCCTTGCCATTGTCGGACTTGGTGACGGTCAGGCCGAGATCGGCGAGCGTGTCGGTCTTTGGCGCGGGGGCAGGCTGCTGGTCGGCCGAGGCCTGCTTGTCGCTCGACGGCAGCTTGCCGAGATCGACCTTGACCGCCTCGCTCTTGCCGTTGCGCCACACTGTGACATCGACCGATTTGCCGGGCGGGTAAGCGCCGATCAGACGGGCGAGTTCCTTCGGCGAAGCAACGTCCTTGCCGTCCACCTGAGTGATCACGTCACCGGCGGTGATGCCGGCCTTCTTGCCGGGACCATTGTCCTGCGCGCTGGCAACGAGCGCGCCCTTGCCGGACCCAAGGCCAAGCGACTCGGCGATTTCGGGGGTGACCGGCTGGATCTCGACGCCGAGCCAGCCGCGCTGCACGGTGCCGTTCTTCATCAGATCCTGCACGACCTGCTTGGCGGTCGAAGCGGGAATGTCGAAGGCAATGCCGACGCTGCCGCCCGACGGCGAGAAGATCGCGGTGTTGATGCCGACGACCTGGCCGTTGAGGTTGAAGGTCGGGCCGCCCGAATTGCCGCGGTTCACCGAGGCGTCGATCTGGATGAAGTCGTCATAGGGGCCGGCGCCGATATCGCGGCCGCGGGCCGAAACGATGCCTGCGGTAACCGTGCCGCCGAGGCCGAACGGATTGCCGACAGCCACCACCCAGTCGCCGACGCGAACTTTGGAATCATCGGCGAAGTCGACATAGGTGAACTTGTTGCCGTCATCGACCTTGAGCACGGCAAGATCGGTGCGCGGATCGGTGCCGATCAGCTTGGCGTCGAGTTCCTTGCCGTCATTGGTCACCACGGTGAAGGCGGTGCCCTCCTCGACGACATGGTTGTTGGTGACGAGATAGCCGTCATCGGAGATGAAGAAGCCGGACCCTTGCGCCACCGGCCGCGGCTGGTCGTTGTTGCGGTCACGGTGTCCAAAACGGCGCATTCCGTTCGGGCCCTGATCGCCGCCCTGATCGCCAAAGCCGCGGAATTCGCGGAAGAATCGGCGCAGCTGCGGGTTGTCGGGAAGATTGCCTAAGCCGTCCTCGTCGTCCATCTGGCCGGAACCGTCATCGGCCGTCGACTGGATCTTGGCCTTGACGCGCACGCTGACGACCGCCGGAGAAACGCGCTCGACCACATCGGCGAAGCTCGGGACCTGCGGTGCCTCGACACGCACGGCGTCGGCCAGCACCGGGGCTGTCCCGGTGGCAACAGCACCAAAGCCGATCGCGCCGGCAATGGCCAGGGATGCGGCTGCGGCCAGCAGGCGTTTGCGGGTGCGAAGATATGAACTGGGGGCAACATTCATGGTTCTCGTATCCTCTTTTCAAGGGACGCCCCTTGGTTGGCATCCTCGACAAAGGAAATAGAGAGCCGCACATTACGGCGCCATTTCCGGTACATGAAACTTTCGTAATGTATCACCGACAAAGGCGCATAAATCTCTTGGTCGTGCCCGTTCGGTGCCCTATCAGTCAGCACAAGGCTTTCACTGTGACAGCAAGCGCCACCATGACGATTCGGGTTTCGTCCGAAACCAAGCTGAAGCTTGAGCAGATCGCCGCTGTCACTCGGCGCAGTAAATCCTTCGTCGCGGCCGAGGCGGTTTCGGCCTATGTCGATCGCGAGCTTGAGATCATCGAAGGTATCAAACGCGGCATAGCCGACGCGGCAGCCGGCCGTGTCGTGCCTCACGACGAAGCCATGTCGGAAATCGACGCCATGATCGAAGCGGCGGAAGCCAAGCACGCGGACAAGGCGTGAAGCGGTTCGTCGCCTGGTCGCGAGAAGCGCTGGACGACATTAAACAGCAAGTCGCCTTCGTCGCACGGGAGAGCCCGGCCGCCGCCAGACACGTCGCGGGACTGGCCGCCGGAGGAATGGCCGGATTAGCTGATTAGTTACCCAGCATCTTGTCCAGCGCCGCCTGTTCCTCGGCAGTTAATGCAGCGGTCGCCGTCGAGCGGCGCGAGCGGGCGGCCAGCAGGATGAACGTCCCGCCAACGAGCAGCAGAAGAACTGGCGTCCCCCAGAGCAAGACATTGCGCAGATTGAAGCGTGGCTTCAGCAGCACGAACTCGCCGTAGCGCGAAACGACATAGTCCATCACCTGCTGATCGGTGTCGCCGGCGACGAGGCGCTGGCGCACAAGGATGCGCAGGTCACGGGCAAGATCGGCATCGGACTCGTCGATCGACTGGTTCTGGCAGACCATGCAGCGCAAGCCTTCCGACAAAGCGCGCGCCCGCGCCTCGAGCGCAGGGTCGGCCAGCACCTCGTCGGGCTTGACTGCCTGGGCGGCGCCGGCGAACAACAGCGCCAGCAGCAGGATCAGCGAGGCCAGTGTGACCCTTCTCATTGCGGGCTCGCCGATGGCACAGCGGCCGCAGCCTTGCGGCGCGACGGTGCGCCGACGCGCAGGCGGCGGTCGAGCAGTGACATCGCCGCACCCGCCATCATCACCAGTCCGCCGCCCCAGATCAGCGTCACCAGCGGCTTCCACCACAGACGAACGACCACAGAGCCATCGCTGCCCTCGTCGCCAAGCGAAAGATAGAGCTGGCTGAAGCCGATCGTCCTGATGCCAGATTCGGTCGTGGTCATCTGGCGCACCGGATATGAGCGCTTGGCCGAGGTGATCTCGCCGGTGACGCTGCCGTCGGCGCCAAGCAGGGCGAAGCGGCCGCGATCCTCACTGTAGTTAGGCCCCTGGACCGGGTAGAGCCCCTCGAAGCGCAGCTTGTGGCCGGACAGTTCGACGGTCTCGCCGGCCTGCATCGACAGGATTTTTTCGGTGCCGAAGCAAAGCGTGCCGACAATGCCGAGCGTCGTCAGGCCGAGACCGAGATGCGCAAGTGCTGTGCCGAAGACCGAGCGCGGCAGGCCGGCGAAGCGCCTGAGCATGGTGGCGGGCGCGACGGTGCCGAAGCCGGATTTGACGGCGAGATCGGTGAGCGCGCCGCAGATCAGCCAGAAGGCAAGGCCGACACCGAGTGCCGCCAACACCGAAGCGCCATCGATGAACAGGGCCGTCACCAGCACGGCGAGCAGCGCCGCCGCGAAAGCCGCCATCAGGCGCTGGGCGACCGCGAAAATGTCGCCGCGCTTCCAGGCGAGCAGAGGCCCGAACGGCACGACGACCAGCAGCGGCACCATCAGCGGGCCGAATGTCAGGTTGAAGAACGGCGCGCCGACCGAGATCTTGTCGGCAGACAGGGCTTCAACGACGAGCGGGTAGAGCGTGCCGACCAGCACGGTGGCAGTGGCGGTGGTCAGGAACAGATTGTTGAGGACCAGCGCGCCTTCGCGCGAGATCGGGTGAAACAGGCCGCCGGCCGTCAGCCGGGAGGCGCGCAAGGCAAACAGCGCCAGCGAGCCGCCGATGAACAGCGTCAGGATGCAGAGGATGAAAACGCCACGCGTCGGATCGGTGGCGAATGCGTGCACCGAGGTCAGCACGCCGGAACGGACCAGGAAGGTGCCGAGCAGCGACAGCGAGAACGTCAGGATCGCCAGAAGCAGCGTCCAGATCTTCAGCGCCGAACGCTTTTCCATGACGATCGCCGAATGCAGCAGCGCCGTGCCCGCCAGCCACGGCATGAAGGATGCGTTCTCGACCGGGTCCCAGAACCAGAAGCCGCCCCAGCCGAGCTCGTAGTAGGCCCAGTAGGAGCCCATGGCGATGCCGCCGGTGAGGAACATCCAGGCAACCAATGTCCACGGCCTTACCCAGCGCGCCCACGAAGCGTCGATGCGGCCCTCGATGAGGGCAGCGACCGAGAAGGAAAAGCAGATCGAGAAACCGACATAGCCGAGATAGAGCAGCGGCGGATGGATGGCGAGGCCGAGGTCCTGCAGGATCGGGTTGAGATCGCGGCCCTCGATAGGTGCCGGATTGAGCCTGACGAACGGGTTCGACGTCGTCAGGATGAACAGGAAGAAAGTGGCGCCGATCGCTCCCTGCACGGCAAGCACATTGGCCCGGAGCGTCGCCGGAAGATTGCCGCCGAAGACGGCGACGAGCGCGCCGAAGAAGGTCAGGATAAGCACCCAGAGCAGCATCGAGCCTTCATGATTGCCCCAGGTTCCGGTGATCTTGTAGATCAGCGGCTGCAGCGAATGCGAGTTCTCCCAGACGCTCTCAACCGAAAAATCGGAGCCTGCATAGGCGGTTGCCAGCGCCACGAAAGACAGCGCCGTCAAGGCAAAGCCGGTCAGCGCGGCCGGTGCGCCGACGGCCATCATCTTGTGGTTGCCGGTGCGCGCACCGAACAGCGGCACCATCGTCTGCACCAGGGCCAGCGCAAACGCCAGGACCAGGGCGAAATGTCCGGTTTCAACCATTGTCGCCGCACCCGCTAGTCACTCTTGCTCTCCTGCCATACGCCCTTGGCCTTGAGGCCGTCGGCCACTTCCTTGGGCATATAGGTCTCGTCATGCTTGGCCAGCACGCTGTCGGCGACAAAGACCCCGTCAGGACCAAACGAGCCTTCGGTGATCACGCCCTGCCCTTCCCGGAAAAGGTCGGGAAGAATGCCGGTATAGGTAACCTTGACGTCCTTCTGGTTGTCGGTCACCGAAAAGGCGACGGTGGCGCCTTGGCTACGCTCGACCGTGCCTTTTTCGACGAGACCGCCGAGCCTGATGCGCTGGCCCGGCTGAAGGCTGGCGGTGGCCAGATCGGCCGGCATGTAGAAATAGGAGGCCTTCTGGCCAAGCGCATAGAAGGTCAGCCCGGTTGCAACACCGAGAAACGCCAGCCCTGCGGCGATCACCGACACTCGTTTCTGCTTGCGCGTCATCGTCTACTCCGTCGCCGTCACGCCGAGCGAGGCAGCAAAGGCGGTGAATTTCCTGGCCTGGTCACTGTCCGCGCCAAAGACGGCGATACCGCGATTGAGCGCGTCACGCGCCTGATCTGTCTTGCCCAGCACGGCATAGGAACGAACGAGCTGCATCCACCCTTCCTCGTCGCGCGGATTTTGCCGAAGCTTTTCGTCGAGGCCGGCAACCATATTGCTGATCATGGCTTGCCGATCCTGCGGCGACATCGAGGAAGCAGCATCGATATCCTCGGCGCTCGGCCCTTTCGCAGGCGCCTTCGAAGCGACGCTGCGGGCGGCGGATTCGGCCAGTGCCTGCTCGACGGCGCCGCGCCACGGCGAGCCCTGCGGCAAGGCGGCAAGCATCTTTTGCCAGGCCGCCGTGGCTTCAGCTATGCGGCCTTCCTGTGCCACGCCCATGACGAGATAGAACGAGGCCTTCGGATTGGCCGGATCAAGCTTCAACGCCGCCTCGAAAGCCGCCTGCGCTTCGGCCGAGACAATGCCGCCGGCCGCATTGGCGATCGCCTCGCCAAGACCCGCCTGACGGGCAGCGCTGTCGCCGTCGAGGCGGATGGCGTTGCGATAGGCGGTTACCGCATCGGCGTATCGCTGCATGCGCAGATAGACCGGCGCCAGCACGTCCCAGCCGCGGCCATCGGATGGGTTGGCCGCCAGGTGCGCCTCGGCGCGGGCTATCAGCTCGTCGACTGAGCTATCGGCGGGGTTCTTGGCCAGGCGTTCGCTGAGCGGCTGCGACGGCAGGTCGGGTGAGCCGAGCTGGCCATAGAGGCCCCAGCTGACCAGCGGAACAACCAGCACGGCAGCCGTCGCCACCAGCCTTGTCGACCGCGACGGCTGCGTCGCCGTGTCGTCGGCCTGGCCGGCATTGCTCAGACGAAGGATGCGGCGGGCGATTTCGGCGCGAGCCTCTTCGGCCTCAATTGGCTGGATCAGGCCACGCGCCATATCGCGGTCAAGCTCGGCCAGCTGGTCGCGATAGACTTCAAGGTCGTGATCGCCGGCAGCGGACGCGTTCTTCGAACCGCCGGCCAACGGCAGCAGCACCGCCAGGCTTGCGCCCAGCGTCAGGATTGCGGCTATGACCCAGAACAGCATGGCTCTTCCAATAGAACGAGACCCTTGCCCTGCCAACACAAGCGTGCTGCGACGCTTTGGCGGGGCCGCTCCGATCGATAATGCATGTCGCGCAAAAGTGTGCAGCGGTTTTGCAATAACGACCATGCATCAAAACAAGAATCTAAAGCGCGTCGCATGAGGCCGGGTCGAACGCGACGCGCTTTAGTGCCGGACCGGAATCGGCGGATCGACGGCCGGGCCAGCTACGTCAGCGGCGTCCAGCTGCCGTCGGCATTACGGCAGGCCGTGCCGCGCGCGGTGGCGCCGGCGGTGCCGGTAAACACCGTATGGGTGTATTGCCGGCAGTCCTGCGAGCCGACGCGATAGGGCTGGGCGGCAACCACTTCGCCGCGATGGGCCGAACTGTCGCTCTTCCAAGCCACTTTCTGGCCGCTCGCCGTATATTCAAGCGCCTTGTATTCCGCCTCGAGCGCGCTGCGCTTCTCGGCCTCGCTCAGGCCGGCGCCGATAGAGCTGCCGACGAGGCCGCCGCCCATGGCGGAGATGATTGTCGTCGCCACCTTGGCGCCGCTGGGGGGCGTCGCGGCCGGCGTCGCCGTAACGGCCGGGCCCTTGCTGAGCGTGGTGCAGCCGGAGACGGCGAGCAGGGCGGAAACGAGCGCGACGCGAATCTTCATGCCAATACCGGCTTTCTTGAGCTGGACCGCCGCGCTGTCAGCAGGCTGACGCGGCCATAATGTCGATGTTTGTCGGAAATTTGGCCGCGGCCGGCCACCAGGAAAAGCAATCTGGAAAAGCATTACTGAAGGCTCCGCAACCGAACCATCGCTTTCAATCCACCCATGACGGATCGTTCCAGCGCCAGAACGCCTCCATACTCGTTGACAAGGTCGGCGACAATGGCAAGTCCGAGCCCGCTGCCCGGTTTTGTCTCGTCGAGACGCCGTCCGCGCTGCAACACCTCGCGCGCCTTGTCGTCGGGAATGCCGGGGCCGTCATCCTCGATGCTGATCTCGAACAGACTGGCAGCACCTTCCTCGCCGGAAACGGACTTGACGGAAACGGCGACCGCGCTCCTTGCCCATTTCATCGCATTGTCGAGCAGATTGCCGAGCAACTCCTCCAGGTCCTCGCGTTCGCCGGCAAAGACGATGTTGGTGGCCGGCAGTGAGAGCGACAGCGCCGTCTGCGGGTTGAGCTTCTGCAGCACCCGCACCATGCGCTGGACCAGCGGCGCCACCGGCGTACGGTAGACGACGCTGTCGCGCTGCGCGGCGACGCGTGCACGTTGCAGATAGTGATCCACCTGCTTCTGCATGGAAGCGGCCTGCTCGGCTATCAGCTGGCCTTTGGCGCCACCCAGCGCCCGCCCCTCATTGAGCAGCACGGCAAGCGGCGTCTTCAGCGAGTGCGCCAGGTTGCCGACCTGCGTGCGCGACCGCTCGACGATACGCCTGTTGTTCTCGATCAGCGCATTGGTCTCGTTGGCGAGCGGCTCGATCTCGGCCGGGAAACGGCCGTCTAGGCGCTGCGCGGTTCCTTCGCGCACCATGGCAAGCGCATTCCTGACCCGGCGCAATGGCTGCAGGCCGAGCAGGATGGCAATCGCATTGATGGCGATCATGCCGACACCGAACAGCGACAGATAGGTCAAAAGGCGCCGCTGGAAGCTGGCGATTTCCTGCTCGAGCTCGGTCTGGTTACCCATGACACGGAAGCGCGCGGCGCGGTTTTTCGCATCGAGGACGAACTCGCTCTCGAACACCTCCAGTTGTTCGCCTTCGATGCCGTCCGCTGAATAGCTACGCTGGAAGCTGGCATTGAAAGGCACCTCGGCAACGCTTGGCGACGGGATCGCCTTGGTCATCGACGACGAATGGAGATCGCCGTGCACGCCTTCCGAGGCAGGCTCGACCGACCAGTACCAGCCGGAATTCGGCTCCGAGAACCTCAAATCACCTAGGTCGGGGGCGCCGGTCAATTGGCCGCCTTCGGAAACGCCGACCGAGCCGATCAGATTGAACAGATGCGCCGAAAGCAAGCTGTCGAAACCGCGCTCGCTGGCCTGGCGATAGAGCGTGGTGATCAAGGTGAAGATGACGACCAGAGTGAGGATCGCCCAGACCGTGGAAAAGGCGATGACGCGAAACGCCAGCGAATGCGGCCATGACCGCAGCGACGGCGTCTTCGAGACGGCGGGTTTTGTAGGCAGCGGTTCCGCGTTACGCCTCCGGCTTACGCATGCGGTAGCCCATGCCGCGAACGGTTTCGATCATGTCAATGCCCATCTTCTTGCGAAGCCGTCCGACAAAGACCTCGATCGTGTTGGAATCGCGGTCGAAATCCTGGTCGTAGAGATGCTCGACCAGCTCGGTCCGGGACACGACCTCGCCCATATGGTGCATCAAATAGGCAAGCAGGCGGAATTCGTGCGAGGTCAGCTTCAGTGGCACGCCGTCGACGTCGGCCTTGGAGGCCTTGGTGTCGAGGCGCAGCGGCCCGCAGGTCAGCTCGGACGAGGCATGCCCGGCAGCACGCCGGATCAGGGCGCGCACCCTGGCCAGGATTTCCTCGATGTGGAAAGGTTTGGTGACGTAGTCGTCGGCGCCGGCGTCGATGCCGGCAACCTTGTCGCTCCAGCGGTCGCGTGCCGTCAGGATCAGCACCGGCATCTTGCGGCCGCCGCGCCGCCAGCGCTCGACCACGCTGATGCCGTCCATCTGCGGCAGGCCGATGTCGAGCACCACGGCATCGTAGGGCTCGGTGTCGCCGAGAAAGTGCCCTTCCTCGCCGTCGAAAGCGCGGTCGACGACATAGCCGGCATCGAGCAGCGCGTCGCCGATCTGCCGGTTGAGATCCTTGTCATCTTCGACGACGAGTACGCGCATGCGGAAGGCCTGTTGAAGCTGTTCAGATATAGGCCGATTCCGGCAGACTGGGAAACGGCACGGTTCAGTTCAGCGGAACGACGATCTCCGAGCGACGGGGACGCTGCCCGTCCTTGCCCGGAACAAGCACGACGATGACGCAGACCGGCTGGCCGCCGCGTGTCGACTGCGAGGCCTTGGCCAAGGTGCCGCCATTCTGCTCCGCCACCTGCTGGCCGATCGCGTAGCAGTCGGACGCGGCGAGGACGACTGGCTGAGTCCACTCGGGCGCGACAGCGGGGATCGCCATCGCTTGCGACGCAAGCAGACCGGCGGCTGAGAGCGCCAGTGCCGCGGTCCGGAAGTGGGAGCGAAGGGTTTTCATGGTCAGCGTTCTAACGCGACGGTGCTGAACGTGATATGAACGGTGAACGCTCGAATGCATGCCCGCCACACCCCTGAAGCGCGAGATTACCGGATTGCCATTTCGCCGCCCGGCCCGCGAAATCGCCAATGTTTAACCTAGCCCTCCAATCCTTCGCCGACAACCGGCATCATCTGGCGGGCAGGACCTTTTGGGAGGACGAAGCATCCGGCCCAAGGCAACCGATGGCGGTTCAGGCGAATCACACCTGAAACAAAAAACCCGCCTCTGCGGCGGGTCGCTGGCGCCATCAGCACCATAAGCGAATTAATAGCATAGCTGCCGGCACAAAGCAAGAACAAAATTGTCCGATTTTGCGGAAAGTGCCCGTGGTCAGCCCTCGTCCTTGATCACGGCGCGGAAGCGCAGCAGCCCGTGATGGGCCGAAAGGTCCTCGTCGTAGCGGGCTTCGGCGAATTCGAGCTTGAGATGGACGCGGCGATGCTCGCCAAGCGAGAGCGCCGCATCTCGCAGGCGGGTGCTGACCAGGTCCATGATGTCGTTGGTTTCCTTGCTGGCCTCGGATTTCGACCAGACATGCAACGTCAGCAGCTGTTCGGCGTCGTTCTCCATCCCCGTTGCCCAGTCGTAGACGCTGGTGCGACCGAAGGTCATGTGGGGGAACGCAACATTTTCCGGCGCATGGTCGAACAATCTTGCATCGCCCAGTGCCGCCGACAGGTCGGGATCGCCGTTCACTGCCTCGAATATGGCCCTCTGCAATTCGACGGCCGGCGCGGTCATTGTCTTGCCCCTCGCCCGTCGCGTCGACCTCCCGGCTGCGTAGCTGCGTTGCATGAAGGCATCCCGGCAAAGCGCGAATCAGCGCGTCCCATGCGGATTATGAACCTTCATGACCTCGGGAATAAGCCCTACTCCTGGAACCCGCGACGTTTCGCGTCACGAACGCCCTTGAGGGCAATGCCAACCGGCGAATTCATTTGGCATGCATGGAGTTTGAAAAAACGGTGCTATGAAGATCCCCGGTTTCCAAACATTCGAGGTCGTTTTCGTGCGCGAGCCATCGCTGCTGCCTGTTTTCGGAAAGCTTGGAGTCAGGGCGCCGACGGTCGCGATTGCGGCGCCGACCCTGTCGATGACCATCAAGAATTTGGTCAACCGCACGCGGGAGGTGCTCTCCGCGCACGGTAGCCTGGCCCCCTGAAGCTGTCCGTCGTTTTGTGGACGGTGCTTGTCCTGGCGGCAGTATTCTTCGTCGCCCAAGGCTGACCGAGCGACATTTATCGATCGGGCGGAAACTAAAGGACGCCAAGATGGCAAACAGCTACGCGCTGCGTATGGAACGTCCTCACAGCTGGACCGTCTTCGACGTCTTCACCGGCCAGCGGGTCGAGCTCAAGCAGCAACCCATGGTCGGCATGAACACGCGCGATGCGGGCGCGATGGTCGATCGGCTGAACAGTGGTGACATCGCGGCGGGCGAAGGCGGACCGGAAGCCCCAAGAAAGCGTCTTGTGGACGGATCGCGACCGATCTAGCGAAAATCGGCCGCAGTCAGCACATATATGCTCCTGCGGGTGCGGGCATAGGCATTCCTGGCGACATCGTGGATCGAGCTGGAAGCCGTGTCGAAGGCCGCGAGATAGGTAGCTTCCGAGGCCGCCGTTCCCGGCTGCACTTTGGAGATGGCATCGGTTGCGACAGAGAAGGAAATCTGGAACATGCCGTCATGGCCGACGAAGCGGATGCGTTTGCTTGCCTCGTCGTAGCTGCGGCTGGGATTGGGAAATGTCAGGCTCATGATTTGGCCTCCGTCGATGCGGATACGGCATGCTTGACTGTCCGCGCCGCCCGCTTCTTCTTTGGGGCGACCGGATTCAGAGCTGCCGCCGCGCGATCCGCCTCTTCCTTGGCCAGTCGCAATTCCCTCAGCTTCGCCGTCTTGATCATCCTGGCCTTCGCCTCCGAGAGATATTCGGCAGTTGCTTTGTTCCGCTCCGCTGTTTTCTTTTGATTTTCCATGAAGCGAGCCTGAGCTTTTTCCATGATGTTCTGATTGCCTTCAGCCATCGGTAAAATCTCCCTTGCAGCGAAAGTCGTGAATGTGAGCTTCACCGTAAAATAGGTGTTCAAGGACAGAAATTCAATTTCATTAATATTCGGCAAGGCCCCGAACACCGGGGGATGGCCTAGCAAAATAATACATTCAATATTTGACATGCCCTATGAATATTTTTTGGCACTCCTATCAATCGAGTGCCAGAGCGCCTATAGAGAGGGGCGGCCGCCTAAGCCGGCCCCAGAAAGAGTCCCCATGAAATTCCGGCCACTCCACGATCGCGTCGTCATTCGGCGCGCCGAAAGCGACACCAAATCCAAGGGCGGCATCATCATCCCCGACAATGCCAAGGAAAAACCGCAGGAAGGCGAAGTGATCGCCGTCGGCCCGGGCGCGCGGGACGAAAGCGGCGTGCTGATGGCGCTCGACGTCAAGGCCGGCGACCTCATCCTGTTCGGCAAATGGTCCGGCACCGAGGTCAAGATAGAAGGCGAGGACCTTCTGATCATGAAGGAGGCCGACATCATGGGCATCATCGACAAGAGCGAGATGGGCATCATTGCCAAGAGCGTGGCTGCCAAGAAGGCTGCCTGATTGGAATGCCGCGCGCCCAACCGGGCGCGCAAAGGATGCTCCAAGCTTTGATTCAGGCGCGCTGCAGGCGTCTTGCCACGACCAACCGAACTGGAAAAATCATGTCTGCCAAGGAAATCAAATTCTCCACCGACGCGCGTGACCGCATGCTGCGCGGTGTCGAAATCCTCAACAACGCCGTCAAGGTGACGCTCGGCCCCAAAGGCCGCAATGTCGTCATCGACAAGGCCTATGGCGCGCCGCGCATCACCAAGGATGGTGTCGCCGTCGCCAAGGAAATCGAGCTTGCCGACAAGTTCGAGAACATGGGCGCCCAGATGGTGCGCGAAGTGGCCTCGAAGACCAACGACCTCGCCGGCGACGGCACGACGACAGCCACGGTGCTTGCCGCTTCCATCCTGCGCGAGGGCGCCAAATTCGTCGCCGCCGGCATGAACCCGATGGACCTCAAGCGCGGCATCGACCTTGCCGTCAGCGCCGTCGTCAAGGAAATCCAGGCCCGAGCCAAGAAGGTCAAGTCCTCAGGCGAGATCGCGCAGGTCGGCACCATTGCCGCCAATGGCGACACCAGCGTCGGTGCCATGATCGCCAAGGCGATGGACAAGGTCGGCAATGACGGCGTCATCACCGTTGAGGAGGCCAAGACCGCCGAAACCGAACTCGACGTCGTCGAAGGCATGCAGTTCGATCGCGGCTATCTCTCGCCCTATTTCGTCACCAATGCCGAAAAAATGCGCGCCGAGCTGGAAGACCCCTACGTGCTCATCCACGAAAAGAAGCTCGGCAATCTGCAGGCGCTGCTGCCGATCCTCGAAGCCGTGGTGCAAAGCGGCAGGCCGCTGTTGATCATCTCCGAGGACGTCGAGGGCGAAGCGCTGGCGACGCTGGTCGTCAACAAGCTGCGCGGCGGCCTCAAGGTCGCGGCCGTCAAGGCGCCTGGCTTCGGTGACCGCCGCAAGGCGATGCTGGAAGACATCGCCGTGCTCACCGCCGGCGAGATGATTTCCGAGGATCTCGGCATCAAGCTGGAGAACGTCACGATCGACATGCTCGGGCGGGCCAAGCGCGTGCTTATCGAGAAGGATACCACCACGATCATCGACGGCGCCGGCGAGAAGACCACCATCCAGGCGCGCGTCCAGCAGATCAAGGGGCAAATCGAGGAAACCACTTCCGACTATGACAAGGAGAAGCTGCAGGAACGTCTCGCCAAGCTGGCGGGCGGCGTTGCCGTCATCCGCGTCGGCGGCGCCACCGAATCCGAGGTCAAGGAAAAGAAGGACCGCATCGACGATGCGCTGAACGCCACGCGCGCCGCCGTCGAAGAAGGCATCGTTCCCGGCGGCGGCGTCGCGTTGCTGCGCGCCAAGGCTGTGCTGAACGGGCTGACCGGAGCCAATGCCGATGTGACGGCAGGTATTTCGATTGTGCTGAGAGCACTTGAAGCGCCGATCCGCCAGATTGCCGAGAATTCCGGCGTTGAAGGTTCGATCGTCGTCGGCAAGCTCGCCGACAGCAAGGATCACAACCAGGGCTTCGATGCCCAGAACGAGGTCTATGTCGACATGATCAAGGCCGGCATCGTCGACCCCGCGAAGGTGGTGCGGACGGCGCTGCAGGACGCGGGCTCCATTGCCGCGCTCCTGATCACTGCTGAAGCCATGATCACCGACGTTTCGGCCAAGGAAGCCGCTGCTTCGCCCGGCGGCATGGGCTATTGACCAGCCGCTGCCGCAAACCGGCCTGAAAGACAGCCGCCGGGGTATCTTCCCCGGCGCGCACCATCGGCAAGGAGATCGATCCATGATCGCATTCGTCCCGAAGCCAAATGCGGCGGCGAAGACCAAAGTGGCCGAGGAAAGCCGCTTCGATCGCATTCGCAGGCTTGCCGACAAGCACAGGAAAGCCGACACCGGCACGACAAGCCGCGACCCGAAAAAGATCGCGGACAAGCGTCCCATGTGACGACTGCCAATCCTCGGCACCTCGCGCAAGCGCGGCACCAGGCCCTTATCGCGTCTCGCCGCTGATCAGCCCGGCATGGTCCTTGATGACCGTAGCAACGAAGCGGATGACGGCGCGCACCGGCGCCTCCGCCCCGATTTCGCGGCGATAGACGAGCGACACCGGATGGTTGCCGAGAATGTCAGGGGCAAGGCGCACCATCCGTGGCTCGGCTTCCACCTACTCGCGCAGGGCGGTCAGCATCCTTCGCTGACGCCGCACGGGAGCCGTCTTCCCCTCGACAAACCTCCCGCTATATCTTCATCGCCCTCATCTTCATCGCGCTCATCTTCCCCGCCCTTGTAGGCAGCGCCAAAATGGACGAATAGTCATAGCGGCACGCCGCCGTGAAATTGCCGGCATGCGGTTTCTCAGTTGGCGGCATCGCCGCAGCCGGATCCTGGAATGGCCAGTCCTTTGGAACCACGCAAGAGAAGAGGTCCGATCGCCGCAAGGCTGCTGGCGGTGGACGCGTGGATCGATTCCTCGGTCTACGAAATCGGCTTCAGGGCGCGCCAGTTCTGGGAGGCGGCGACCATCTTCTCGCGGCGTTTCCGCGTCGGCGGCTGGCGCCGCGGCCTGATCGAACTGTTGAGTGAAGGCTTTACGCTCGGTGCCGGCGGCATCGTCGTGCTTTTGGCGCTGGCCTTGCCGGCCTTCCAGATAACCGCCGGCGACTGGCGCACGCAAGGCGACTTCGCCGTCACCTTCCTCGACCGCTACGGCAACGAGATCGGCCAGCGCGGCATCATCCAGCGCGATTCGGTGCCGGTCGACGAGATGCCCGACCATGTCATCAAGGCGGTGCTGGCCACCGAGGACCGGCGCTTCTTCGACCATTACGGCATCGATGTGCTCGGCCTGTCGCGCGCCATATTCGAGAATGTGCGGGCAAATTCCGTCGTCCAGGGTGGCTCGAGCATCACCCAGCAGCTGGCCAAGAACCTGTTCCTGACCAATGAACGGACGTTCGAGCGCAAGATCAAGGAAGCCTTCCTGTCGCTGTGGCTCGAAGCCAATCTGTCGAAGAAGGAAATCCTGCAGCTTTACCTCGACCGCGCCTATATGGGCGGCGGCACCTTCGGCATCGAGGCGGCAGCCGATTTCTATTTCGGCAAGAGCGTCAAGGACCTGAACCTCGCCGAGGCGGCGATGCTGGCCGGCCTGTTCAAGGCGCCGACCAAATACGCGCCGCACATAAACCTGCCCGCCGCCCGGGCGCGGGCCAATGTGGTGCTGTCCAACCTGGTCGATTCCGGCTTCATGACCGAAGGCCAGGTGCTGCAGGCAAGATTGCACCCGGCCGAAATCGTCGACCGCGGCGAGCAGAAGAGCCCTGACTATTACCTCGACTGGGCCTTCGACGAGGTCAAGAAGATCGCCGCGAAAGGCGGCCCGCACTCGCTTGTCGCCCACACCACCTTCGACGCCAACATCCAGAAGGCGGCCGAAGAATCGATGGAGTTCCACCTCCGCCAGTTCGGCAAGGAATACAATGTCACCGAGGGCGCCATCGTCGTCATCGAGACCAATGGCGCGGTCAGGGCGATCGTCGGCGGCCGCGACTACGGCGCCAGCCAGTTCAACCGCGCCACCAAGGCGCTTCGCCAGACCGGCTCCTCGTTCAAGCCCTATGTCTATGCGACCGCGATGGAGCATGGCTTCACGCCGGATTCGGTGGTTTCCGGCGGACCGATCTCGTGGGGCAGCTGGTCGCCTCACAATTACAATGGCGGGTCAGCCGGCAGGGTGACGCTGATCACGGCGATGGCCAAATCGATCAACACCGTGCCGGTGCGGCTGGCCAAGGATTATCTCGGCATCAAGCCGATCAAGGCGATGGCCGAGGCGATGGGCGTCGAGTCGCCGCTGGAATCGCACAAGACCATGGTGCTCGGCACGTCGGGCATGACCGTAATGGACCAGGCGACGGGCTACAGCGTGTTCGCCCAGAACGGCTTTGCCGGAACCCGGCACGGCGTCAGCCAACTCTTCACCCGCACCGGCGAGGTGGTCTACGACTTCGCCAAGGACGCGCCGCCGCCGCACCGGGTGCTGTCGGAGCAGGCGCTCAAATACATGAACACCATGCTGGCGGCGGTGCCGGTGATCGGTACAGCCCGGCGCGCTGCCCTTCCAAACATCGTTGTCGCCGGCAAGACCGGCACGACCCAGTCCTACCGCGATGCCTGGTTTGTCGGCTTTACCGGCAACTACGCGGCCGCCGTCTGGCTCGGCAATGACGACTTCACCGCAACTAACAAGATGACCGGCGGCACGCTGCCGGCAATGGTGTGGCAGCGGCTGATGCTCTATGCGCACCAGCACATCGATCTCAAGCCGATCCCCGGCCTCGATCACCCCTTCGTCGATGCCGAAATTGCCGCCAAGGCCGAGGACGCGGAAAAGAAGAACGCCGAACAGGCAGCAGCCGATGCCGCCGCCGAGCGTCCGCCGGTGCTGTCCAGCCGGACCACCCAGACCCTGAAGGAACTGACCAGGCTGTTCCAGGGGGCACCCGTGCTCGACGCGCCCGCTGCGCCGGAGACCCTGTCGGCGCTGTGACGGCCAATTGCGCGGGGCCGCTTGCCAGAAGGCCCTGCGCCGCGATATCCCCGGGCGGCAATCTTTCTGTCCCCGGCCTTCGGTTCCCTGCCTCCTCATGCTCAAGAACGCCTTCCTGACACTGCTTTCGCTTGCCATCGCCGTCGGTGGCGGTGGCGCCAGCGTCTGGTACGCGCTGAAGCTGCAGGATGGCGTCGGCGCCATCAGGATCGGCCAATGGACCGCCTTCCCCGATATCGGCACGCCGACGGCAGATCCCTATTCGAAGGCCCGCGTGGCTCGCGAAGGCGTGCTGGCGCTTGGACAGGCGGAAGGACTGTCCTTCATAGCCGAGCGCGATTCCGGCGGCGAACAGCTCAAGCGGCAATGTGCCTACAAGATTGCGGGCGGCTTTCCCACCGCCCGGTTCTGGACGCTTTATGCCGCCGACCAGTCGCTTGGCGTGGTCGAGACCGGCAAGCCGAGGCCGGCTGCGCTGCAGTCCTATCAAGTGCTGCGCCAGGCCGACAATTCGGTGGTCATTTCCGTCGGCAGCCGCCCTGCGTCCGGCAACTGGCTGCTGACCAGCGGCGCCGGCAAGATGTATTTGGTGCTTACGTTCTACGACACGCCGATCGCCAGCAGCACCGGTCTCTCGGACCTCACGCTGCCGCAGATCCAGAAGGTCGGCTGCAATGCGTAGCCTGCTGCATGCCGTGCTGCTCGGCCTGCTCGGCGCCGGCATCGTGCACATCATCGTGCTGCTGCTCGTCCCCGAGTTTTCCGAACGCGACGCCTGGTCGCGATTGGCCATGGCTTCGGATCTCTACAAGATGACCAGGCTCGACGCGGAAGCCGGCGGCGCGCCGGTGGTGAAATCGGTCGATCCGCTGTTTTATGCGGCGGCTTGCCGCTTCGACCTTGCCGAGGGGATGGTGCGGGTCAAGGCGCCGGGAAAGGTGCCGTTCTGGTCAATATCGGTCTATGACCGCGGCGGCCACAACATCTACTCGTTCAACGACCACAGCGCGACCGCAGGCGTGCTCGACACCGTTGTGCTGACGCCGGCCCAGATGATCGAGGTCCGCAAGGATCTTCCCGAGGAACTGCAAGGGGCCATCTTCGTCGAGGCGCCGATAGAGGAAGGCGTGTTCGTCATCCGTTCGTTCGTGCCCGACGACAGCTGGAAGCCGATCGTCTCGCGGTTTCTCGAACAGAGTTCCTGCGAGCTGCAGGATTTTTAAGCCGGTTCCGATGCTCAGTGATGCGGTACCGGCAATGTCCCCGAAGGTCCCGGCTTGTCGGGGCCGGCCGGCCGCGTTTCGCCCGTCAGCGGCCGCTGCTCGTAGCGCACCCCGGGAAAGATGATCACTGCCGCCGGCGCGGTTTGTTGTGCTCGATTGGTTGCCGCCGTTCGCGGCACGAAAGACAGTACCATGCCCATGGTTCGCGTATTCCTCTCGGTTGCCCCGGAGCACAACGCAACGCCTCCACAGTCGATTAAGAAGGCAGTAGGTTAACGGAGCGCTAACGGATCGCCGCTAAATTGATCTTTGTTCTTGGGAAACGCGAAACCGGTACAGCCCGGCAGAGCGCCCTCCAGATCGTGTCGAGTGTCGGGCGTATCCTTCGTGTCAGCTTCGGATTTCAGGCAAATCGCAGCAGGAGCTGAATCGGGAAAGGCCGAAAGGCTGTTCCGCGCCGCCGTGTCGGCATTCTGTTCGCTCACCCGCCCTTCGCGCCGCGAGATCGCGCAGCTCGAAGACCTGACGCTGCCGCTTTTCGACAATGTCTCGGTCGAATCGCGCCGCTACGTCGCGGCAGCCCTTTCCGAATGCGAATATGCACCCGCCGCGCTGGTGCGGCGGCTTTGCCAGGAGCGGGTCGACATCGCCGCGCCATTGCTCATCCGCTCGCGCGCCCTCAGCGACG
>NZ_SUEG01000038.1:20477-40538 GCF_005063415.1 Mesorhizobium sp.
GATGAGCAATGGCGCGGCGATGTCGACCTGATCGCGCTGATCGGACGTCACGGCCTGCCGCATGCCCGTGCCATTGCCCGCCGCAAGGATCTCAATCAAACGATCGCGGATCTCATCAAAGTGCTCGAAAGGCCGACGCTGGTACGGTCGCAACAGCCCGAGGCGACTGCCAACGCCGCGTCTGAAAATGCCGAAGTGGTTGCGGCCGATGCCAGCAGGCAGGAGGCTTCCGATGCCGCCGCCGAAACTGTACGCCGCCGGCTGCGATCCATGATGCGCGCCGAGAGCGGCACCGCCATCGGTCCGTTCGTCGAGCCGCAAACCTACGTCAAGCTGCGCGAGACCGCACTGACCGGCAATGCGGCATTCTTCCAAACAGCGCTCGCCGATGCGCTCGAAGTCGATTTCTCAACGGCGCGGACGCTTACCGTGAGCCACAACTACACGCCGCTGCTGGCCGCCCTGCGCGCGCTCGACCTCAGCGAAGATAAGGCGTTCCTGATCACGGCCGCAATCTATCCGACCGAGTTTCCGCACCCGCAAGCGATCCGCATCTTCCTCGACCGCTACCGCCTGCTGCACCGCGACGCCGCGTTGGACAGGCTCCGCGGCTGGAAGGCCGACACCGTGTCGAAAATTGTTCGCAAGCCCGGGCGCGTCGCTGCAAATGCCGACCTGCGCAAGCCGAACAGCGCCGATATAACCGCCACCCCAAAGGCGCGTCGCGTCTGAAGGCTTGCCGTTACGACGCCTTGACCGAGATAAGCTCCTCGACGGGAATGGCGCCCGCC
Organism: Mesorhizobium sp.; assembly: GCF_005063415.1. GTDB lineage: Bacteria > Pseudomonadota > Alphaproteobacteria > Rhizobiales > Rhizobiaceae > Mesorhizobium. The sequence continues at coordinate 21,269 of NZ_SUEG01000038.1, forward strand.
TCGATTTCGACCACCCAGATATCCGGATCGAATCTATTCTCGCGCTCCAGCCGCGCGTCGAAGATGGCGGCATCGTCACCTTCGCCAAGCAGGCTGAAAAAACGGTCGTCCGGCCTGGCCGATTCGTAGCTCGTCTGCGGCGCCGGCCCGAACAGCGCTATCTCCCCCAGCCTGCCACGCGCCAATACGAAAACCGCACCGGCTTCCGTCGCGCCGCGCTTGACCACGGCAGCAAAGCCGCCGGCACTGAAAACCCGGCGCAACAGCGCCGACACCCACAGATCGGTGGTTACGCGCATAAAAAATTCCTGGACATGCGGCGGTCCTTACAGCATCGGCCGGAAGACCGTAAACGGTCTTTGCCGAGCCGACCGCCAAGCGGCCGTCACGACCCTCAGTTGGTCAGGCCGATCTCGCGCATCTTGACGTAAACAATCTCGTCGGGCTCGCCGGTCTCGGGCAGACCGAACAGCGCCTGGAATTCCTTGATCGCGGCCCTGGTGCGCGCGCCTACGACGCCATCCAATTGCATGTCGTCATTGCCGAACGCTTTCAGTCCGGCCTGGATCTTGACGATGCGGGGATCAGGCGTTTGCGCTGCCGCATTTGCCGGTGCGGATACCGGAATGGCGGCCGGAGCAGCGGCCGTTTCGACCGGCCGCGGCACCGGACGCGGAACCACGGCCGCGGTCTTTGGCGTGGCGCCCAGTTGATCCAGCAGGACGCCGTCGATCTCGCCGGAGGCATTCAATCCGACCTTCTGCTGATAGGCCTGGATGGCCTTTCGCGTATTCGGTCCGGGAATGCCGTCGACGGTGCCGGAATAGAAATCGAGATCCTTCAATATCCCCTGGACCTGCTCGACGACCGGGTCGCTCTTGATCGGCGCAGCGGCCGGACGCACGATATTGATGGTTGTTTCGGGCTCGTCGCTCTCCGCCCGGGGAAAGCGCTCGATGCTTCTGGTGACGAAAAACGCGCCGGCATGGGGAAAGGGCTGGTACCAAAGAGCGTTCGCCGAGACGTAGAACAGCGTCACCAGGAATGCGGTGGAGCCGCCGACCACAACAGGATTGCGCGAGATCAGGCTGCCCAGAGCCATCGCTCCGTGCTCGAAGGCATTGCCGCGGCGCTTCACCGCCTTAGGCTGTTTTGCGGAGCGACCCATTGCTCTCCCCTTTGCCACCGTCCGCTCTGGCTTTGGCCGCGGACATCGGCACCACGCCAGTCTTCTCCGTCGAGCGGCCCGTCGGGCCGCTCACGGGAAGGCTGATCGTCACCGTGGTGCCCTCGCCCGGCATGCTTTCGATCGACATTGTGCCCTCGTGCAGCGCCACCAACCCCTTCACCAGCGAAAGCCCGAGCCCGGTGCCTTCGAAACGGCGGGTATAGTCGTTCTGGATCTGCATGAACGGCTTGCCAAGATTGGCGAAATCTTCCTCGGCGATGCCGATGCCGGTGTCCCGGACCCAGAAATGCAGCCGCGAGCCGATCCGCTTGGCGCCGATGACGACATTGCCGCCTTCGGGCGTGAACTTGATCGCGTTCGAGACGAGATTGATCAGGATCTGCTGCACGGCGCGACGGTCGGCATTTATTTCGCCTGCGTCCGGCGCGATCTGGGCCTGCAGATCGATGGCCTTTGCCTCGGCTTGCAGGCACATCATCGACTGGCACATCTCGACCGCTTCGCGGAAGCGGAACGGTTCCGGTTCGGTCGCGTAGGCGCCCGATTCGATTCGCGATACGTCGAGTATCGAGGTGACGACGGCAAGCAGGTGCTGGCCCGAATCCCTGACCAAGCCGACATATTCCTTCTGGCGCGGATCCTTGAAGGTGCCGAACATCTCGTGCAGCAGCATGTCGGAAAAGCCGATAATGGCATTGAGCGGGGTGCGCAGCTCGTGGCTGACGACGGCAAGGAAGCGTCCTTTCGCCACCTCGGCGGAGGCAGCCGCCTCATTGGCTGCGGCAAGCTCCTGGCGCAGTCCGGCCACTTCATCGTTTTCGCGCAGAACGAGCGTGAAGACAGTCTCCTGCCCCGGCGCGCGCATCATCTCGAGCGAGAACGGCCGGTAATTGTCGGCCGTCACGCCGCTGTTCTGCGGCAGCCGGACGCGAAGGTCGAGCCGGCGCGACAGGGCGCCATCGCGCATATCGGCCAGCGCACTGAGGTATGGGACGCGATCAGACAGATGGATGCGATCGAAAAGTCCGGTGCCGAAAAGCAGCTCCGGCGGCAGCCTCAGCATCGTGCGTGCCTTAGCCGAGGCGTCCAGAACCTCGCCATGCGCCGCGATTCGCAGCACGACGGCATCGATCAGGTCTTCGAGCCGGTCGCTGCCGGCCGGATCGAGCTGTGCGTTGGCAGCGCCACGAAGCGGAGCGATACGCGGAATGAGCGTCAGCGCCCAGGCCAGTGGTACCAGCCAGTGCCATACGGCGATTTCGGTCTGGCCGAGCGGCAAGACGGAACCGGCGAAAGGCTGCAGCAAGACTGCGACAAGGGCCGACATGGCGCCCCAGATTACGGCACGGCGCGACTGGCCGATCCACCAGGCTTCAAACGTCAGCGCTACCGCAAGCACGGCAACCGGCGATGCCAGACCGCCGGCAGCAGCGATAAGGGCACCGAGCGCAACGCTGCCGACGACCAGGGCGAGTTGGCCGGCCAGGGTCATCTTGCCCGATGCCGCCACCAGCAGGGCGGCGAACCAGCAAAGGCCGGACGCCGCAAAGATCGCAGCCACAGTCACGGCCGCGCCGATGCCCGACGTGACCAGCGTCACCGCTGCACCCGCGCTGAAGAAAGGAGCCGCCAGCATGACGCCAATGAACCGGCTGTGGCGGCGACGATCGCTCTGACCGAGGACGGACGGATGAACCATCCGTTCGCAACCGGCGGCTATCGCGCCTGGCAACTCGGCGTATCTGGCCTTGATCGCACTCAACTCAACGCACCCGGTCGTGAACGGCCCTGCTTTGCAGGCGGCTTTTGTCGATCCGAAACTCGCATCCAGCGTTTAAGGAATGGATAAGGCTGGGCCGATCGTCCCCCGGCAGGCTGCAAATATCGGGATACCGGCGGGGAAAAACCGGGGCAATTGCCGCCATAGTAAACGGAGCGTTAGCCGGACCGCCCGCGGCTGCACCTGCGGCCGATGGCATCAAACTGTCGCCGGTTAAGAAAATGACCAGGAAAACAACAGGTTGGATGGTTATCAATTGCTGAATAAAATCTGAGCCTTTCGAGGCAAATGAACTTCAAAACGCTTCGTTTCGATTCTGCCTAAAATTTGAGGAAAACTGTTGCTTTCGAGACAAGCCGTCCTTTGCGCGTCTGTGCCAATATCGCGGTACACGGGTCGTCCGGTTCGAATGCATGACCCTCATAAAGGACAGACAGATGGGCTTTCTGATAAGAGCTGCTTTCTGGTTTTCGCTGGTTCTTCTGGCGCTGCCGCTGGGTGTCGGCTCCGATGATGCGGGCCGCGAAAGCGTCGGGCCGCTCCAGGCGCTGTTTGCCGCGCGCGAAGCCGTCGGCGACATCGCCGGCATCTGCGAGCGCAAGCCGGACGTTTGCGAGACCGGCAAATCGGCAATGCACACCATCACCGCCCGGGCAAAGGAGACCGCCAAGATCGCGGCCGCCATGCTGGACGACAAGGCCGCTGAACCCGATACGGTGACGACCACCGGCAGCGTGCCCGAGGAAATCGTCTTGCCTGCGAAAGTCGATTTGCCGGTGAAAGTGCACTTGCCGGCAAAGAACTGAGACTGTTTCGGCCGAATTCATCGCCAGACCGCAAGGCTTCCCGCGCCCGGCACCTGCGGCGTTTCTCCTCTTTTTCCGTGACGTGGCAGCGCCGGATGACTATATCCGGGGAATGACGACGACGATCCAGACCATCCGCGACGACTTTTCCCTGCTCGACGAGTGGGAAGACCGCTATCGCTATGTGATTGAACTGGGTGAAGCGCTGCCGCCGTTTCCCGACGAGCAACGCATACCGGCCAACAAGGTGCCCGGCTGCGTCAGCCAGGTCTGGTTGACCACCGAACAGGGCGAAGGCGGCGATCCCGTTATCACCTTCAAGGGCGATTCCGACGCCCATATCGTGCGCGGCCTGGTCGCCATCATGCTGGCGCTGTTTTCGAGACGGCCGGCCAGCGAAATCCAGAGGACTGACGCAGAGGCAACGCTAAAGGCGCTCGGACTTGACGAGCACCTGTCGCCGCAGCGCGCCAATGGTCTTCGCTCGATGGTCAAGCGCATCAAGCGTGACGCCGAGGCAGCGCTGAAGCAGAACGCCTGACCGGACGGCAGTTGCCGGCAGCATGGCGGGTTCGACCTTGACCCCATAATACAAAACGGCGCCCGCAGGCGCCGTTTGAGTGTCAAACCGGAAGAGCCGCTTGTCAGCGTCCCTTGCGCTTGCGGCCGAGACCCATCTTCTTGGCGAGCTGCGAACGGGCGGCCGCATAATTGGGCGCAACCATCGGATAGCTCGGGTCCAGGTTCCACTTTTCGCGATACTGGTCCGGCGTCAGATCATAGTGGGTCATCAAGTGACGCTTGAGCGACTTGAACTTCTTGCCGTCTTCGAGACAGATGATGTAGTCGTCATGCACCGAACGCTTCGGATTTACCGCCGGCTTCTGCCTGTCGGCAGGCGGCTGCTCGGCGGCCCCGCCGACGCGCCCGAGAGCGGCATGGACATCGGCGATGAGGTTCGGCAATTCGCCGACCGGCACGGGATTATTGCTGACATAGGCGGCCACCACGTCGGCGGTGAGCTCGATCAGCGCGTCACTGTTTCTAGAAGGTGTTTCGGTAATATCCATGGCGTTCAGGCCCCAACGAGAATTGTTTCTGTTTGCGCCCGTTCTGATAGGCTGGGCATCGCGCGAACTTGTGCAGGAAAAAGCCTCCGCGATTCGCGTCGCGGTATCTTAATGGGCCTGGCCGCCAAGTAAGTCAATTCGCTTCTTGCGGTCTATTCAGCGATGCAAGTCAAATCTTTCATATTCAGCTTCACTCTTTCGTGCAGAGTGTAACTTTGCCATTTTTTCTGGTCAGACCAGCATCGACTGACGCCGCGGCAAGCAGCAATTACACAGACGGCAGCAGGTAAATAGAGCTCAATGCTTGATCCTGCCGGCAGCATTACAGCCTGGCCGATCGGCGGATTCAGTAAAATCATAGGTTGCGAAGCGTTACTGTTGCTCGTGAGCCTTCGGCCGGAGCGGCGTGCTGCGTCACTGAAACGGGGTGATGTATTTTCCGTAGACCCAGCCGGTGACGAACTGACCGTTCTGTGCCGGATCGTGCCAGACTTGGCACCAGTGATGGCGGATCTTCTGTTTCTGCTGCCAGTACGAATGGTCGGCGAGATCGAGCAGGTTTATCCCACCGGTGCATTTGCCGGTCATCTGCAGCACCGTCCCGTTGGGATAGGCGGCCTGCTTCTGCGAAGTTCCTGAAGGATATTTGCGCACGTTGAGCGTGTCGCCGAACGGCACATTGGCCACTTGCCAAGCCGCAAAGGCAGTTGCATGAGATTGACCGGCATTGGCCAGGGTCATCGCAGCGACGGCGAGGGCCGCGGCAGTCCGAGAAAAAATATTCATTGTCCTCTCCTCCGCCCATCTTCTGAAGGCACCACGAGAATAGATCGTAGCCCTTGAACCCGCGCTGATCGGCGTGTTCATTCGCCATTCAAGTAACTTCCATAGCGAGACGTAATGACCAAAACCCCAGTGTTTCCGACCGCCACCCCACCGCAGCCGGAGAAGCGGCCGATCTTCGACACGCATCACGGCATGACGCGAACGGACGATTATGCCTGGCTGAGGGCCACCAATTGGCAAGAGATGTTCAGGGATCCGTCCCTGCTCGACGGCCAAATCCGCGCCCACCTCGAAGCCGAGAATGCTTACCAGGCGGCGCTGATGGCCGATACGGTCCAACTGCAGAAGCAGCTTTTCGCTGAAATGAAGGGACGCATCAAGGAAGACGATTCTTCCGTGCCGATGACGGACGGGCCCTACGCCTACGGCTCCTCCTTCAAGCTTGGCGGCCAGCAGCCGCGTTATTTCCGCACGGCGCGCGACGGCGGCGACAAGCAGATATTGCTCGACGGCGATGCCGAGGCCGAGGGCAAGCCCTATTTCCGCCTGGGCGGCGTCGACCATTCGGACGACCACAGCAAGCTGCTCTGGGCCTTCGACGACAAGGGTTCCGAATTCTACACGCTGCGCGTCCGCGACCTCGCCGGCGGCTACGATGTGGCGGACAGGGTCCCCGATACCGGCGGCGGCGGTGTGTGGGATGCCGGCAATGACGGTTTTTTCTACACCCGCCTCGACCCCAACCACCGTCCTTCCAAAGTGCTGTTCCATGCGCTTGGCGACAATCCTGAAAACGACCGGCTGATCTACGAAGAAACCGATCCCGGCTTCTTCATGGATGTCGGCGGCACGCGCTCCAACGAGTGGATCATGATCGGCATCAACGACCATGAGACCTCGGAATACCGCATCATGAACGCCAACGATCCGTTCGCAGAGCCGAAGCTGGTTGCGGCGCGCCAGACCGGCCTGCAGTACGAGCTCGAGGAAGGCGGCGACATCTTCTTCATCCTCACCAATGCCGACGGCGCCAAGGACTTCAAGATCATGACGGCGCCGGCCCATGATCCGGTGCGCGCCAACTGGCAGGAACTGGTGCCGCACGAAGCGGGCCGGCTGATCCTTTCGGTGATCGGCTTCAAGGACCACATGGTCCGGCTCGAGCGCAAGGAAGGCCTGCCACGTATCGTCGTACGCGACCGCAAGAGCGGCGAGGAGCACCTGATCTCCTTCGACGAGGAAGCCTTCTCGCTCGGCCTGTCCGGCTCCTACGAATATGACACCGAGATCATGCGCTTTTCCTATTCGTCGATGACGACCCCGGCGCAGGTCTTCGATTACAACATGCGCACCCGCGAGCGGGTGCTGCTCAAGACCCAGGAAGTGCCGTCCGGCCATGACCCGGAGCACTATGTCACGCGCCGGCTGATGGCGCCTGCCGCCGACGGCGAACTGGTGCCGATCTCGCTCCTCCATCACCGCGACACGCCGCTCGACGGGTCGGCGCCTTGCCTGCTTTACGGCTACGGCTCCTACGGCATCACCGTGCCGGCCGCGTTCAACACCAATCTGTTTTCGCTGGTCGACCGCGGCTTTGTCTACGCGATAGCCCATGTTCGCGGCGGCAAGGACAAGGGCTATGGCTGGTACGACGACGGCAAGCGGGCGAACAAGATGAACACGTTCACCGATTTCATCGCGGTCGCCCAGCACCTCGTCGCTGAACGCTACACCGCGCATGACCGCATCGTCGCGCAAGGCGGTTCGGCCGGCGGCATGCTGATGGGCGCGGTCGTCAACATGGCGCCGCAATGCTTCGGCGGCATCGTCGCCGAGGTTCCCTTCGTCGACGTGCTCACCACCATGCTCGACGCCAGCCTGCCGCTGACGCCGCCGGAATGGCCGGAATGGGGCAATCCGATTGCCTCGGCGGAGGATTACCGGACCATTGCCGCCTACTCGCCCTACGACAATGTCGCCGCACTCGATTATCCGCCGATCCTGGCGCTGGCCGGTCTGACCGACCCGCGCGTCACCTACTGGGAGCCGGCCAAATGGGTGGCACGGCTGCGCGACCGCAAGACAGGTGGGAGTCCGGTGCTGTTCAAGATCAACATGGATTCGGGCCATGCCGGCGCCTCCGGCCGGTTTTCCAGGCTGGAGGAAATCGCCTTCACCTACGCCTTCGCGCTCAAGGTGACAGGCAAGGCCAGGCTTGCCGCTGCAGCCCCGCCCGACGCTTGATTTTCCGCTCGCAATTGCAAAGGTCGCGCGCTACCCAGTGCGCGGCCTGTTCACAGCCGCCGCCAACACTCAATCACCCAGGGATCTGCTATGTTGCTCGTCGATGTCTATCTCGACAAATCGCCCATCCAGGGCATCGGCGTCTTTGCCAAGAACCACATTCCCCGCGGCACGCTGGTCTGGAAGCTCGACCCGAAATACGACCGCCGCATCGAGGTGGCGGCCTACGAACGGGAAACCGGGCCGGTGAAAACCTATCTCGACCGCTACGCCTACCCGGACCGGCGCGACCCGAACTACATCGTCTTCGAAGCCGACGACGCGCGCTACATGAACCATGCCGACGACCCGAATTGCGACGTCTCGCAGCCGGAGGAGACCTATGCCTCGCGCGACATTGCGCCCGGCGAGGAAATGACCTGCGACTACAATCACTTCTTCGAAACCGGCTTCGACTTCCTCGGCGACCGCTAGACCGAGTGCAATTCCGGCTGGCGTCCCATCGCAGATCTGCTGAGCAGGTTACGAAGACTTGCCCAGGCCTTGCCGGCGACGATACCGATGCCAATGCCGCCCGTAATCGCCAGCAGATGAAAGAACGGAGCGGGTAGCGTGCTTGCCACGGGCGCCAGCAACGCCTCCGGGACGAAGCGGTGCGACAGATAGATAGGAAAGGCAGAGACAGCAATCAGCGTCACCACACGGCCCACCCCGCCCGGCAAGCGAACACGCGCACGTAAAGAACAGCCAGAAGCGCCGCGAAAATGGTTAGATACTTGACCGTTGTGCCGAGCCAAACTGTCTCCCAGAGAGCGAGATAGCCTAGTACTGCCGCGGCCAACGCCGTCAAAATGAGCTTTCTTGCCGGATTGTCGGCAAAACCGGCACACCAACCGAAGACGGCGAGGTGGAAGACCCAGTAGATCGTAAAGATCTGGCGGTTGCCGATGTCGACGAACGGGGGGATGGAAAAACGCGCAGCGACGGCAAGCCCCAGCAGGCCGAGCGAGAAGGCGAAGGGTCGCACCTGCGCCAACCTGCGCGCGGCCGGCACGGCGAAGATGAGGGAGAAGACGAGAAGGGTCTGCGCATAGGCCTCGATGAACCAGTAAAGATAGGGAATCATCTCGTGGCGCTCCGGCTCGGCATAGCCGAAATTACCTGTAAGCGTCATCGAGGCCCAAGGAACCGCCTGCCAGGCGACTGCATAGGCCGAGACAATGAGGAAATAGGGGATCAGGACGTCGATCGCAGGCCTTAGCGCGTGTCGGAATCGACCGGTTAGGAAATGGGTTGACTGGAAGCGGGCCAGGCTGAAGCCGGCGAGCAGCATCATAACGCCGGAGCCGCCGGGAATAGGCCAGAGCGTCTCGTGATGTACCACCACCAGCAGGATTGCCATCACCCTTAGCACCAACTCGGTCGGCAATCCGCTTGCCTCTTTGCGCTTGAAGGGCCATCTCCCGATGCGGTTGCCAAGTTCGGCGATGCTCAGGTGTTCCCAGCCGTCCGGCAGGTGAACATCAAGGCGTTCGAGTTCCACGATCAACTGCAGGAAGCGGAGGGAATCCCCGCCGAGCGTGACGAAACTGTCGTTGCAGCCAACGGTCAGTGGATAGAACACGCGGCTATAAGCACCAAGCACGCTGCCCGTCTCAGAGCGGACCTCCGTCCGCCTTTTCAGCCTCTCCTGCTCAAGGCATGCATAGTCAATCTTGCCCGAAGCAAGCCTGGGAAAGTTCTCGCCCGCAGCAACGCAAACCAGGTTCGCCGGGAGACGACTGGCCTCGGCGAGGATGCGCCGCGCCCTTCCGGTCGTGTCTACGTCGGTCACATAGGCCTGCAGCCCGTCATCGTCACCGAGTACCGCGGCAGCGATGCCCGCCCGCCCCAGCGCCTGCTCCATGATGTCGAAGCCGATCCTGAGGCCTGCAACCTTGGCGAAGCGGCTCTTGCGCCCGACGATGCGGAAGAAACCCTGTTCGTCCCGCATGGCAATATCGCCAGTATTCAGTGCCTGGAGTTCGGCGCCGCGTGCGAGGTCACAGCGCCGATCGCCATACCCCATCATCACGTTTGGGCCGCGATAGACAAGTTCCCCAGGAGTGCCCGATTGGCTAATCGGCTTTCCTTCGGCATCGACAAGGCCAAGGCTGCCTCCGGGGATGGCTATGCCGATCCGCTCCTCGCTGTCGGAAAGGCTTTCCGGCGGGACGAAAGCAATGCGCGCCGTCGCCTCGGTCTGGCCATACATGACGAAGAAGCGGCCGCTCTTGGCGTGCATGTGGTCTCGGTAGAGGCGGACAAGGTCGGATCTGAGTTGTCCGCCCGCCACTGTCATCATGCGTAGCGCCTTGAGCTCGGCGGCGCGGAAGCGCGCCCTCTCCAGGAGTTCGTAGGAGTACGGTACGCCGGAAAAATTTGTGCAGCCGGCGTCGCCGATCACCCCGAGGAAATCGCCGTTCATGACCGACACGCCAGGAAAGAGCACGCTGCCGCCGGCAATCAGATGGGAATTGAGGACCGACAGCCCATAGGAATAATGGAGTGGCAGGACCAAAGCGGCCCGGTCGGCGGACGATAGTTCGAGATAGGCTGCGATCGAGCGCGCATTGGCTTCGAGATTGCCGTAGGAAAGCCGTACCGCCTTGGCAGCGCCCGAGCTACCGGATGTCATAAGCAGCAGCGCGAGATCGGGGTGCAACGGCTGCGCGTCCCTCCTGGGACGAGTCTCTTTGATGAGACGCCAGCGGCCATCGGCTGGCCGGAAAGTGAAATCCGGCTGGAAGGCCGCTAGAAAATCATTCCACAGCCTCTCGTCGCAAGGCGGCATCATGGCCACCGCGTGGCCCGCCCGCAGGGCCCCGAGATAAGCGACAACCACATGCTCCGAGGCTTCCGCCGAGATGGCAACGAGCAGCTTTTCTCCTTGTCCCAGCTGCGTGGCGAAGCGCAGCGTACGGCTGTTGAGTTCCGCATAAGAGAGCGCTCGCCCGTCGGCAAACAGAAGGGCCGTGCGACTCTCGCCACGGGCGATTTCGGGCACAAGGTCGATAGAGGGCATGAGAAGCTTCGGACCACCAGAAAACCAGCCGAAGCGCCTATGATACTTGAGTATTAAAGTCAACTAATACGCAGACGTTTGCAATGCGCCTCGTGACTCCCAGGGTTCCCGGATCAGCTCGACGGCTTCTTGCGAGCCGGATAGCCGTTGGGATGCGGCGGCACGGCTTTCAGATAGGCGGCGATCGCCGAGCGGTCCTCCGGGGTCAGCACGGCCGTGTTCCGTTGCACGTCGACCATCGCGCCGCCGACCGTGTCGAAGTCCGGCGTGAAGCCGGTTTCGAGATAGTTGGCGATGTCGGCTTCGGACCAGTCCGCGATGCCGCCCTCGCCCGATGTGATGTTGGGCACGATGCCGCTGCCTTCGGCGGCGGCCGCACCTGCCAGCCACTGGCTCTTCTTGGTGCCGCCGGCAAGGTCCCGCGGCGTGTGGCATTCGCCGCAATGGCCGGGGCCTTCGACCAGATAGCGGCCTGTCAACACCGGATCCGATGTGCCGTCGGAAAAGGAAACGACCGGCTGGTCGCTCAGATAGAGCAGCTTCCACAGACCAAGACCGCGTCGGACGTTGAACGGAAATCCCAGCGAATTGGCGGGCGCCTTGCCGGCGACCGCGGGCAACGTTTTGAGGAATGCATAGAGATCGGCAATGTCGGCCGGCTTCATGCGCGCGTAGGAAGCATAGGGAAATGCGGGATAGAGATGCTCGCCCGACGGTGACACGCCCTTCAGCATGGCGTTGGCAAAGTCCTCGACCGACCAGGCGCCGATACCGTCCGTTGCGTCCTGCGAGATGTTCGGCGGCACGAAGGTGCCGAATGGCGTCTTGAGTTCAAGGCCGCCGACCAGCTGAAGGCGGGCGTCGCCTTGCGAGCCGGGCTTGGCATGACATGATGTGCAGCCGCCGGCGTAGAAGATGCGCTTGCCCCTGGCGGCGTCGCCAGGACCAAGCTCAGCCAGCGTTGCGGCATCAAGCCTGACCGGAGCCGACAGGAACCAGCCGGCAATCGCGGCGACGCCGCCCAGAACGAGGGCGGCGCCGACGAGCTTCTTCAGCAAGGGCATCGGCCGGGATCAGCCTTTTTTCACCCTGTAGCCCTTGTGGCAGGTGCCGCAGTCGCCGCCGATGGTGTTGAACTGTGCCTTCAACGCCTCGGCATCCGCAGGTGCTGCGGCAACCGCTGCCTTGACGTCGGCGAGGTACTTGCCTTCAGCCGTCTTGAAACCGGCCATGTCTTGCCAGATTTTTGGGGACGCCGTGGTGTCGCCGGTGTCGCTCCCCGCCGGGAAAAGCGTGTCGACGCCGGCATGGAATTTCTCGGCGTTGGCCTGCAGTGCCTGCAACGCCGTCAGCACCGAAGCTGCGTCGTAGGGCGTCTCGCCCTTGACCACTTTCGACAAGCCGGCGGCGATCTTGCCACGTTCCTTCATCAGGGCCTGCCGGTCAGCGACCGCGTCGGCAAATGCCGCCGAGCCGGCGAAGGCGAGCATCGAGATGGCGAGGATAAGCTTTCTCATTCACTTGGCTCCATGTTGAAGGCAATTCAGGATGCGGTCCCACCCCAATGACAAACGGCAAGGACGGCATAAAAATTCCGACGCTTCGCCTCACGCTTGCGTGAATTTTTTGCAACTGTCGTTCTGATGGTGAAAAAGAAAAGCCCCGGTTCTGCCGGGGCTTTCTGGAACGGATCAGGCCTTTTCGTAGAGTTCGAGCACATAGTCCCAGTTGATGAGACTGTCGACGAAGGCTTCGAGATATTTCGGCCGGGCGTTGCGATAATCAATGTAGTAGGAATGTTCCCAGACATCGACGCCGAGGATCGGCGTCGCGCCATGGACGAGCGGGTTCTCGCCATTCGGCGTCTTCGAGATCGCCAGCTTGCCGTCCTTGACCGAGACCCAGGCCCAGCCCGAACCGAACTGGGTGGTGCCGGCGGCGATGAAGTCGGCCTTGAACTTGTCGTAGCCGCCAAGATCGCTGTCGATCGCCTTTTGCAAGGCGCCCGGCAGCTTGTTGCCGCCGCCGCCCTTCTTCATCCATTTCCAGAAATGGATGTGATTGTAGTGCTGGGCGGCATTGTTGAAGAGCCCCGCATTCTTGCCAAAGGACTGTTTGACCGCCTCTTCGACCGACAAATCGCCCATGCCCGCTTCGGCGGCCAGCTTGTTGCCGTTGTCGACATAGGCCTTGTGGTGCTTGTCGTGGTGATATTCCAGCGTTTCCTTGGACATGTAAGGCTGCAAGGCCTCGTAGTCATAGGGCAAAGCGGGCAATTCAAAAGCCATCGGTCGTACTCCCTCGTGGAAAAATCCGGTGTCGATACCGGACTAACATAGGACTGGATTGGTCTGGAACAACTCCGGAAACGAAGCGCCGGCCGCTTTTTAGCGGGTCAGCCGGGCGAAGTCGAATGCGCCCATTCCCAATAGAGTTCGCGCGCCTTCTTGGCCACCGGTCCGGGCTGCAGATTGCGATCCTCGATGCGGGTGACCGGCACGACTTTCGAGTGGTTTCCGGTCGAGAAGATTTCGTCCGCCTCAAGGAAATCGCGGATCGACAGCGTCTTTTCCGTCGTCGTGAACCCATATTCGCCAAGCAGGGCCATGGTGCGCGCGCGGGTGATGCCGGACAGGAAGGTGCCGTTCGGCGCCGGCGTCAGGACATGGCCGTCCTTGACCAGGAAAATATTCGAGGTCCCGGTCTCGGCGACATTGCCCAGCATATCGAGGACGAGCGCATTGTCGAAGCCGCGCATCTTGGCTTCGAGGATGGCCCGGCCGTTGTTGGGATAAAGGCAGCCGGCCTTGGCGTTGGTCGGCATGGTTTCGATGGTCGGGCGCCGGAACGGCGACACCGTCACCGAAAAACCCGCCGGCGAGATCATCGGTGATTCGTAGAGGCAAAGGCAGAAACGCGTCGAGGCCGGGTCGGCCGGCACGCCCATATAGCCGCCATGCTCGGCCCAATACATTGGCCTGATGTAGACCGCCGTCTTGCCGTCGAACTTCTTCAGCCCATCCCAGGTCAGGCCGACGATCTTGTCGGTGCTCATCGTCGGCTTCAGGCCGAGCGCGATCGCCGAGGCGTTCACCCTTGCTGCATGGCGATCGAGATCGGGGGCGACGCCCTCGAACCAGCGGGCGCCGTCGAACACGCTGGTGCCGAGCCACATGGCGTGGCTGCGCGGCCCGAGGATGGCAACGTTGCCCTCGTACCAGTCGCCGTCGACGAAGGTCCATGTCGCGGATTGCGCCGCAGTCGCCAGTGTCATTGCCAGCTTCCGTTCGATGCTTGTTGCGGCGCATTGGAAGATGCTTTGGCGGCCGCCGTCAACCGGCCTGGCTGAGATTTGTTGAGGCCAGCGGGCTGGCGGACTGCAATCAGCGCTTGCGCCTTGCCTTGCGCAGCCTCAAAACTGTTGCATGCATCATGCGGCTTACGTTTTCGACGCCTATGGCACCCTGTTCGATGTGCATGCGGCCGTGCGCCGTCACGCCGACCAGATCGGGCCGGACGGCCAGTTGCTGTCCGAGATATGGCGCGCCAAGCAGCTGGAATATTCCTGGGTCAGGACGCTGATGGGGGCCTATGCCGATTTCTGGCAGCTCACCGAGCAGGCTCTCGATTTCGCCCTCCGCAAGGTTCCGTCCGCGGATGCCGGGCTGAAGGCGAAGCTGCTCGAGGCCTATTGGCGGCTGGACTGCTATCCGGAGGTGCCGGCCGTGCTCAAGGCGCTCAAGGCATCGGGAGCAAGGCTGGCGATCCTGTCCAACGGTTCGCCTGAAATGCTGGAGGCGGCCGTCAAGTCCGCCGCGCTCGACCAGGTCCTGGACGACGTCTTTTCCGTCGACAGCGTCAGGCGCTTCAAGACCGATCCGTCGGTCTACGATATGGTCACCACGGGCTGGCGCCTCTATCCAGGCGCTGTCTCTTTCCAGTCCTCCAACCGCTGGGACGTCGCCGGCGCCACCAAATTCGGCTTCCGGACGGTGTGGATCAACCGCACGAACCAGCCAGAGGAATACCGGGATTTTCCACCGGCCCTGATCCTGCCGTCACTCGAAGGTCTGATCTCCGGGGTTTGATGCCGGACATGTTGCCTCGGCGCAACAGTGACGATCCAGTCACAGCTTTGCCTTTGTTTGTCCACCCTGCGGCCAGAATTGGAACCGCCTATCGCGCCGGGCATTGCTCGAGCACCCTGCGCGCAACCGGGCGCGCAACCGGACGCATTTATGCTTTGTTGCGATTTGAGACTTAAAAAAGGCAATCATGTTCACACCCCCATCGTCCTCTCTGCGCCTGAGCCGTCGCGGTTTCCTCAACGCCGCAGCCCTTGGCGCCGCCTCGGTCGCGGTCTCCAGTTGCACTACGCTGTCGCAACAGCCGGTCGAGCCACCGCCGCCGACCTATGTCGAGCCGGCGCTCGGCGACTATCTGACGATGTATGGGCCGATGTCGGATGGCGGCTTCGAGCTGCCGGCCATACCGGTCGACAAGATCGACCAGCAGTTCCTGCGCCAGATCGTTGACGATCCGACCGGCCAGCAGCCGGGCACCATCGTCGTCGACACCACCAATCACTTCCTCTATCTGGTGCGCCCGGGCGGCCAGGCGATCCGCTATGGCGTTGGGCTCGGCCGCGCCGGCTTCGAATGGTCGGGCGATGCCGTAGTCCAATGGAAGCAGAAATGGCCGAAATGGACGCCGCCGGACGAAATGATAGCGCGGCAGCCGGAGTTGAGACCCTACAGCGCCGATAATGGCGGCATGCCGGGGGGGCTCAAGAACCCGCTAGGCGCGCGGGCGCTCTATCTCTTCCAGGGCAACCAGGACACGCTCTACCGCTTGCACGGTTCGCCGGAATGGCGGTCGATCGGCAAATCGGTGTCGTCTGGCTGTGTTCGCCTGATGAACCAGGACATTATCGATCTCTACGACCGTGTGCCGAACAAGACCCCGGTCGTGGTGACGGCCGATATCGGCCAGCCGATGGTGGCGACAGCAAACCGCAAAGCCATTCCGATCGACGCCGGCGTGCCGGAAGGATCGATCCTGCTCGGCCCGATAAAATCGATCACAAATTCGATCTTCTGAGCTGGTCGAAAGCGCTGGAGCGGGCTTCACCGCCCCCTGGCCAAACTCCCCAGAATACCCCGCACGATCGCCCGTCCGACCGACGAGCCGACCGAGCGCACCACGGATTTGATCGCCGCCTCCGCCACCGTCTGGCGGTTGGAGGGGCGTGGCGCGCGGCGGCCGCCGGTCGGCTGGGGATCGTCATTGCCGAAGCCGGGAATGGTCCAGCGCGAACGGCCGCTCTCCTGCAGCTCGGCTTGCGCCTCCTGGGCGTCCTTGGCCTTTTTCTGCAGCATCTCGAAAGCCGATTCGCGGTCTATGGTCTGGTCGTACTGTCCTGCAACCGGGCTCTCAGTGATCAGCTTGCGGCGCTCGTCTGGCGTAATCGGGCCAAGCCGCGACGATGGCGGGCGGATCAGCGTCCGCTGCACCATGGACGGCACACCTTTGACTTCCAGCGTCGAGACCAGCGCCTCGCCGGTGCCAAGCTGCGTGATCACGGTTGCGCAGTCGAAATCGGGATTGGGTCTGAACGTCTCGGCCGCCGTCTTGACGGCCTTCTGTTCGCGCGGCGTATAGGCACGAAGTGCGTGCTGCACGCGGTTGCCGAGCTGGGCCAGCACCGTTTCAGGGATATCCAGCGGATTTTGCGTGACGAAATAAACGCCGACGCCCTTCGAGCGGATCAGTCGCACCACCTGTTCGACCCGGTCGACCAGCACTTTCGGCGCATCGTCGAACAGAAGATGCGCCTCGTCGAAGAAGAAGACCAGCTTCGGCTTGTCCGGGTCGCCGACTTCCGGCAGTTCCTCGAACAGTTCCGACATCAGCCACAGAAGGAACGTCGCATAGAGCCGTGGATTCATCATCAGCTTGTCGGCGGCGAGCACGCTGATGGCGCCGCGTCCATCGCGCGTGGTGCGCATGATGTCGGCGATCCGCAATGCCGGCTCGCCGAAGAAATTGGCAGCGCCCTGCTGCTCCAGGACCAGCAGCGTGCGCTGGATGGCGCCGACCGAAGGTTTCGTCACATTGCCGTAGCGGGCGCCGATCTCTTCGGCGCGGTCGGCGATGTTGGCAAGCAGTGACTGCAGGTCCTTCAAGTCGAGCAGCAAAAGACCTTCCTCGTCGGCGATGCGGAAGGCGATGTTCATAATGCCTTCCTGTGCCTCGGAAAGGTTCATCAGCCGCGACAGAAGCAGCGGCCCCATCTCCGAGATGGTGGCGCGGATCGGGTGGCCCTGCTCGCCGAACAGATCCCAGAAGATGACCGGGAACTCCTGGAATTCATAGGGATCGAGCTTGACCTGCTCGGCCCGCTTGACCAGGAAATCCTGCGCCGTGCCCATCATGGCGATACCCGACAGGTCGCCCTTGATGTCGGCGCAGAATACCGGCACGCCGGCATTGGAGAAACCCTCGGCCAATATTTGCAGGGTCACCGTCTTGCCGGTGCCGGTCGCGCCGGTGACCAGGCCGTGACGATTGCCATATTGCAGCAAAAGCTGTTCGGGCCGCTGATAGCTGTCGTCCGGCTTGCGGCTGGCTCCCATGAAGATACTGGTATCGTGAGCCATGTGTCCGGTCTCCGCAAACCTATAGGGTTGAATGCCCTGATCCCTTGAAGAAAAGGGAGCCCCGCCGCAGGTATAGTGAGGCCATTGCACAGCGACAATGGGCGTCGTCGAAAATGGCTTTTGGAGCTTGCGGAACCTGCCCATGTTTGGCAATCGGTTGACGGTCACCATCACGGAAGGCGTGTTGCACGGCATGTGTGCTGCATTGTGATATCGGGCCGGGGACCGTAGACTGACATAGTCGGCCGCTGCGGCCGCTAGAACGAGGAGAACCGATGGGCGCCGGTGCCTTGACCCAGGATGCCGACCTTCCGAACGCCGACCGGCAACGATGGCTGGCGCTGGCAGAGAAGGCGCTGGCCGGCGGGTCCTTCGAGGAAAAGCTCGTCTCGCATACGGACGACGCCATCCGCATCGAGCCGCTCTACGAGCGTTCGGTAACCGCCGAGCCTGTCGTGCGCGCCAACCCGGAATCACCGTGGATCGTCAGCCAGCGTATCGACGATCCGGACATAGGCCGCGCCAGTGCGCAGGCGCTGGAAGACGTCGCGCAGGGTGCTACCGGACTGTCGCTTGTCTTCGAAGGTGCGCCGAACGCCTTCGGCTACGGCTTGCCGAGGACGGCGGAGGCGCTGGAGGGCGTACTCGACGGCGTGCCGCTCAACCGCATCCAGATCCGCATCGACGCCCATCCCTGGAGCCGCGCCGTGGCCGACTGGCTGGTGGCGTTTTTGACCAAGCGCCGCTCCGACCCGGCAAAGCTCAATCTCTCCTTCGGCATCGATCCGGCGGCGATCTTTGCCGGGACCGGCAGGCTGCGCATGTCGATCGAGGCTTTACAGGCTTCGATGCCGCAATCGCTGGCGCATTTTTTTTCGATGGGTGTGCCTGGTGTCCTGCTGGAAGCCGACGGGCGGGTATTCCACAACGCCGGCGCCACCGAGGCGCAGGAGCTTGGCACCATGCTCGCGTCGGCCGTCTCCTATCTGAGGCTGTTCGAGAAGGCGCGCCAGCCGCTCGTCTATGCGGCGCCGCATATCGGCTTTGCGCTGAGCGTCGACCAGGACCAATTCGTTTCGACGGCCAAGGTCAGGGCGTTGCGCAGGCTGTGGGCGCGTGTCCAGGAGGCCTGCTCGATACCGCCCTCCACCGCCAGCATCCATGCCGAAACCTCCTTCCGGATGATGACGGCGGCCGACCCGGAAACCAACATCCTACGCACCACCATCGCCGCTTTTGCTGCTGCCGCCGGCGGCGCGGATTCGATCGCCATCCTGCCGCACACCATCGCGCACGGCCTGCCCGCGGGTTTTGCCCGCCGCGTTGCCCGCAACGCGCAACTCATCATGGCCAATGAAAGCCACATCGACCACGTCGCCGACCCGGCTTGCGGTTCGGGCGCCGTCGAAGCGCTGACTGCGGAGCTCTGCGCGGCGGCCTGGCAGGAGTTCCAGCAGATCGAGGCGGAAGGCGGCGTGCTGTCCAGCCTCGAACAAGGCCACATCCAGAGACGCGTCCAGGCAGCTTCCGCGCGCCGCAACGCAGCCTACCAGGCGGGCGAACGGGCGATGATCGGCACGACGCTGCACCCACCGAAAACCGAGCGACCGGTCGAGACGCGGGCGGCGGAGCGGCGGCCTGCCTTCACCGAAGGCGTTGCGGTGTGCGAGCC
>NZ_SUEG01000389.1 GCF_005063415.1 Mesorhizobium sp.
GTGGCGGTGTCGGAAGGGAGCGTCGCGGTAGCACTGGCGTTGCTGGTGGCGTGGGAAGGGGCAGTCGCAGTCGAAGTGCTGTCGCCGGTGGCGTCATGGGAAGGGGCAGTCGCAGTTGAACTGGTGTCGCCGGTGGCGTCATGGGAAGGGGCAGTCACAGTCGAACTGGTGTCGCTGGTGGCGGCGTCGGAAGGGGGTGTCGCGGTAGCACTGGCGTCGCTGGTGGTGGTGTCGGAAGGTTCGGCTCCGGTGGTAGCGAGGTTGTGCTCCCGGAAAACGGCTTGCAGTTCGGACGAGCTTTCAAGCGCGGTGTCGCCGTTCTGCGTTCCCCATTTATAGGTGTAGTCGA
>NZ_SUEG01000390.1 GCF_005063415.1 Mesorhizobium sp.
CGCCCCCCAGGCTTGCTTCATAAGCCCATTGGCTGGCAGAGCCAGCCTCTAGCAAGCTGAGTTGTTCGGCGTGAGCCGAACGCCGGTTCTCGTTACTGTTCACAATAGGATCAGGGCTTGTAATCTGTTTGTGCATGCCGTTTTCGGCATTCGCGCATGCCGATTTTTCTGTCACCAACGCGGATTCCGAACGACGGCAGAGCTGCAGGGCTCGTTCGATGAGCCACTCGAACAGCGCCGTAGCGCGGCGCAAAACTGCGCTCGACGCCTTTGCGGCAATACCGACAACCGCGACGACCCGCTCAAGTCGCGCCTCAAGCCGTGATCGGGCGCGCTCTGAGAGTCCGG
>NZ_SUEG01000391.1 GCF_005063415.1 Mesorhizobium sp.
ATGCCGCGCTCGTGCACCAACCAGCCAGCATCTCGCCGAGCCGTACGCGCTGTCGGCGGCCAGGCGTTCCGGATAGAGACCGAAGCGATCCTGGGCGCGATCGATCATGGTGCGTGCCGCACCGACTTCCGCCTGACGGATGGCGCGGCTTGCCTCGACGTCCACGATGACGGCGTGGTCCATGTCGATCAGATAGTTGGCGGCGTAGGCGAAGAAGGCATGCCCCTTCATCGCCCCCGTCCACTGCGCCGCCGGGTCGGACCTCGATACGAACTTCGGCTTCACCTCGCTCGCCGCCCCCCACGCGGCATCGTTAAGCGTGTCGAGATACTCCTGTAC
>NZ_SUEG01000392.1 GCF_005063415.1 Mesorhizobium sp.
TCGCGCAACACCGCGGACAGCCGCCGCACCGGCGGCACGCAAACGCTGACGGCGGCGCCGTTGACTTCGAAGGCGATGTCGGCGCGCTCCATGCTCATCAGGCTGCCGCCCTTTCGCCGGGAATAGCGCCCACAGCACCAAGCACAGCACGGGCGACGATCTCGCGCGCTGCATCCAGCCGATATTCGGCGCTGCCGCGCACGTCGCCGATCGGCGACAGCTCGTCCATCGGTGCGGATTGGATCGCAGTGGCCAGCGCGTGGCCGACGGGCCGGCCGCGCAGCGCCGCCTCGACACCCGCCAGCCGCCTGGCGACGACCGAG
>NZ_SUEG01000393.1 GCF_005063415.1 Mesorhizobium sp.
CACCTCGAGGTCGGACAACGCGGCGCGAAGGGCTTCGCGGCGATTCGGGTCTACCGCGTCCTCGAGCACATGTTTCATGGCAGCGCTTGACGGGTCGTTCGTGGTTTCGATCGACGCCTCGATCATGCGCGGCTTGGTGATGACGGTGAAATCAACCTCATGGCCGTAGTGACGGCCAAGCTCGGCGATGAACACCTCCTGGGTGCGTCCGTTGCCCTCGCGAAAGGGATGTACATAATTGAGCTCGGCCATGACCTGGCCCGCACGCTCGGCGAACTGCTCTGGCGTCGAGCCGCGCAAGACATCGGGATCACGGATAG
>NZ_SUEG01000394.1 GCF_005063415.1 Mesorhizobium sp.
CGAATGTCTCTCCGGCCAGATGGAAGGCGCTTATCTGCCTGCGACCGTCGGCAAGCAGGCGGTAAACACGCACGGCACCAAACTCGACCTGATAGAAAGCTCCGGCCTTTTCACCTTGCGCATAGATTTCCGAACCGGAGGGAAAGAAGCTGACCGGCTGTAGCGGTGTCGGAGCGAATGTCGGCGGCAGGCTTGGCTGGCCAGATCGCGGCGAAACTGAGATCATGGAGCTGGTGTAGGCGTGCATGGCTGTTGTCCCGGTTAATCCGTGGCACAGCAATCGCGCGAATCCGCAGGTCGCGAAATTCGGTTATGTCC
>NZ_SUEG01000395.1 GCF_005063415.1 Mesorhizobium sp.
CGTCTGACATGCCGCTGCCGGGAGGGCCACCAACGCCACAAGCAAGAGACGGCTACTTACAAGCGTCATCGCCGCGTCCATTCCCGAACTTCACAAAGCACAGACCTAATAACGGCCTATGCCCGCCAACCGCGCCGTACGCTATAAAGCCCGCCAAAGCCCCGGCTGCGTATGTATGGGGAAGGGCTTGGTACCCCGTCCCCTACAAGCCGGTCCTTACTTAATCACTGGTTCTTCTACCGGAGCGGGTGCCGGAGCCTTACCCTTTCCTTTGCCGATCCAGTCGTTCGCGCAGCCGCTCAGGCTGGCAACGG
>NZ_SUEG01000396.1 GCF_005063415.1 Mesorhizobium sp.
CCTCCAGCGCCGCTTCCGGCAGCGGCATCAGGCGCGGGGTCGCGTTGCGCGGACTCGTATCTGTCGGGCCGATGCGCAAGCCGAGCGGACGGCGCGACAGCGCCGGGCCGAGCGCCATGAATTGCCCGCGCTCCAGGGTCGCGAAAAGCCTCCGCCTGCCGCCGCTCCATGCCCAGAAGATCATGGGGGGTCTACTTGGCTTGCCGGTCACACAAACACGATAGGGTTTTTCTCGCGCCGTGCCATGCGGATCAATTCCGATAGTCCATCGGCAAATTCCCGAACCCATGCGTCGGTGCTGGATTCGAG
>NZ_SUEG01000397.1 GCF_005063415.1 Mesorhizobium sp.
CTGAGCGTTCAGAACTCTGACCATGCAGCGCCCGCTGCAGCTTGCGGATCGTCAGATGCTGATGTGCGATTAGCGCCGCATCATCTGATGCCTTGGCCCTGGCGACCGCCAGTTCGGCCTCGACCAGCGCAGCGCGCGCAGCCTCGTCTTCGGCTCTGGCCAACGCTGCGGTCAGCGCTGCTCTCAGCGCGCCGATATCGTCCGGAGCAGCATCCTGGGCGGTGGCAACCATGCCCTGGAGTGAATCATAAAACGCGTCCGCTGACTCGCGGAAAATGGCGCAAACTCAAAGAAAACTCAGCCCGC
>NZ_SUEG01000398.1 GCF_005063415.1 Mesorhizobium sp.
ATGGCCAATGGCAGGTGTCGAACGTGCGAAACATCTTGGCGCGGCAATCTGAAGTCCAGTGATGCCAAGTCGAACCTGATGGACTGCGCCAACGTCAAGGGTGTCGACTTCGATCCGTCGCCGATCCGCGTCGAGCGCATCGGTCTGACACGCGAGCAGATCGGCGACCTCGGCCTGCCTTGGATCGAGAACTTGGAGACCGGCAGCGGCAAGGACCTCGGCGATCCGGGTCACCCCGATCACCGCAAGCCCTACGTCCAGAACTACATCGCCAGTCAAGGTCGGCGAAAGGTTGAGGCCAA
>NZ_SUEG01000039.1 GCF_005063415.1 Mesorhizobium sp.
GGCGGAAAAAAAGCGGCTCGGCATGCTGCTCGAAGCCAAGCAGAAGCTCGCCGCCGATACGCAAACCGCGCTGGCTGCCGAAAAGCAGCGGTCCGCGACGCTGGCGGCCAAGGCCGGCAGCCTGAAAGAACTGATCGCCTCGCTCGAGGCCGATAGGGCCCGCAAGGCGGCGGATGCGGCCAAGGCAGCCGAGCAAAAGACGGCGGACGCCGACAAGGGCCCGGCATCAACCCCGGCCCCGACGGAATTGGCCTCGCTGCCGGTGCCGGAGAGCAACAGGCTCACCGCTGCCGCGCCGTTTTCCGCGCTTCAAGGGCAGATCGCGCTGCCGGTCACCGGCAGGATCAAGCGGCGCTTCGGCGCCAACGACGGTAATGGCGCGGTGATGCTCGGTGACATGGTTGCGACACAATCGGGAGCCATCGTCACAGCGCCGGCGGATGGAAATGTGCTTTATGCGGGGCCTTTCCGCTCTTACGGTCAACTCTTGATCCTGAATGCGGGTGACGGCTATCATGTCGTCCTGGCGGGGATGAGCAGAATCAGCGTCGCGTCTGGCCAGTCGGTGCTCGCAGGTGAGCCGGTCGGCGCGATGGGAGAGGCCCGGGTGGCGAGCACCTCGGCATCGAAGAATGGAAATGCCACGCCGGAGCTCTATGTCGAGTTCCGCAAGGATGGAAAACCCGTCGATCCGGCCCCATGGTGGGCGGACCGTTTTTCTGGAAGGACGTGAATGATGCGGAAACTGTCGCTTCTGTTTGCCGGTGCGCTGATGGGTGCATCGGCGATGAGCCTGGTCTATGGCGCGCCCGGCTCGACGGCGAAGGCTGCGGGCTCCGAGACCTATAAGCAACTGGCGATCTTCGGCGATATCTTCGAACGGGTGCGGGCGAATTATGTGACGCCGCCCGACGACAAGTCGCTGGTTGAAAATGCCATCAACGGCATGCTGTCCTCGCTCGACCCGCACTCCTCCTACATGAACGCCGAAGAAGCGCAGGACATGCGCGTGCAGACCAAGGGCGAGTTCGGCGGCCTCGGCATCGAGGTCACCATGGAGAACGACCTGGTCAAGGTAATCACGCCGATCGACGATACTCCGGCCGCCAAGGCTGGTGTGCTCGCCGGCGACTATATCGCCAAGATCGACGGCGAGGAGGTCCGCGGCCTGACGCTCAACGACGCCGTCGAGAAGATGCGCGGGCTGGTCAACACGCCGATCAAGCTCACCATCCTGCGCCAGGGCGCCGACAAGCCGATCGAACTGACGGTGGTGCGCGACATCATCAAGGTCAAGGCGGTCAAGTTCCGGGTCGAAAACGACATCGGCTACATGAAGATCACCTCCTTTACCGAAAAGACCTATGACGATCTCGAGAATGCCATCGACACCATCAAGAAGCAGGTGCCGAACGACAAGCTCAAGGGCTATGTGCTCGACCTGCGCCTCAATCCGGGCGGTTTGCTCGACCAGGCGGTGAGCGTGTCGGATGCCTTCCTCGACCGTGGCGAGATCGTCTCGACGCGCGGCCGCGATCCGAAGGACGTCACCCGCTTCGACGCGCGGGCCGGCGACGACATCGGCGGCAAGCCGCTGATCGTGCTCGTCAATGGCGGCTCGGCCAGTGCCTCGGAAATCGTTGCCGGCGCGCTGCAGGATCTGCGCCGCGCCACGGTGGTCGGCACGCAATCCTTCGGCAAGGGTTCAGTGCAGACCATCATCCCACTTGGTGAGAACGGGGCGCTGCGGTTGACGACGGCGCTCTATTACACGCCGTCCGGCAAGTCGATCCAGGGCAAGGGTATCACGCCCGACATCAAGGTCGACCAACCGCTGCCGGCGGAACTGCAGGGCAGGGACCTGACGCGCGGCGAATCCGACCTCAAGGGCCACATCAAGGGCGCCGACGAAGGCACGACCGGTTCGGGTTCGGCAGCCTATGTGCCGCCGGAACCGAAGGACGATTTGCAGCTCATCTATGCCGAGCAGCTGCTGCGCGGCCAGAAGACGGATCCGGCGTTCCCGCCGAATCCGCAAAAGGCCGTGTTGAACCAGTAAGGGCGGCAAGCCGGGCCAAACAGGTCTGGCTGCCTGAGCGAAGCGATGCGATGCTGCCGGGGCCGCGAGGCTCCGGCAGTTTGATTCGGGGCTGCGGCCGGCATGCTGCGCGTCAGTGAAGCAAGGGGACGCGCCGACATTTTGGATTTTGCGCCTCCGGAGAAGGTTTACTTCGGGGATGCACGCCGGGGGTGCGGGCTTGGCTGATATCGGCAAGGACATAGAACGACCTCTCGGACAGGCGATCCGGCCGCCGCGCTCAGGCAGCGGGATCAGCGCCGGTGCGGTCGCGGCCGCGCTTGTCGTGCTGTCCCTGGTCGGCGTTTCCAGCGCGATCGCTTTGCGCGACAAGCCATTCCGCAAGCCGCAAGAAGTCGCCGTTTCGACGCCGAAGATGCCGGCAGCGGCCGAGACCGCCGCGGCGCCGGCCAAGGCGACGCCCGCAACGGAAGCGCCAAGCAACGCAAGCGAACAAACGACAAGCGGGAAGACGGGCGGTCCGCAGATCATCCATGTCCAGACCGAAGAGGGCGACGGTCCGCCCAACGCGGCCATCGTCATCCGCGACCCTTCGACGATCGGCCAGAACCTCAGGATCGCGCACATTCCCGACAAGGCGCTGATCGAGGCCAGCGAAACCGGTTTGTTGCCGATCCGCGCCGCCGACGGCCGGCGCCCGTTCGATGTCTATGCGCGGCCGTGGTCGGGTGCACGCGGTGCACGCGTGGCGCTCGTCATCGGCGGGCTTGCCGTGTCGCAGACCGGCACGCAGGCAGCCATCGCCAAGCTGCCGGCGGAAGTGACGCTGGCCTTCGCGCCGCAAGGCAACAGCATTGGCCGCTGGATGCAGGTGGCGCGGCAGAGCGGCCATGAGGTCATCATGCAGGTGCCGCTCGAGCCGTTCGACTATCCGAACGTCAATCCCGGCCGCAACACGCTGACCGTGGCTGCGACGCCGGACGAGAATTTGAAGAATTTACGCTGGGCGCTGTCGCGAACGACCAACTACACCGGCGTCATGAACTATATGGGCGCCCGCTTTTCAGCTGACGCGACGGCGATGGAGCCACTGATGGCCGAGCTTGGCAAGCGTGGCCTCGCCTATGTCGACGACGGTTCGTCGGCGCGCAGCCTGGCACCCGAACTGGCGCTGAAGGACGGCGTGCCGTTCGTCGGCGGCGATACGGCGATCGACGCGGTGCAGGACCGCGGCGCCATTTTGAAGAAACTGGATGGGCTGGAAGCGTCAGCGCGAGCGAAAGGCTTTGCCGTCGGCATCGGCTCGGCCTTCGACCTGACGGTGGATACCGTGTCTTCCTGGGTGACCGAGGCCAAGAAGCGCGGCATCGAGATCGTGCCGATTTCGGCGGTGGCGATAGATCCGGAAAAAGGCTGAGATGGCAAAGAACAAGCTCGTTGACGCCGAGACACTGCCCTACCGGCCCTGCGTAGGGGTGATGGTCCTCAATGGCGACGGCCTGGTCTGGGTCGGCCGTCGCATTGCCGAGCCGGACAGCGAATTCGCTGGAACGACGCAGCTCTGGCAGATGCCGCAGGGCGGCATCGACGATGGTGAGGAGCCGCTGCCCGCGGCTGCGCGTGAACTCTACGAAGAGACCGGCATGCGCTCGGTGTCGCTGCTGGCCGAGGCGCCGCACTGGATCAACTACGACCTGCCGGCCCATCTGGTCGGTGTCGCCTTCAAGGGACGATATCGCGGCCAGACGCAGAAATGGTTTGCCTTCCGCTTCCACGGCGACGAAAGCGAGATCGCGATCAATCCGCCACCGGGTGGCCACAAGGCCGAGTTCGACCGGTGGGCGTGGCGGCCGATGCTGGAATTGCCGGGCCTGATCGTGCCGTTCAAGCGCAAGGTCTACGAAGACGTGGTGGCAGCGTTCCGGCACCTGGTGGCGTAGCCGCCGGCCTTCCGCTAAAACAGGTCGGCATGAACGACATCTCCAGCAAATCTCTTCCGCGGACCGTCTCTCTACCGCAGGCTGGCGCCCCGAGCGAGCCGATCAGCGAAGCGGCGGCGGGGGCGATCCTGACCATCGATCTCGGCGCCGTCCGTGAGAATTACCGGCGGCTGAAGGCGCGGCTGGGCGGCGTCAGCTGTGCTGGAGTGGTCAAGGCCGACGGTTACGGGATTGGCGCGGCGCCGGTGGCGGCGGCGCTGATGGCTGAAGGCTGCAATGTCTTCTTTGTCGCGCATTTGGCCGGCGGCATCTTGCTGCGCAAGGCGCTCGGCTCAGACCCGGCCATCTATGTGCTGAACGGCATTCCGCCGGGTGCGGAAAGGGAAGCGGTTGCGGCAGGGCTTTGCACCGTACTCAACAGCGCCAGCCAACTCGCGGCATGGCGCGAGATGGCCGGGCGGGTGGGCCGTAAGTTGCCGGCCGCCGTCCAGGTCGACAGCGGCATGTCGCGGCTCGGCATGACGCCGGCGGAGGTGAAAGCGGCGGCGCGGGATCCGCAGGCCTTCGACGGTGTCGAACTGACCTTCGTGATGAGCCATCTCGCCTGCGCCGACGAACCCAAGCAACCGGCCAACGAGCAGCAACGGCTGGAATTCGAACGGCTTCGCCGGATGCTGCCGCAGGCGCCGGCTTCGCTTGCCAATTCATCAGGCATTTTTCTCGGGCAGCGTTATCACTACGACCTCGTTCGTCCGGGTGCCGCTCTCTATGGCATCAATCCGACGCCGGCGAAGGACAATCCGATGCTGCCGGTGGTGCGATTGCAGGCCAAGATCATCCAGACGCGGATATTGGAGGCCGGCGCCGGTGTCGGCTACGGTCACACTTTCCATGCCAAGGCTCCGCTTGCCGCGGCGACGATTTCGCTCGGCTATGGCGATGGTTGGCATCGACGCGCCGCTTCCGCTGCCTGGTTCGAAAATGTGCGGCTGCCCTTCATCGGCCGGGTTTCGATGGATTCGATCATCCTCGACATTTCCGCATTGCCGCCCGGCAGCCTGAAGGCCGGCGACCTCGTCGAATTCATCGGGCCGTCGTCGCAGACGGTGGACCAGGTAGCCGGCCAGGCCGGCACCATCGGCTATGAGGTCTTGACCAGCCTCGGCCACCGTTTCCATCGGCGCTATGTGAATGGCTAGGACGCAAGCTTGTTGTCCTCACGCATGTCTTTTCCCTAAGCATCGGCACTTGGCTGACGCCACAGAATCCGGCAGACAGAAGGCGGCGATGATCCCGGTCTCGAACCCCGACGAGACGTCGTTGCGGAGAACCAAACGATGAAGATCTTCGTGCTGGGCGGCGGCGTGATCGGGGTCACCACCGCCTATTTTCTTGCCGAGGCCGGCCATCAGGTGACGGTGATCGATCGCCAGAAAGGCCCGGCGCTGGAAACCAGCTTTGCCAATGCCGGCGAGATCTCGCCCGGCTATGCCTCGCCCTGGGCCGGGCCCGGCGTTCCGCTGAAGGCCATCAAATGGCTTTTGATGAAGCACGGTCCACTGGTGGTGCGGCCGGCCCTCGATCCGCATATGTGGATATGGCTGGTCAAGATGCTGCGCAATTGCACGGCTAAACGCTACGCGCTGAACAAGGCGCGCATGGTGCCGCTGGCCGAGTACAGCCGCGACACGCTGAGGGCGCTGCGCGAGGCGACCGGCATCGCCTATGACGAGCGCGCCAAGGGCACGCTGCAGCTTTTCCGAACGCAAAAGCAGCTCGACGGCGTCGGCGGCGATGTCGAGGTGCTGAAGGCCTATGGCGTCCCCTACGAGGTCCTCGACCCCGACGGCTGCATCGTGGCCGAACCCGCGCTGGCCGGCGTGCGCGAAAAATTCGTCGGTGGCCTGCGGTTGCCCGGCGACGAAACCGGCGACTGCAAGATGTTCACCGACAGGCTTGCCGAGCTTTGCGCGGCACGCGGCGTCACCTTCGAATACGACACGGAGATACGGCGCGTCGTCAAGAAGCGTGATCGCATCACCAACATCAGCACCAGCAAGGGCTGGATGGTCGCTGATGCCTATGTGATGGCGATGGGCAGCTATTCGGCGCGGTTCATGCGCATGCTGAAGCGGCCCATCCCAGTCTACCCGGTCAAGGGCTATTCGATCACCCTGCCGATCAAGGACGCCGCCGCCGCACCGGTCTCGACCGTGATGGACGAGAGCTACAAGGTAGCGATCACCCGGCTTGGCGACCGCATCCGGGTCGGCGGCACGGCAGAGATTTCCGGCTTCGACCTGCGGCTGCACGAATCGCGGCGCCGCACGCTCGAACATTCGGTCGGCGACCTGTTTCCGGGCAGCGGCGACATGCGATCGGCGACCTTCTGGTGCGGGCTGCGGCCAATGACACCGGACGGGCCGCCGCTGATCGGCCGCACCGATTTCTCCAATCTCTATCTCAACACCGGCCATGGCACACTCGGCTGGACCATGGCCTGCGGCTCGGCCAAGGTTCTAGCCGACATCATCTCCAGCCGGGTGCCAGACATCGACGTCGGCGATCTCGGGCCGGGACGATACGCCAAGTAAGACCCCCAGCAGCTTAAGACAGCCAGCGGCCGATACGCTTCACGCGAACAAACCCCTGTCCCGTTCGACGGCCTTGGTGATGAAGCTTGAGACGATCTGGACGCGGCGCAGCGGTCTGACCGATTCATGATAGACCAGCCAGTAGGCGCGGCGGATGGGTGCGACGATATCGAGAGGCACTAACTCCGGCATCGAGCGGGCAACGAAGGTGTGCAGGATGCCGATGCCGGCGCCGGAACGCACCGCTTCGGCCTGGCCGAGCGCTGAGGAAATGGCGAAGCTGGTGCCCCAGTCGGCACTGAATTCGGCCGCGTAGTCGAGCGAGGGACTGACGATCAGGTCCGGCACGTAGCCGATCAGCGTGTGCTGGCCTAGCTCGGCGGCGGTTCCGGGCAGGCCATGCGTGTCGGCGTAGGCCCGCGACGCGAACAGGCCGAGCGTGTAGTCGACCAGCTTTCCCGCCACCAGGCGGCCTTCCGTCGGCCGTTCGACGGTGATGGCAATGTCGGCCTCGCGCCGGGATAACGAGAAGGAGCGCGGTACCGGCACCAGCTGGATGGTGAGTTCACGGTGCAGAGCGGTCAGCGCGCCGAGGCGCCTGGCCAGGAAGGCGACGCCAAAACCGTCCGGCGCGCCGATCCGCACGGTGCCCGAGACGTCGTCGCCTTCGCCTGAAACAGTCGAGCGCGCGGCGATCATGTCGCCCTCCATGCGTTCGGCGATCTCGAGGAAACGCTCGCCCGCCGGCGTCAGCTCGCTGCCGGTGGTAAGCCGGCGAAACAGTTTTGTCCTGAGCGCATCCTCGAGGGCGGCAATGCGGCGCGAGACGGTGGCGTGATTGAGCTGCAGCCGCCTGGCGGCGCCGAGGATCTGGCCGGCCCGCGCCACGGCAAGGAAGATGCGAGCGTCATCCCAGTTCATGGGGAGGGTCCGTTTCGATAGGGAGCGCCGTGTTCCCGCCCACCCCCCGCAAGGGGGGAGATCGGATGCCGGGTCGGCTTTCGCCAATCTCCAACGTCGCAAAAAGGGCGGTAAGGCCGAAGCCGCCAATCTCCCCCCTTGCGGGGGAGATGTCCGGCAGGCCAGAGGGGGGTGTGAAGAAACTCAACTCAGCAATCCAAGCGATAGGAGTACACTCCCTACCATTTGCGCCATTTGATGCACAGGCACCTCTCGCACTCTATTTTATGCACAACGGTTGCGTTTTCGCTCGCGTTGCCATCGCTCCCGCAAAGGCGGACAATGCCTCATCACGAACCAGGGAGAGAGACCATGATCGAATACGGTCATTTCATCGGCGGCAAGCGTGTCGCCGGAACCAGCGGCCGCAAGCAGGACGTCATGCAGCCGATGGACGGCACGGTGCGCGGCACGGTGGCGTTGGCTTCGCAGGCGGAATTGCGCGCGGCGGTCGAAAACGCCAAGGCGGCACAGCCCGGCTGGGCGGCGACCAATCCGCAGCGGCGCGTGCGCGTCCTGATGCGATTCCTCGAGCTGGTCGCCAAGGAGTATGACGCGCTGGCCGAGATATTGGCGCGCGAACACGGCAAGACCATCGCCGACGCAAAGGGCGACATCCAGCGTGGCCTCGAAGTGGTCGAGGTCTGCATCGGTGCGCCGCATATGATGAAGGGCGAGTTCACCGATGGCGCCGGCCCCGGCATCGACGTCTATTCGATGCGCCAGCCGCTCGGCGTTGTCGCCGGCATCACGCCGTTTAATTTTCCGGCGATGATCCCCCTGTGGAAGATCGCGCCGGCCATCGCCTGCGGCAATGCCTACATCCTCAAGCCGTCGGAGCGCGATCCGGGCGTGCCGATGCGCATTGCCGAACTGTTCATCGAGGCCGGCCTGCCGGCGGGCATCCTCAATGTTGTCAACGGTGACAAGGAAGTGGTCGACGCTATCCTCGACGATCCCGATATCAAGGCCATCGGTTTCGTCGGCTCGACACCGATCGCCCAGTACATCTATTCGCGCGGTTGCGCGGCCGGCAAGCGCGTGCAGTGCTTCGGCGGCGCCAAGAACCACATGATCATCATGCCCGATGCCGACATGGACCAGACCGTCGACGCGCTGATCGGCGCCGGCTACGGCTCGGCCGGCGAGCGCTGCATGGCGATCTCGGTGGCCGTCCCGGTCGGCAACGACACCGCCAACCGGCTGATGGAAAAACTGGTGCCGCGCGTCGAGAGCCTGAAGGTCGGTCCGTCGACGGATTCTTCCGCCGATTTCGGCCCGTTGGTCACGGCGCAGGCGCTGGAGCGGGTCAAGTCCTATGTCGACACCGGCGTCAAGGAAGGGGCCAAGCTGGTGGTCGATGGCCGCGGCTTTTCCATGCAG
This sequence comes from Mesorhizobium sp., assembly GCF_005063415.1. Lineage (GTDB taxonomy): Bacteria > Pseudomonadota > Alphaproteobacteria > Rhizobiales > Rhizobiaceae > Mesorhizobium. The sequence goes on from NZ_SUEG01000039.1 coordinate 8,916, forward strand.
GGCTACGAGAACGGCTACTATATGGGCGGCTGCCTGTTCGACAACGTGACCGCCGACATGCGCATCTACAAGGAAGAGATCTTCGGGCCGGTGCTGTCGGTGGTGCGCGCACCGACCTACGAGAACGCCATCAAGCTCGCCAACGAGCACGAAATGGGCAATGGCGTCGCCATCTTCACCCGCGACGGCGACGCGGCGCGCGACTTCGCCTCGCGGGTCCAGGTCGGCATGGTCGGCATCAACGTGCCGATCCCGGTGCCGATCGCCTACTACACCTTTGGCGGCTGGAAGGCGTCCTCCTTCGGCGACCTCAACCAGCACGGGCCGGACGCGTTCCGCTTCTACACCAAGACCAAGACGGTGACGTCGCGCTGGCCGTCCGGCGTGAAGGACGGCGCCGAGTTCGTCATTCCGACGATGAATTAGCCGGACGGTTTTCTGTCTGCGCGTCCTCGCCTTCGGCTTCGGGCGCGCGGGCCGGCGTGAAGGATGGCGCCGAGTTCGTCATCCCGACGATGAACTGATCCAGATCGCGGAAAGCAAAAGAAGGCCTGGGCTCGACCCCGGCCTTTTTTGTCGCGGTCTTCATCGGCATGAACACTAATGTGATGGAACCAAGAAGGCAGCAATCTTCTTAGATTGCAGTCCTGCCGCGAAGGAGACGCTGGCAGATCAACCAACGGCGCTGGTGACGGCTCCGGGGGATGTCGTCCGGCGCAAAGGAGATGTCAGATGACACGTCTCATGGCGACTATAGCTTGCGCTGCGATGGCCCTTTCCGCCGTCCCGGCAATGGCTGCCGAGCAATGTGCGGCACGCGCCGATATGGTCAAGGCGCTCGGCGAGAAGTTTCATGAAAACCCGAGGGCGGTCGGCGTCGTCAATCCGAATGTGGTGCTTGAAGTCTTCGTTTCCGACAGGGGCACCTGGACCATCCTCGCCAGCGATACAAAAGGTCAAAGCTGCGTGATTTCAGTCGGCGAAGGCTGGGAGAGCGCGATGACGATAGCGGCGCTGCCCGGTACATGAAGTAGGCCTTTCCTATTCACCTGGCCGCAGCCTCGGCACGGTAGCCGGGCGGCGGCCTTATTCTCGGCGACCTTGAAACGGATCTCCCCGCGCCCGCTTGAGGCGCGCACCGCTTGCTATTTTCGTTAGCGATACCATATATCGAACATAGCGAGAACATCCAGAATCGTTCCCGCTGACGGCAGACCGGAACACGGAAAGGAGCGACGCGATGATGACGTCGGAACCGGCCTGGATCGCTCCGGCAAAATGAGGCCGTCAATCACCTCCCTTTGCCGGATCGTGATGGCAAAGGAGGTGCCCTATGGCACGCAAATCGCTGTTAGGATGGGTGAAGACGTAGCTTTTGCTGGCTTATTCGCGGTGGGTACGAATGCCGCAAGCGCCCAACATCAATACTGCGTTGAACATGGCGACCTCGTGCCCACCTGACTGAGAATTTCCAGGAAAAACAGTTTGCTCTCGGACTGATCGGTCAGGAGGCGGTCATGGAGGTTTTTGTCGCCGATAGCGGAAGCTGGACGGTCATCGTGACCGACGTCGCCGGCAGAAGCTGCATTGTCGCAGCCGGCGAAAATTGGGAAAGCGTGGAGGCCCTGCCCGGCCAAAACACATGAGGGAGCGGGCGGCGTCAGCGCGTCGCGGCCGCTTCGGCGTGGCCGCGCAGCAACGCCATCAGCCGCTTGGCGTCCTTGGCCGCGGCCTCTTCGTCGCCGGCGAGGATCGAGCGGATCAGCGCAACATGGTGCTCGGCGGATTCGGCCAAGCCGGTGTCGGCCTTGTAGCGAAACCAGAAGCGGCGGCTGTGGGTTTGCAAGGGCGCCGCCAGACGCGCGGCGAACGGGTTGTCGGCAGCCAGCGCCAGCGCTTCGTCGAGCGCCTTGTCGGCCTCGATGAAGTAAAACACATTTTCCGAAATCACCGCCTTTTGCATGGCAAGGGCAGCGTCATGAAACAGGTCGGCGGCCTCGCGGGTGACGAAGCGGGCGGCCGAGCGGGCAAGCACCACCTCGACGCCCGGCGGGCGTCGAGGACGCGTAGCCAGTCGCCAGGGTGAAGCGGCGCAATGGCGATGCCGGCACGCGGCCGGACCTCAAGCAGCCCCTCCCAGGCCAGCCGTTGGATTGCTTCGCGCACCGGGGTGCGGCCGAAGCCGAGCCTGTCGATCAGCGCCCCCTCGGTGATGAAGCTCGCGGGCGCCAGTTCGAGCGTTACGATCATGTGCTCGAGCCTGCGGTAGGCCCTTGCAGTCGCCGGCTCGGAGCCCGGGCTGTCATATACCAATGCGGAGTCTCCTGATATATTGTTGATATATCATATCAGATTCAATGTTGACAGCCGGCTTCTTAAGAAATATACGACTGATATATCAGATGGAGCGACCGACATGTGGGCCGGAGTCTTCCCCGCCGTTACGACCAAATTCACCGAGGATGACGGCCTCGACCATGCCGAGATGGAGCGCTGCTTTGCGCTGCAGATGGAGGCTGGTTGTGACGGCATCATCGTCTGCGGTTCGCTTGGCGAAGGCCCGATGCTGTCGCATGACGAGAAGATCGACGTGCTGAAGACCGCGCAGAAGATCGCCGGCAAGAAACCGGTGCTGTTGACGGTCAACGAGGCCGGTACACGCGAGGCGGCGGCGATCGCGCGCCGCGCCGCCAAGGAAGGCGCCAATGGTTTGATGGTGGTGCCGAGCCCGATCTACCATACCAATGCCGAGGAGACGGTCGCGGCACTCAGCGCTGTCGCCGCGGCCGGCGACCTGCCGGTGATGATCTATTCCAACCGGCTTGCTTATCGCGTCGACGTCACTGTCGACCAGATGGAGGAGTTGGCGAAGGACCAGCGCTTCGTCGCCATCAAGGAATCCTCCGACGACATCCGCCGCTCGACCGAGATCATCAACCGCCTCGGCGACCGCTACGACCTGTTCACCGGCGTCGATAATCTTGCCTTCGAGGCGCTGTCGGTCGGCGCCATTGGCTGGGTGGCGGGCCTGGTCACCGCGTTCCCGCGCGAGACCGTCGCCATCTACCAGCTGATGAGACAGGGCCGCCGCGAGGAGGCGTTGAAAATCTACCGCTGGTTCCGGCCGCTGCTCGATCTCGACGTCTCGACCTATCTGGTGCAGAACATCAAGCTCGCCGAAGTCTTGGCGATCAACACCAACGACCGGGTGCGCATGCCGCGCCAGCCATTGGCGGGCGAGCGGCGCAAGGCTGTCGAAAAGATCGTCAGGGATGCGCTGGCGGTGCGGCCAGAGCTGCCGGCATTCTGATCCAGTCCCTTTGAGGCTATTTGCAGATGTGCAGCGCGGCGCATGGCAATGGATGATGACGCTACGCTCGACGTCGCCATTGTCGGTGGCGGCATCATCGGCATCTGCGCCGCCGCCTTTCTGGCCGAGGCGGGCCGAAACGTCACGATTTTCGATCGGACAGGGATCTGTGAGGAGACCAGCTCCGGAAATGCCGCTGCCTTTGCCTTCTCCGATGTGCTGCCGCTGGCTCACAAGGGCATGATCAGGCAGTTGCCGAAATGGCTCGCCGACCCGCTCGGCCCGCTCAGCATTCCGCCCGCCTATTTGCCGAAGCTGTTGCCTTGGCTGGTCCGCTTCTGGCGCGCCGGCCGAAGCGACCGCTATGAAGCTGGCCTTGCCGCGCAGGCCGGCATGATGAAGCTCGCCGAGGCGGAATGGATGGGCTTGCTCGACCGTTCCGGCACACGGCCGATGCTGCACGAGGACGGCTCGCTCGAACTCTATGACAGCGAGGCCGAGTTCAAGGCGTCGCTGCCCGGCTGGGCGGCAAGACAGCGCTTCGGCATCGGCTTCAGCCATGTCGAGGGCAGCGCTCTCGCCGCCTTGCAGCCCGGTCTGTCGCCGCGCTTCGTCAAGGGAACGTTCGTGCCGGGGTGGAAAACCGTCGCCGATCCCAAGCTGCTTGGAAAGGCCTTGTGGGCCTATGCCGAGGAGTTGGGCGCCGGGTTCGAAAAGGCCCGGATCGAGCGTGTCGAGGCGGGACAGGACGGCGCGATCCTGACCACGGCCGACGGCACGCGGCGAGGGGCGAAGCATCTCGTCATCGCTGCCGGGGCCTGGTCGCATCTGCTGGCGAGACATCTCGGCGACGGCATCCCGCTGGAGACCGAGCGTGGCTACAACACGACGTTGCCGAAGACTGCCTTCGACGTAAAGCGACAATTGATCTTCTCCGGGCATGGCTTCGTCATCACGCCGCTTGAGACGGGCCTGCGCGTCGGTGGTGCGGTCGAACTCGGCGGCCTCGAGAGGCCGCCCAATTATGCGCGCTCGAAAGCGCTGCTCGAAAAGGCGCAGAAATTCCTGCCGGGACTGGATCCGGCCAATGGCCGCGAATGGATGGGGTTCCGGCCGTCGCTGCCGGATTCGCTGCCGGTGATCGGACGTCCGCAACAAACGCCGTCGGTGGTGTATGGTTTCGGCCATGGTCACCTCGGCCTGACCCAGGCTGCGGCGACCGGGCGCTTGATCCGCGAGCTCGTTCTCGGGCAGAATCCATCGCTCGATCTCGGCCCGTTCAGCCCGCAACGGTTTTGAGTTCGACGACATTCAGTTGGGAGCCGGCATGGCCAAGAATTCCTTCTTCTGCATAGACGGCCACACCTGCGGCAATCCGGTGCGGCTGGTCGCCGGCGGTGGGCCTTTACTCAAGGGCTCGACGATGATGGAGCGGCGAGCGCATTTCCTGGCCGAATATGACTGGATCCGCACCGGCCTGATGTTCGAGCCGCGCGGCCATGACGTGATGTCCGGCTCGATCCTCTATCCGCCGACGCGTGAAGATTGCGACATCGCCATCCTGTTCATCGAAACCTCCGGCTGTCTGCCGATGTGCGGCCACGGCACCATCGGCACTGTGACCTTTGCCGTCGAACATGGATTGATCAAGCCGAAGACGCCGGGCGTGCTCAGGCTGGATACGCCGGCGGGCGTGGTCGTCGCCGAGTACAGCCAAGTCGGCGATTATGTCGAGGAGGTGCGCATCACCAATGTGCCGTCCTTCCTCTATGCCGAGGCACTGACGGTCGAATGCCCCGGGCTCGGCGAGATCAGCGTCGATGTCGCCTATGGCGGCAATTTCTACGCCATCGTCGAACCGCAAAAGAACTATCGCGACATGGCCGATCATTCGGCCGGCGACCTGATCGCCTGGAGCCCGGTGGTGCGGCAGCGGCTCAACGAGAAATATTCCTTCGTCCACCCGGAGAATCCCGGCATCGACAAGCTGTCGCACATATTGTGGACCGGTGCGCCGACCAACCCGCAAGCCGATGCCCGCAACGCCGTGTTCTACGGCGACAAGGCCATCGACCGCTCGCCCTGCGGCACCGGCACCTCGGCGCGGATGGCGCAGCTTCACGCCAAGGGCAAGCTTGGGGTAAGCGACGACTTCGTCCATGAATCGATCATCGGTTCGCTGTTCAAGGGCAGGGTGGAGAAAGAGGTCACCGTCGCCGGCAAGCCGGCAATCATTCCGTCGATCGGCGGCTGGGCACGAATGACCGGATTGAACACGATCTTCATCGACGACCGCGACCCGTTCGCGCACGGCTTCGTCGTCAAATAGAAAAACACTGACGCAAGGGAAAGAAAGAGTGCGCAAGCGGATTGACGTCAACGGCGCAACGATCCCGCTCATCAACTTATTTTGACGGCGATTTCTTCGAAATGGAGCGCATGCTGCGATTGAATCGTCAAAGACATTGCGTTAGGCCAATGGTAGGGTCCGCGATGGTCCAGGGGTCGGGCGGGAACAAAACGGGCAATCGGACGGCGTGCGGCGAAAACACGCATAACCATCGAAAAATCACGTTGCAATCCGGGCTCGAAACTTTACGACTAGGGGAAATACGAAAAGGAATGCGTCTGCATGGGCGACATTCCAGGGGAGCCACGACAGCATGCAGTATTTTGTCCAGCAGCTTATCAATGGGCTGACGCTGGGATCGATCTATGGGCTGATCGCGATCGGCTATACGATGGTCTACGGCATCATCGGCATGATCAATTTCGCCCATGGCGACATTTTCATGATCGGCGCTTTCACCGCGCTCATCGTTTTCCTTATCCTCGGTGCGTTGTTCTATTCGTTGCCGATCGTCGTTGCGCTGCTGATCATGATGATCGTCGCGATGCTGCTGACCAGCCTGTATAATTGGACGATCGAGAAGGTCGCCTACCGGCCTTTGCGCGGTTCATTCCGGCTGGCGCCGCTGATCACCGCGATTGGCATGTCGATTGCGCTGTCCAATTTCGTTCAGGTGACGCAAGGGCCGCGCAACAAGCCGGTCCCGCCAATGGTGTCCAAGGTCTACAACATCGAAGGCATCAGCGTCTCGCTGAAGCAGATCATCATCGTCCTGGTCACCATGGTCCTGCTGGCGCTGTTCTGGTACCTGGTCAACAAGACCTCGCTCGGCCGGGCGCAGCGCGCCTGCGAGCAGGACCGCAAGATGGCGGCGCTGCTTGGCATCGACGTCGACCGCACCATCTCGATCACCTTCATCATGGGCGCCGCCCTTGCCGCCGTCGCCGGCACGTTGTTCCTGATGTACTACGGTGTGGTGGTGTTTTCCGACGGCTTTACGCCCGGTGTGAAGGCATTTACTGCCGCGGTGCTCGGCGGCATCGGCTCACTGCCCGGCGCCGTGCTCGGCGGGCTGATGATTGGCTTCATCGAAAGCATGTGGTCGGCTTATTTCTCGATCGATTACAAGGACGTCGCCGCCTTCTCCATCCTGGCGATCGTGCTGATCTTCCTGCCTTCCGGCATTCTCGGCCGGCCAGAAGTCGAAAAGGTCTGAGTTCATGGCGGTCACCGTATCTCCGGAAAACACCGTCGTCGCCACCCCGGTCCAGCGCGCTTTTCGCGAAGCGCTCTATGCCGGCGCCATCTCGCTTGGCCTGTTCGTGCTGTTCATCGGCCTGAAGACCGACCAGAACATCTCCAACGAACTGATCCTGTTGCAGCGCTGGGGCTTGCTCGCCGGCGTCGTGATCGCCACCATGGCCGGACGCTTCCTTTACGTCGCCTATGGCCAACCCTTCCTGGCGAACCAGAAGATCGTCGACGTCGCCTCCGGCCTGCTGCCGGTCAGCCTGGCTTCGCGATTCTTCCGCCTTCCCGCGTTCATCGTGGCGCTCGCCGTCGCCGTTATTCTGCTGGCGCTCAGCGGCTTCCTGACCGAGGCCTTAGGGCCGGAACTTTCCGATTTTGTGCGGTTCCTGCGGGCGCTTGCAATCATCTATGCGCTGGCCTGGCTGATTTATCGTTTCCGGGCCTTCATTCATGCTCATTTCTCGGCATTGGGCATCACCGCACTGGCGCTCTACCCGATCGTCGTGGTGTTGGTGCTGGCGCTATATGCCGGGTCCATGGCGGTCGGTTTCCAGGGTTCGCTGAAGTATGTCGACAATTTCGGCATCCAGATCCTGATCTACGTGATGCTGGCCTGGGGGTTGAATATCGTTATTGGCTTGGCCGGCCTGCTCGACCTCGGCTATGTCGCCTTCTACGCAGTCGGTGCCTATGCCTATGCGCTGCTCGGCACGCATTTCGGCCTTTCCTTCTGGATCCTGCTGCCGGCCGCCGGCCTGATGGCTGCATTCTGGGGCGTGATGCTGGGCTTCCCTGTGCTGCGCCTGCGCGGTGACTATCTGGCGATCGTGACGCTCGCTTTCGGCGAGATCATAAGGCTGGTGATCATCAACTGGCGCGAAGTGACCAACGGCTCGGCCGGGATTTCCGGCATCCCGAAGGTCTCGTTCTTCGGCCTGATGTCGTTCAACGTCTCCGACCCGAACTACATCTCCAAGGTGCTCGGCATCGCGCAGTCCGGCGCCTACTACAAGATCTTCCTCTACTACCTGATCCTTGGACTCTGCCTGCTGACCGCCTTCGTCACGGTGAGGCTCAGGCGCCTGCCGGTCGGCCGCGCCTGGGAAGCGCTGCGCGAGGACGAGATCGCCTGCCGCTCGCTCGGCATCAACACCACCACCACCAAGCTCACGGCCTTTGCCACGGGCGCGATGTTCGGCGGCTTCGCCGGCTCGTTCTTTGCCGCGCGGCAAGGCTTCGTCAGCCCGGAATCCTTCGTGTTCCTGGAATCGGCGATCATCCTTGCCATCGTCGTGCTTGGCGGCATGGGCTCGCTGGTCGGCATTGCCGTCGCCGCCATGGTGATGATCGGCGGCACCGAAATCCTGCGCGAACTGGATTTCCTCAAGACCGGCCTGAGTTGGGGCAACATCAAGGTCATACCCGGGTTCGGCCCCGACTTCACGCCGGAGCTTTATCGCATGCTGTTGTTCGGCATGGCCATGGTCATCGTCATGCTGTGGAAGCCGCGTGGCTTCGTCGGCAGCCGCGAGCCGACGGCCTTCCTCAAGGTGCGCAGGGCGGTGTCGGGGTCCTTCACCAAGGAGGGACACGGCTGATGAACGCGAACCCCTCCGTGAACAATGCCATCCTGCAGGTCGAGCATCTGTCGATGAAGTTCGGCGGTCTCGTCGCCATCGGCGATTTGTCATTCCAGGCCAAACGTGGCGAGATCACCGCTCTGATCGGTCCCAACGGCGCCGGCAAGACCACCGTGTTCAATTGCATCACCGGTTTCTACAAGCCGTCGGAAGGCATGATCACGCTCAACCGGCGCGACGGCTCGACCTTCCTGCTCGAACGCTTGCCGAACCATGAAATCCCGGCGCGTGCCAAGGTGGCGCGCACCTTCCAAAATATCCGCCTGTTCTCGGGCATGACGCTGCTGGAGAACCTTCTGGTCGCCCAGCACAACAAGCTGATGAAGGCGTCCGGCTATACTATTCTCGGCCTGTTCGGCTATAGCGGATACAGACAGGCTTCGGCGGAGTCGGTTGAACTGGCCGAGCACTGGCTGGAGAAGGCCGATCTCGTCGACCGCGCCGACGATCCTGCCGGCGATCTGCCATATGGCGCGCAGCGACGGCTCGAAATTGCTCGCGCCATGTGCACCGGCCCTGAGCTTCTGTGCCTCGACGAGCCGGCTGCCGGCCTTAATCCGAAGGAATCGGCGGCGCTCAATGCGCTGCTGATGGACATCAAGGACAACACCGGTACGTCGATCCTTTTGATCGAGCACGACATGGCGGTGGTTATGCAGATTTCAGACCATGTCGTCGTGCTTGAATACGGGCGCAAGATCTCCGACGGCAACCCGCAATCGGTACGCACCGACCCGCGCGTCATCGCCGCCTATCTCGGCGTTGAAGACGAGGACGTCGAGACGGTACTAACCGAAGTCGGCGACGAGGACGTCATCGAGCAATTGGATACGGGTCCGGATGCCGCGCATGGACCGGGCACATCGTCTTCCTATCTTGCCGGACCGGTGGCCGATACGGTCGGCCATAGCGAGGGCGAACGCGTCACAGTGTCAAAGGGCGCTTCGAAGGCCGGGCAGATCGATGCAAGGTCGAGCGCTGCTGCAAAGTCCGGATCGCCGGCCAAAGCCAAATCGGCCGCGAAATCTTCCACGGCAAAGCCGGGCAAGGCTCCGGCGAAGTCGAAAGCTCCCGGCACCTCTAATCGGCGTGGGGGGCGGAAATAATGGCCGGCACAACGCTGCTCGATATCAAGGGTGTCCAGACCTACTACGGCAACATCAGGGCGCTGAACGGCGTCGACGTCACCGTCAAACAGGGCGAGATCGTGGCGCTGATCGGCGCCAACGGCGCCGGCAAGTCGACACTGATGATGACCATCTTCGGTGCTCCGCGCGCTCGTGCCGGCACTATCACTTTCGCCGGCACCGATATCACCCAGATGCCGACCCACGAGATCGCGCGCATGCGTATCGCGCAGTCGCCGGAGGGCCGGCGCATCTTTCCGCGCATGACGGTGATGGAAAATCTGCAGATGGGCGCCAGCCTCGACGGTCTCAAGCATTACGACGAGGACGTCGAAAGGGTCTTCACGCTGTTCCCGCGGCTCAAGGAACGCGTCGGCCAACGTGGCGGCACGCTTTCGGGCGGCGAGCAGCAGATGCTGTCGATCGGCCGCGCGCTGATGGCAAGGCCGAAGCTGCTCTTGCTGGATGAGCCGTCGCTAGGCCTGGCGCCGCTGATCGTCAAGCAGATCTTCGACGCCATTCGCGAGCTAAACCGCACGCAGGGACTGACCGTGTTCCTGGTCGAGCAGAACGCCTTCGGCGCACTGAAGCTCGCCACGCGCGGCTATGTCATGGTCAACGGCAATGTGACGATGAGCGGCACCGGCAAGGAACTGCTCGCCAATCCGGAAGTGCGCGCCGCCTATCTCGAGGGCGGCCATCACTGAGTTTCAGGAGTCTTCATCATGCAGGGCATTCTTTATGAGGAACCCTCGATTTGGCAGTTCTTTTTCGTCACCTGCCTGCTCGGTGGCTGGGCGGCCTGGATGACGGGCAAGGCGTGTGCCCAAACATGGCGCGGCTTCGCCCAGCTATTCGCCTATATGCTGGGGCTCGGCATCGGCGTAAGATTCATCCATCACGCGCTGTTCGGCGGAACGATGTTTTCGCTGCATTACTACGTGGTCGATACCATCGTGCTGATGATATTGGGCTTCATTGGCTACCAATACACGCGCACCAACCAGATGGTAACGCAGTATAATTGGCTTTACGAAAGAGCCTCTCTTTTGAGCTGGAAACCAAAAGGTTGACATTTATCATTAACGGCGTTTCAGGGATGAATCGGCGTGACAAGTGCCTGAAAATCGGCAAAGTACTCTTTCTGCGAGCAAGAGTGGGCATCGCATGAAAGCAACATCCACGCCCACTCGGTAAATGGGAGCGTTTCAATGAAAAAGTCACTTTTGTCCGCCGTCGCCCTGACCGCGCTTGTCGCGTTCAGCGGCAACGCGTGGGCTGACATCCTGATCGGCGTTGCCGGTCCGATCACCGGTCCGAACGCAGCGTTCGGCGCCCAGCTTCAGAAGGGTGCCGAACAGGCAGTCGCTGATATCAATGCGGCGGGCGGCGTTCTTGGCCAGCAGCTCAAGCTTGAAGTCGGCGACGACGTCTCCGATCCCAAGCAGGGCATCTCGGTCGCCAACAAGTTCGTCGCCGACGGCGTCAAGTACGTCGATGGCCACTTCAACTCCGGCGTCTCGATCCCGGCATCGGAAGTCTACGCCGAGAACGGCATGCTTGAGATCACGCCGGCCGCGACCAATCCGAAGTTCACCGAACGTGGCATGTGGAACACCTTCCGCACCTGCGGACGCGACGATCAGCAGGGCAAGGTCGCTGGCGACTATCTCGCCGCGAACTTCAAGGATGCCAAGATCGCTGTCATCCATGACAAGACGCCTTATGGCCAGGGCCTCGCCGACGAAACCAAGAAGGCGCTCGCAGCCAACGGCGTGACTGAGGCCATGTATGAAGGCATCAATGTCGGCGACAAGGATTTCTCGGCCCTCATCGCCAAGATGAAGGACGCGGGCGTCTCGGTCGTCTACTATGGCGGCCTGCACACCGAAGCCGGCCTGATCATACGCCAGCTCGCTGACCAGGGCCTCAAGGCAACCTTCATGTCCGGCGACGGCATCGTGTCGAACGAATTGGCCTCCATCGCCGGCGACGCCGTCGAGGGCACGCTGATGACGTTCGCTCCGGATCCGCGCAAGAATCCGAACGCCAAGGAGCTCGTCGAGAAGTTCCGTGCGGCCGGCTTCGAGCCTGAAGCCTATACCCTCTACTCCTACGCAGCGATGGAAATCATCGCGGCCGCCATCACCAAGGCCGGTTCAGCCGATGACGCTCAGAAGGTAGCCGAGACCATCAAGTCGGCCGGCCCCTGGAAGACCGCGATCGGCGAGATCGGCTACGACGCAAAGGGCGATATCACCCGTCCGGACTACGTCATGTACACCTGGAAGAAGGGTGACGACGGCAAGTACACCTATGTCGAGAACGCACCCGGCAAATAACCGGACGTTGCTACATGAAAATGCCCGGCGCCTCGCGCCGGGCATTTTTCATGAGGGTTTCCCGAACGCCTGGATCGGAACTGCCCAGGCGTTCTCCGGATCGACACGCAATGCGTCGACGCGATAGATCAAACTAAATCGATTTAATCCTCTTTTCGATTTTGTTTGCACTGCAGCATTTTCGCGTTAATCATGTCGTCAGTTTCCTTACCCTCCGCGTCCGGAGCCTTGTCCTTGGCAATCTCGAAAATCCTTGTCGCCAACCGCTCCGAAATAGCCATCCGCGTCTTCCGCGCGGCCAATGAGCTCGGCCTCAAAACCGTGGCGATCTGGGCGGAGGAAGACAAATACTCGCTGCATCGCTTCAAGGCCGACGAAAGCTACCAGGTCGGGCGCGGGCCGCACCTGACCAGGGATATGGGGCCGATCGAAAGCTATCTGTCGATCGAGGAGGTTATCCGCGTCGCCAGGCTTTCGGGCGCCGATGCCATCCATCCAGGCTACGGCCTGCTGTCGGAAAGCCCGGAATTCGCCGAAGCCTGCGCCAAGGCCGGCATCATCTTCATCGGGCCAAAGCCCGATACGATGCGCAGGCTGGGCAACAAGGTCGCCGCGCGCAATCTCGCAATCGAAGTCGGTGTGCCGGTAATTCCCGCTACCGATCCCTTGCCGGACGACATGGCGGCGGTAAAGGAACTTGCCAAGACGATCGGCTACCCGGTGATGCTCAAGGCGTCGTGGGGCGGCGGCGGCCGCGGCATGCGCGCCATCCGCTCCGAGGCCGATCTCGCCCGCGAGGTGATGGAAGGCAAGCGTGAGGCGAAGGCGGCTTTCGGCAAGGACGAGGTCTATCTCGAGAAGCTGATCGAGCGCGCACGCCATGTCGAGGTGCAGGTGCTGGGCGACCGCCAAGGCAACGCCGTGCACCTGTTCGAGCGCGATTGTTCGATCCAGCGCCGCAACCAGAAAGTGGTCGAGCGGGCGCCGGCGCCCTACCTCGAAATGTCACAGCGCGAGGAGCTTTGCGGCTACGCGCTGAGGATCGCGCGCGAAACCAGCTATATCGGCGCCGGCACGGTCGAGTTCCTGCAGGATGCCGACACCGGAAAATTCTATTTCATCGAGGTCAATCCGCGTATCCAGGTCGAGCACACCGTCACCGAACAGGTGACCGGCATCGACATCGTCAAGGCGCAGATCCATATCCTCGACGGCTTTGTCATCGGCACGGCGGAATCGGGCGTGCCAGCGCAAAAGGACATCAGGCTCAACGGTCACGCCCTGCAGTGCCGCATCACCACGGAAGATCCCGAGCATAATTTCATCCCCGATTATGGCCGCATCACCGCCTATCGCGGCGCCACCGGCTTCGGTATCCGCCTTGATGGCGGCACTGCCTATTCGGGCGCGGTCATCACCCGCTTCTACGATCCGCTGCTGGAAAAAGTGACGGCGTGGGCGCCGACGCCGGCCGAGACCATCGCCCGCATGAACCGGGCGCTGCGCGAATTCCGCATCCGTGGCGTGGCGACCAACCTCACCTTCCTCGAGGCGATCATCAATCACCCGAGCTTCGCCGACAATTCCTACACCACTAAGTTCATCGACACGACGCCGGAACTGTTCGCCAGTGTGAAGCGGCAAGACCGCGCGACCAAGCTGCTCAACTATCTTGCCGACGTTTCGGTCAATGGTCATCCCGAGACGCGCGGCCGGCCGCAGCCAAAGGCCGATGCGGCGCCACCGGTGGTGCCATATCTCAACGGCAATGTGCCTCAAGGCAGCAAGCAGAAGCTCGACGTGCTCGGGCCGGAGAAATTCGCCGCGTGGATGCGCGAGCAAAAAGAGGTGCTGGTCACCGACACGACAATGCGCGACGGGCATCAATCCTTGCTCGCGACGCGTGTGCGCACCTATGACATCGCCGGAATTGCCGGCACCTATGCGCGTGCTCTGCCGCAGCTTTTGTCGCTCGAATGCTGGGGCGGCGCCACATTCGACGTCGCCATGCGCTTTCTCACCGAAGACCCATGGGAGCGGCTGTCGCTGGTGCGCGAGGCAGCACCCAACCTTCTGCTGCAGATGCTCCTGCGCGGTGCCAATGGCGTTGGCTATACCAACTATCCCGACAACGTCGTCCAGCATTTCGTCCGCCAGGCCGCTGCCGGCGGCATCGACCTGTTCCGGGTCTTCGACTGCCTGAACTGGGTCGAGAACATGCGCGTCGCCATGGATGCGGTCGGCGCCGAGGGCAAGCTCATCGAAGCGGCGATCTGTTATACCGGCGACATACTCGATCCGGCGCGGGCGAAATACGATCTGAAATATTATGTCGGCCTGGCCAGGGAATTGCAGGCGGCAGGCGCCCACATCATCGCCGTCAAGGATATGGCCGGGCTTTTGAAACCGGCGGCGGCCCGCGTCCTGTTCAAGGCACTGCGCGAGGCAACGGACCTGCCGATCCACTTCCACACCCACGACACATCCGGCCTGTCGGCGGCAACCGTGCTGGCGGCGGTGGAGAGCGGCGTCGACGCCATCGACGCGGCGATGGATTCGCTATCGGGCAACACCTCGCAGCCGTGCCTGGGTTCGATCGTCGAGGCGCTGAAAGGCACCGAGCGCGATCCGGGCCTCGACCCGCAATGGATCAGGAACATCTCGTTCTACTGGGAGGCGGTGCGCAACCAATACGCCGCCTTTGAAAGCGACCTGAAGGGGCCGGCATCGGAGGTCTATCTGCACGAAATGCCGGGCGGGCAGTTCACCAACCTCAAGGAACAGGCGCGCTCGCTCGGGCTGGAGACACGCTGGCACGAAGTGGCGCAGACCTATCACGACGTCAATCTGATGTTCGGCGACATCGTCAAGGTGACGCCGTCATCCAAGGTCGTCGGCGACATGGCGCTGATGATGGTGAGCCAGGACCTGACCGTCGCCGATGTCGAGAATCCGGCGAGGGACATCGCCTTCCCGGATTCGGTGGTGTCGATGTTGCGCGGCGATCTCGGCCAGTCGCCGGGCGGCTGGCCAAAGCCATTGCAGAAGAAGGTGCTGAAGGGCGAAAAGCCGATCACGGTGCGGCCGGGTTCGCTGCTCAAGCCGGCGGATCTCAAGGCCAGCCGCACGGAGGTCGAGGAAAAGCTCGAGCGCAAGCTCAGTGAGTTCGAGTTCGCGTCGTGGCTGATGTATCCGAAGGTGTTTTCCGATTTTGCCGCCGCGCAGGAGACCTACGGGCCGGTCAGCGTACTGCCGACGCCGACTTATTTCTACGGCATGAAGCCGGAAGACGAGATTTTCGTCGACATCGAAAAAGGCAAGACGCTGGTGGTGCGCTGCCTTGCCCTGGGCGATGTCGACGAAAAGGGCATGGTCACCGTGTTCTTCGAGCTCAACGGCCAGCCGCGCCGCGTGAAGGTGCCGGACCGGGCGCATGGCGTGTCCGTCGCCAAAGCGCGGCGCAAGGCGGAGCCGGGCAACGAGGCGCATGTCGGCGCGCCGATGCCTGGCGTCGTCTCAGCGCTTGCGGTCGCTGCCGGCCAGGAGGTGAAGGCCGGCGACGTGCTGCTGTCGATCGAAGCGATGAAAATGGAAACGGCGTTGCATGCCGAACGCGACGGCACCATAGCCGAAGTGCTGGTCAAGGCCGGCGACCAGATCGATGCCAAGGATCTGCTGATCGCGTTCGGGTGAAATAGGCCGGCATCAGACAGCCTTGTCGGCGCCTGGCAGCAGCCCTTCATGCCGCATCGATAGCACCTTGACCCGCCGCGCCCGGTCGGGCATCGAACCGCTGCAATTCGCCGCTCGGGTCACCCCGAGTCGCGGCGAGAAACGACGCGGAGAGAAGACTATGGCCGACGACATCACCGAGACCAGCCAGACTGTTGCCGCCGGCCAGCTGCGCGCCTTCATCGAACGCATCGAGCGGCTCGAGGAAGAGAAGAAGACGATTGCCGACGACATCAAGGAAGTGTTCGCAGAGGCCAAGGGCACCGGCTTCGACACCAAGGCGATGCGGTCGATCATCCGGCTGCGCAAGAAGGACCAGGCCGAGCGGCAGGAAGAGGAATCCATTCTCGATCTGTATAAGGCCGCGCTTGGAATGGTGTAGGCCGGGTAACAGCCTTGGGCACCGGTTGCGGCGCCCCTCGACGGTTCGAACCATGAGCGAATTCGATTTTGGCGCCCGCCGCGCCTCTGAATTCCGCCAACGCAGCTTCTGGACGCTGTTCGCGGAACGGCATCCGGATGAAAGGGCTCTGCTGGCGAGGCGCGGACCGTGGTTCTGGCAGCGTGGGCTGCCCGACTTCGCATTGGTCCTTTCAATGTATGTCGCGCCTGCGCACAATCATGTCGGCGTCTTCTTCGGCCGCAACGAGAAGTTCGGTGCCACGCAAGCCTGGTCGCGGTTGAAGCCGTTCCAGCCGGCCATCGAAGACAGGCTGAAGCTCAGGCCAGAACAAAGTTGCGACGGCCTCGGCATCAATTCGATGTGGCGGGTGAATTGTTTCGCCGAGGACAATTGGCCGGCGATGACCGACTGGCTGGTGACGGAAGCCTCACGTTTCGAGCGCGCGATTGCCGAAGTTCTGGGTCAGGAATAAAGCAGGGTTTCCAGACGCAATCCTTGTGGAAGGATTGCTCTGGTGAGCAGCGAGGGAGCCGGTGGATCGATGACGATCATGTCGCGCGTTGCCGCCTTCTTCCGCTCACGCTGGCTGGGCGGCGTGCCGCTCGATCGGCTGTTCTGGCGCGACCTGGTCGTTGTCGGCACAGCCATCAACGTCGCGTCGTCGGTGGCGGCACTCACTCTGCTCGGGCTGAAGCTGCCGCTTGCGCTCGTCCTGGCGGTGCATTTCGCGCCGGTGCCCTACAATATCTTCCTGACCTTTGCCGTTTGGCGAACTGCCGGAAAATCGAGTGGCGCCAAGGCCGCGCTGATGACGCTTGGCGCCACATTGTGGCTGATCCTGGTGGTCGTGGCCTGACGATCAGACGGCCGGCTCGAATTTGAGCGCCACGCCGTTGATGCAGTAGCGCACGCCGGTCGGCGGCGGGCCGTCGTCGAAGACATGGCCGAGATGGCTGCCGCAGCCGGCGCAATGGCACTCGGTGCGGACCATGCCGTAGCTGCGGTCGACGGTGGTCTCGACCGAGCCCGGCACGGGATCGTTGAAGCTCGGCCAGCCGGTGCCGCTCTCGAATTTCAGCTTGGATTCAAACAAGGGCTGGTCGCAGCCGACGCAGGAGAAGGTGCCGGCGCGCTTCTCGTGCAGTAGCGCGCAGCTTCCCGGCCGCTCGGTGCCGTGGTTGCGCATCACCGCATATTGCTCGGGCGTCAGCCGGGCGCGCCATTCGGCATCGGTGCGGGTAACGGGGTAGGTGTGGCTGTCCATTTTTTCCTCTTAGCTTATGTCGCTATTTGGGTTGCCTTCCCAACTTCGCCTGAAATAGGCATTTGTTACGGCGTTTGCCCGTATTTCCAATTCCTGCTGCGAAGATTCCTCAGGCGATGGCCGCGAGATAGCGCGCAACCGATGCTGAAAATGCCGCCTTTGCATCTCCGATGACGTTCTGGTTCCACCACGCGCCGTAGATATGGTCGAACGCGAAAGGCTCCAGCGCAGCCTTGATGCCGAGCACTTTCGTCGCGTTGAGCGGGATATAGTTCGGATAGCTGTACATGAAGCTGACATGACGGCGAGTCGGCGTCACCTGCAGGATGTCGCCGGCCAGGATGGCATTGCCGGCATCGCGCTTCCAGTGCAGCACCTGGCCACCGGCAAAGTGGCCGCCGCAGCGGATGAGCGTCAGCGACGGGTTTATGGTGCGCGTCTCGCCTTCCCAGCTGATGATCGCCGGATGCGGCCGCATGATCCACTGACGATCATCGGTGTGCAGATAAATCGGCACGCCGCCAAACGCCTCGCTCCACTCGACCATTGCCGAATAATAATGGCAGTGCGAAATGGCGATGGCGGCCAGGCCGCCCCGGCGGTTGATCTCGGCCACCGCCTCGTCGCTGACCATCGAGATGCAGTCCCACAGCACGTTGCCGTGCGGCGTTTGCGCCAGCAATGCCCGCTGGCCGATGGCGAAGCGCGGCTCGATGCCGAAGGCGAGCACGCCGGCATCATCCGTGATCACGACCCGATGCCCGCCGGCGAGCTCTTCCGGCGTGGTCCAGGCCTGGCCCTCCCAGCGCACATATTGCCGCTCGTCCTCGCAGATCGGGCAATGTCGTGGCGGCGTCGCTGTCGCCGCGAACTGGACACCGCATTGCAGGCAAAGGAAACAGGTCGACCGTCCTGTTTTGCGTGGATCCATTCAGTGCTTCCTTGAAAGTTGCTTCGTCGCGGCTTCGAGGCCGGCGAGCGTCAGCGGAAACATGCGGCCGCCAAAGATATCGCGGATCATGGCAATCGAATGGGTAAAACCCCAGTTCTTCTCGGCTTCGGGGTTGAGCCATACCGCGTTTGGCCATTGCTGCAGCAACCGGCCGAGCCAGACGGCGCCGGCCTCCTTGTTCCAGTGCTCGACCGAGCCGCCGGGTTGGGCGATCTCGTAGGGGCTCATCGCGGCGTCGCCGACGACGATCACCTTGTAGTCGGAGCCATATTTATGCAGGAGATCGAAGGTCGGAATCACCTCGGCATGGCGGCGGCGATTGTCCCTCCACACACCTTCGTAGAGGCAGTTGTGGAAGTAGAAATATTCGAGCTGGCGGAACTCGGCGCGGGCGGCCGAAAACAGCTCCTCGACACTCCTGATATGGTCGTCCATCGAGCCGCCGACATCGAAGAACATCAGCAGCTTCACGGCATTGCGACGTTCGGGTTGTGTCTTAACGTCAAGATAACCGTGCTCGGCGGTGGCGTGGATGGTGCCGGGCAGGTCGAATTCCTCTTCCGCGCCTTCGCGCACCCAGCGGCGCAGGCGCTTCAGCGCGACCTTGATGTTGCGGGTACCGAGTTCGACAGTGTCATCGAAATTCCTGAACTCGCGTTTGTCCCAGACTTTTACCGCGCGGCGGTTGCGGCTTTCGTGCTGGCCGATGCGCACGCCTTCGGGATTGTAGCCATAGGCACCGAAGGGCGAGGTGCCGCCGGTGCCGATCCATTTCGAACCGCCCTGATGCCTGCCCTTTTGCTCTTCCAACCGCTTCTTCAGCGTCTCCATCAGCTTTTCGAAGCCGCCCAGCGCCTCGACCAGTTTTTTCTCCTCGTCGGACAGGTGCTTTTCAGCGAGCCTCCGCAGCCATTCCTCCGGGATGTTTGCGACATCGACCGCGTTTTCGCCGGCCAGCGCCTCGACACCTCTAAAGATGTGCGAAAAGACCTGGTCGAAGCGGTCGATGTGTCGCTCGTCCTTCACCAGAGCGGCGCGGGCGAGATAGTAAAAGCCCTCGACATCATAGTCGACCAGCCCGGCCTCCAGCCCCTCCAGCAGCGACAGATATTCGCGGAGCGAGACCGGAACCCGCGCTGCCTTCAATTCGAGGAAGAAGGGGATGAACATCTCACCGTCTACAGCAGATCATACTCGATGAAGCCGGTCCTGCGCGCCACGTGGTCGTAGAGCTTGCGTGCGGTGGTGTTGGTCTCGTGGGTCATCCAATAGACATTCTTGACGCCGATCTTGCCGGCTTCCTGCTTGACCGCTTCGATCAGGGCGGCGCCGACGCCCTTGCCGCGCACATCGGGGTCGGCGAACAGGTCCTGCAGATAGCAGTTGTTTATCTGCGACCAGCAGGAGCGATGGTAGAGATAGTGCGTCAGGCCGACGGCCTTGTCGTCGAGGGTGGCGATGAAACCCTTTGGCTCGAACTCGCCCGCCGTGAACAGCCGCTTCCAGGTGACGGCGTAAACCTCTTCCGGCAGCTTGGTTTCGTAGAAGGTGAGATAGGCGGTCCACAGACGTCGCCAGTCGGTATGGTCGGATTGCGCAAGCGGGCGGACGGTGATCTCGGTCATTTCATTTCCCTCTGAACTCGGCCACCCGAAGCTGCCTCCGTGCTTGGCCAAGGGCAACGGTCCAGGGACGGGAAAGCGCTGTCCGGGGGCTTTCGTCGGCTTCCGGCTGACCGCTCCTCAACCTTGCCGTCTCGCCATGAAAGCCAGGCGCTCGAACAGATGCACGTCCTGTTCGTTCTTCAGCAACGCGCCATGCAGCTTGGGCAGCGCGTTCTTCGGGTCGGCGCGGAGGTCTTCCGGCGCGATGTCGTCTGCGACCAGCAGGCGGATCCAGTCGAGTGCCTCGGAGGTCGACGGCTTCTTCTTCAGGCCCGGCACGTCGCGGATTTCGTAGAACTGGGTCAGTGCTGCTCGCACGAGATTCTGCTTGATGCCGGGATAGTGCACGTCGACGATTTTGTGCAGCGTCTCGACATCGGGAAAGCGGATGTAGTGGAAGAAGCAGCGGCGCAGGAAGGCGTCCGGCAATTCCTTCTCGTTGTTGGAGGTTATGATGACGATGGGCCGGACCGTAGCGCGGATGGTCTCGCCGGTCTCGTAGACGAAGAACTCCATCCTATCCAATTCCTGCAACAGATCGTTGGGGAATTCGATATCGGCCTTGTCGATCTCGTCGATCAGAAGCACGATTTTCTTGCCGGCCGCGAAGGCGTCCCACAGCTTGCCGCGCTTGATGTAATTGCGGATGTCGTTGAAGCGCTCGTCGCTGAGCTGGCTGTCGCGCAGCCGCGAGACGGCATCATATTCATAAAGGCCTTGCTGCGCCCGTGTCGTCGATTTGACGTGCCATTCGATCAGGTCCAGGTCGAGCGCCGCCGCCACCTGGCGGGCCAGTTCGGTCTTGCCGGTGCCGGGCTCGCCCTTGACCAGCAACGGCCGCTCCAGCGCGATCGCCGCGTTGACCGCCACCATCAGATCCTTGTCGGCAACATAGGCTGCCGTGCCTTCGAAACGCATTTTTGCTCCCGGGTTCACAGCGCGACCCTAAGGATGCGGCCTTCGCTGTGCAAGGCGCCGCTGGCGAAGCGGCGATCTTGCCGGCGCGGCCCTCGGCGAGGGGTTCTGTGTCGAATTAAGCGTCGAAACATGTCGCCTCTCTGGCGCTTGGTCTGCCGTCTGCCTATATTGGCGGAGACGGTCTGCGCTTCCCGGCAGGAGAACATTTTCCCCGGGGCCTTAATGATCCCTAGGGAGCTGTCCCTGGGAAGACCCGTGGGTTTTCTCATACGGCGCCCACCTACTTTGTAGGTTCCCGGGATCGCTCTCTCCACCGGTCGTGTGGATCGTCACCTATCGAAAAGGCCATCTGGCGGATCTTGTCGTCGCGCTGCTTTGTGCAGTGCGCACGAACGAAAAATTCGCTCCGCTCCTCCGAAACGTCGCTCGTAAAGCTCCATCCAAATCTGACCTTTTCTACCATCGGCGCATGACATCCCCAAAAGACCTGAAAAAAAATTTCCGCAACCAAGCCCTCGGGCGCCGCGATGCGCTCGATCCGTTCTGGCGTGTGGAGGCAGCACTCGAAATGGCCGAGACGGCGCGCGACCGGATAACGGTCGAGCCGGGCCAGATCGTCTCCGGTTTCTGGCCGATGCGCTCGGAAGTCGACGTACGGCCGCTGATGTTTGCCTTGCGCGAAAAGGGCGCAAGGCTCTGCCTGCCGGCCATTCTGGACAAGACCACCATCGTTTTTCGCGAACTGGTGCGCGGCGCGCCGATGATCGACATGGGCTTCGGCACCGTCGGGCCGCATGAGGAAGCCGAGGTGCTCGATCCGCAGGTTATGCTGGTGCCGCTTGCCGCCTTCGATGCGCGCGGCCACCGTATCGGTTACGGCGCAGGCTATTACGACCGGGCTATCGCGCGGCTGGCCGACAAGGGACAGCAGCCGCGGCTGATCGGCATTGCCTTCGACTGCCAGGAGGTGGCCCTGGTGCCGGACGAGCCGCATGACATGATCATTCCGGAAATACTCACCGAGAGCGGGTTGCGCCGGTTCGGGCCGAAATTGTAGATAAGTTCCTGGACGCATGGTCTTTTCCGAAAGTCATGCAGCTTTTTGCTTCGCTGACCTTCGGTTCGGGATCACGCTTATATGAGACTTCTCTTCCTCGGCGACATGGTCGGCAAGACAGGACGTACGGCGGTGTGGGAACAACTGCCCGGCCTGATCTCGGATTTCAAACTCGACTTCGTCATCGTCAATGGCGAGAACGCCGCTGGCGGCTTCGGCATCACCGAGGAGATTTTTCGCGAGACGATCTCGGCCGGCGCCGATGTCGTCACCACCGGCAATCATGTCTGGGACCAGCGCGATGCGCTGATTTTCGCGCCGCGCGAAGAGCGCTTCCTGCGTCCGTCCAATTTCCCCAAGGGTACGCCGGGGCGCGGCTCGGGCGTCTACATCGCCAGGAACGGCGCGCGCGTGCTGGTCGCCAACATCATGGGCCGGGTGTTCATGCATCCCGAGCTCGACGATCCGTTCCAGGCCGGCGAGCGCGAACTTGCCGCTTGTCCGCTTGGCGAGCAGGCCGATGCGATCGTCATCGATTTCCATGCCGAGGCGACCTCGGAAAAAATGTGCTTCGCCCATTTCGTCGACGGCCGTGCCAGCCTTGTTGTCGGCACTCATACGCATCAGCCGACCGGCGATCACCAGATCCTCAATGGCGGCACCGGTTATATTTCCGATGCCGGCATGTGCGGCGATTACGATTCCTCGCTCGGCATGGACAAGGAGGAGCCGCTCAACCGGTTTTTGTCCAAAGTGCCGAAAGGCCGCTTCGAGGCGTCGACCGGACCGGCGACATTGTGCGGCGTCGGCGTCGACATTTCCGACCGTAGCGGCCTGACCGAACGGATCGCGCCGTTTCGCCGCGGCCCGCGGCTCGAGGAAACGGCTCCATCCTTCTGGTCGTGACATTGATATGGACGCTTGCAGTACCCAATTGCCGGCGAAACTGCTCTAGATCGTAGAGGGGACGACCTCCATGCAGCTAGTCGAATTCCTGGCGCCGCATTTCGCCTTTGTCTCCGACCCGACGGCATGGGTCGCGCTGCTGACGCTGATCGTGCTGGAGGTCGTGCTCGGCATCGACAATCTGATCTTCATCTCGATTTTGACCAACAAATTGCCGGTAGCGCAGCGGGCCCGCGCCCGGCGGCTCGGCATCTCCGCCGCGCTGGTGATGCGCCTGATCCTGCTGGCCACCATCTCGATCATCGTCCAACTGACGACGCCGATATTCACCGCCTTCGGCCACGGCTTTTCATGGCGCGACCTGATCCTGATTGCCGGCGGCCTGTTCCTCGTCTGGAAGGCGACCAAGGAGATCCACCACACGGTCGATCTCGATGATCACCAGGACACGATGATGGGCGAGACACTGCAGCTGTCGCTGGCCGGCGCCATTTTCCAGATATTGCTGCTCGACCTCGTCTTCTCGATCGACTCGATTATCACCGCGGTCGGCATGACCGACGAAATCGCGATCATGTACATCGCGGTGATCGTGGCGGTGAGCGTGATGATGCTGGCGGCCGGGCCGCTGGCCGATTTCATCGCCAAGAACCCCAGCATCGTCATGCTGGCGCTCGGCTTCCTGCTGATGATCGGCATGACGCTGATCGCCGACGGCATGGGTTACCATGTGCCGAAAGGCTATATCTACGCTGCCATGGGCTTTTCGGCACTGGTCGAAGGGCTCAACATGCTGGCGCGGCGGCGGAAGAAGGCAAAGGGCGGCGGGCACTGAGTCCAGCGGAGCGAACCGGCAGCGCAGAGAACCAGGGCTCGGCCTCGATCGTCGTGGCCATGTAGAACCTTTGAGACGTTGGCGGGACAGCACCCCCCTCTGTCCTGCCGGACATCTCCCCCGCAAGGGGGGAGATCGGCAGCTTAAGCGCTCCGCTCATCCTGCAGCGTTGGAGATTGGCGAAGGCCGAAGTGACGTCCAATCTCCCCCCTTGCGGGGGAGATGTCCGGCAGGACAGAGGGGGGTAGGAAGGATCGCTGCGCTGCGGAACGGCTTTTGGCAGCCGAAGACTTACTGCGCCGGCAAACCCTTCGGATGGCGGTCGCCGATCAGGCCAAGCGTCAGGCCTTGCTCGAGCCACGCCTTGGCGCCGGCGAGCACCAGCGCAAAACCGCCGGTCGAGTCGATCGCCTGCTTGACCTGCTCATCGGGGCTGCCGGCAAAGCCGAAATTGCGGACCTCGACAAAGGTCGTGCCGCCCGGCATCTCGGCGAAAGTCCACACTACCGTGGTCGGCGGATCGCTCCATTGCATGACGATCTTCTTGTTTTCGACGATCTCACTGACATTGACCGTCGTCGAGACGCCATACATGCGCCATTCCCAACGGATTTCCTTGCCGCTGTCCAACCTGTCGCTGCCACGGGTGAACCAGAACTTCGTCGTGATCGCCGGATCGACGAAGGCTTCGAATACGTCGGCGACCGCCCGCCTTATCAGCATGCCGGCTTCGGCGGTCAGTGTTTCGCGGATTTCCATATCGTCCTCCTTTCCACGGCACTGCGGCCTGTTCACCAGGCATCGGGCTCGCGCACGAGGTGAATGATGTTGGCCGGGTTGGTGATCCAGCCGCCGCGAAAGCCTTCACCCAGTGCCTCGATGGCGTCGCAGCGCACGACGCCGGCCTTGGCGAGATGCTCCGCAGCGGCCGGAAAATCATCGGTGAACAGTTCCAGCCAGATCTCGGCCTGGCTCATCATCGGCGCCTCGTCGATCCACAGCCGATTGGGACCGAGTTCGAAGCCGACGGCCGGCGGCTTGGCCGTGAATGGCTTCAGGCCGACGACGTCGCGATAGAAGGCGATCGTCGCCTGGTATTGATGTGGCGGCACCTTCATGGCGATGTTGACGCCGCCGGTGATCTTCGCGGTCATTTGCTGGCTCCATTGCCGTGTTCAGGTTCGATTGGCCGGTTCGGTCCAGAACCCGCTATGCCAAATTGATTTGCCAGGAGACTCCGAACCTGTCGTTGAGCCATGCAAACCGGCGGCTGAAACCATAATTGTCCAGCGGCATCAGAAATTTGCCGTCCTTGGCCAGCGCCTCGACAATGCCGTTCAGCTCTGCCTCCGTGGAGCAATCCACATACAGCGAGACCGACGGCGTGAACGTGAAGGCATGGTGCACGGGGCTGTTGTAGACCATCACTTCCAGACCGCTTATGGACACGCGCGCCAGCTTGACCGTTCCTTCCGGGCCGCCTTCGCCGGAGCCGTAACGTGTGACGTCAAGGACGCTGCTGTCGGGGATCGTCTCGCAATAGAAGGTCATTGCCTCTTCGGCCTTGCCCTCGAACATCAGAAATGGCGTCACTTGCTTCATCGCAGGCCTCCGTCATCTTGGTGGTTTTTCAGATGTTGTTCTCGTTGGCCGGCTCGCCCTTCATCTCGCTGCGGTAATAGCCGTCGCGCAGATTGATGCCGTATTCGACATAGGCCTTCATGCAGGTCAGCATCTGCGACCAGCCTTCGCAATTGAGGTAGGATTTCTTCAGGCCGACCGCGTCCTCGTGCCAGCCAGTCTCGGCGATGGTGACGAAGGTGCCGCCATCGTCGAGCGGTTCGAAATTCATCTCGATGCGGGTCTTGTAGGCTGGCTTGCCGTCGGCGTCGGTGGCATCCCAGCGCAGCACGATGCGGCTGTCTTTCTCCACCTTGTCGACCTCCACGGGAACCTTGCCCCACCAGATGACGGTGGCGCCCGCCACCAGCGGTGCGCTGTCGCCGCCGATCGTTGTGAAGTAGCCGCTAAGTTTCTTCGGATTGACGACCGCATCGAAGACTTCGGCGACAGGTTTGCTGATGCGGCCAGAAACCCTGAATCCAAGAGACATATCCACAGCTCCTCCTTGAATGGCTCAATGATATGTTATAGAAATATAACATGTCAAGCCAATCACGAGACGACAATGTTTTCAAGGCGCTGGCGCATCGGCGCCGGCGTGCGTTGCTGGACCGGCTGAAGGATGCGCCGCAGACCACCGGCATGTTGTGCGATGCCTTCCCCGACATGGACCGCTGTACGGTCATGCTGCATCTGAAGGTGCTGGAGGAGGCCGACCTGGTCGTGGCGCGGCGCGAGGGCCGCGAACGCTGGAACCATCTCAACGCGCTGCCGATCAAGCACATCCACGACCGCTGGATCAGCCAATATGCCACGCACGCGATCAGCATCCTCGACCGGCTGAAGTCCGACCTGGAGGAATGAATGGCCGCAGAAGCCTGCCACTTTCGGGTCTTGAGACACTTGCGTGTCCGACGCAATGGCGCGGCTGGACGAATTGAGCCGATTTATCTATAAGCCGGCCATTCCGACAGAGAGCGCCGTCCGTCCGTCAGGGACGCAGCAGGACGTTCTGAAATTTTGAATTCGAGCATTTTGCAAGATGCCGGGTGGTTCACCGGGCGGCAGATGCTCTAGCCGAGAAGACGACAGGGGTGCCATGGCTGGCCATTCACAGTTCAAGAACATCATGCATCGCAAGGGCCGCCAAGATGCGGTGCGATCGAAAATGTTTTCCAAGCTGGCGCGCGAAATCACCGTCGCCGCCAAGAGCGGTACGCCCGATCCATCGATGAATCCGCGCCTGCGCCTCGCGGTGCAGAACGCCAAGGCGGTATCGATGCCGAAGGACAATATCCAGCGCGCCATCAACAAGGCGTCGATGGGCGATGCCGAGACCTACGAAGCCGTGCGCTACGAAGGCTACGGGCCGGGCGGCGTCGCGCTGATCGTCGAGGCGCTGACCGATAACCGCAACCGCTCGGCGTCGAATGTGCGCGCCGCCTTCACCAAGGCCGGCGGAGCGATGGGCGAGACCGGCTCGGTTTCGTTCATGTGGGACCGCGTCGGCGAGATCTACTATCCGGCATCGGCCGGCAGCGCCGAGAAGGTGATGGACGCAGCGATCGAGGCCGGCGCTGACGATGTCCAGTCGGACGAGGAAGGCCACACGATCTACTGCGCCTTCGAGAATCTCGGCGAAGTGTCAAAGGCGCTGGAAGGCGCGCTCGGCGAGGCTGAATCGGTGAAGCCGATCTGGAAGCCGCAGACCAATATCGCGGTCGACGAGGAGCGGGCACAATCGCTGATGAAGCTGGTCGCGACGCTCGAGGACGACGACGACGTGCAGAGCGTCTACGCCAATTTCGAGGTCGACGAGGAGACCTTGGCGAAGCTCAGCGCGGCATGACCCAACACGCGCTGCCCACCGTCCGCATCACCTATTGCACCCAGTGCCAGTGGCTGCTCAGGGTTGGCTGGATGGCGCAGGAGCTGTTGTTCACCTTCGGTACCGATCTGGGCGAAGTGACGCTGGTGCCCGGCACCGGCGGCATCTTCACCATTTCCTGCAATGACACGCTGGTCTGGGACCGCAAGCGTGATGGCGGTTTTCCCGACGCTGCAAAGCTCAAGCAACTGGTTCGCGACGTCATCGATCCGGATCGCGATCTCGGCCATGCCGATCGCAAGGGCCATAAGTCAAAAGACCCTGCCTGAAGGCCTTTACACGTCCGTCCTGCATTCACCGCCATGCGAAGATGAAGCAGCCCAGCGCCACGATGGCGGTGATGGTGCGGACATGGTTCCACATCACCCAAAGCCTGAGATACGTGGCCCATACCGCGGCGCCGTTGGCGCTTGCCGGATCGACTGCAGCCAGGGCGTTGTTGAGGGGCACGTTGAATATCATCGTCATGATCGGGTTGCCGACGAGGTAGATCAGGGCGCCGGCGAGGAGCCAGAATGCACCCGGTTGGCTCCAGCCGATAAGAGCGCCGGCGGCAAGGACAAGACAGACTAGCCCGGTGCCGAAAAGCGCGGTCATGAATGCCGGCGTAATCACGGTGATGTTGATCGAATTCATGGCGGCGATGCCGCCTCCGGCAGGCAAGCGGGCGAGCGCCGGCATGATAAAGTTGGAGAAGGCGAAGAAAACGCCGCCGACAACGCCTGAGCCAATAGCAGCGACGAAGGTGAGGGTGGGAAGCAGTTTCATGATCATGTCAGTTGATCCAGATGCCCGTGGCGGCGGTTTCGGTTGCGTAGGCGGAAAAGTCTCTTGGGGCGCGGCCGAGCACGCGCTGGACGCCGTCGGTCAGCGACTCGTTGCGGCCGTCGAGCACTTCGGTGAACAGCTCGTTAAGCAGCCAGGCGAACTCGGCAGGCAACTCGTGCTCGGCTGTGGCGGCGGTGAACTCGGCATGTGAAATCCGCTTGAAACGAATGTCGCGGCCGGCGGCCCTGCCGATCTCGGCGACCGCGTCGGCGAAGCTCAGCAGCCGCGGCCCGGTCAGCTCGTAAAGCTGGCCGGTATGGCCTTGTCGGGTAAGCACCGCAGCCGCGGCATCGGCGATGTCGTCGGCATCGACGAATGGCTCACCGACATTGCCCACCGGCAATGCCACCTCACCCTCGCGCAGGGAATCCACGAGAAAGCCTTCACTGAAGTTCTGGGAAAACCAGGCGCAGCGCAGGATCGTCCAATCGGCGCCTGAAGCTTTGAGCATCTCTTCGGCGCGCTGTGCTTCCGTTTCGCCGCGCCCCGACAGCAGTACCAGCCGGCGCACACCACACTCCACGGCAAGACGAGAGAAGGCGCCGACCGTGTCGGCCGCGCCGGGCACCGCAAGATCAGGATAGTAGCTGATGTAGACGGCGCCGACACCATCAAGCGCGGGTTCCCAGCTCGTGTTATTTTCCCAGTTGAAGGGCGGCGTACCCGAGCGCGAGCCGATCTGTACCGGCAGGCCCCGCGCCGTCAGCCGCTCGGCGAGACGGCGGCCGGTCTTGCCGGTGCCCCCGAGGATCAAAGTTGGTTTCGTTGCAGTAGGGTTCATGTCGATTTTCCTCAGTTTACAAATGTGAGTAATCCTCACATTTGCAAAACGTGATAAACCCTCGTATTTTGCGAGTCAAGCCAATTTGTTGATTGTTCGTCTGGAGACAGTGATGGAAGGCTCTGCCGTATCGGGTTCACAGGACGGCCAGATCGCATCGCCGCGCCGGGCACCGAGCCAGCAGCGCAGCCGCGAGCGGGTCGAGCGGATGTTGGCCGCCGCCTCGGCGCTGATCGCCGAGCAAGGCAGCGACGCCATGCGCATGGGCGAGGTTGCAGAGAGGGCCGGCGTGTCGATCGGCTCGCTCTACCAGTTCTTCCCGGACAAGCGAGCGATCATCTGGGCGCTGGCCGAACGCTACACTACCGAAAGCCAAGCCTGCATTGCGGCAGCGCTAGCCGGGGTCAATGACGCCGAAGATCTGCGCCGGGCATTTTCGGAACTGGTGGATATCTACTACGGAATGTTCCTGGCGGAGCCGGTGATGCGCGACATCTGGTCGGGCACGCAGGCCGACAAGGCGTTGCGCGAACTTGAGCTCGCCGACAGCCGGGCCAACGCCGAATTCCTCACTGCGGTGCTGAAGCGGTTGCGGCCGTCCGCCGATCCGGAAGCGCTGGAAACGACGGCATTTCTCATCTGGCAGATGGGCGAGGCCGCAATGCGGCTGGCGATCTCGGTCGGGCGGCAAGAAGGCGACAGGCTGGTTGCCGCCTACAAGCGGATGGCCCTGCGGGAGCTGCTCGATCGGTAGGACCGCACCTAGGCAACAAAAAACCCGCCACGAAGGCGGGTTTCTCGATCAGCAAACGCCAGTGCTTAAAGGCCGAAACCTTCGAAGCGCTTCTTGAACTTCGACAGGCGGCCACCGCGGTCGAGCAGGGTCTGCTGGCCGCCGGTCCAGGCCGGGTGGGTGGTCGGGTCGATATCGAGGTTCATCGTATCGCCTTCCTTGCCCCAGGTCGAACGGGTCATGTATTCGGTGCCGTCGGTCATGACGACCTTGATGGTGTGGTAGTCGGGATGGATATCGGTCTTCATGGGTCTGTTCCTGGCTTGCCGGGTGCTGCCGACGGGCTGAAGCCTGCGTCGATGCGCCCCTTTTTAAAACTCGAAGCCGCAGCTATTGAGGAGCCACGGCTTCTAAAACGGTCGGCGAGCCTATACATCAGCCGGAATTGAATCACAAGGCCGCGGCGAGCGCATATTGATGGCGCAAACCTCAAAGGGCCAAAGGAAACGGTCATGGCGAACATAAGCGGCGATGCAGACGAGCGCAGGCGCTCGCTGAGGCCGCTGCAGGGCCTGTTTCCCTATATCATGCATTACCGCAAAATGGTCATCGGCGCGATCATCTCGCTGGCCGTCGCGGCGGCGACGACGCTGGCGCTGCCGCTGGCCGTACGGCGGATGATCGATCACGGCTTTTCCGCTTCCGATTCCAGCTTCATTGCCGAATATTTCGCCATGCTGGTGGTGATGGCCGCCGTGCTGGCGGCGGCGTCGGCCAGCCGCTATTATTTCGTCATCACGCTCGGCGAGCGCGTCGTTGCCGATATCCGCCGCGATGTCTTTGCCCACGTCACCACGCTGTCGCCCTCCTTCTTCGACACGGCCCAGTCTGGCGAGATCGTCTCGCGGCTCGCCGCCGACACGACACAGGTCAAATCGGCCGTCGGCGGTACCGCCTCGGTGGCTTTGCGCAACGTCATCCTCGGCCTCGGCGCCGTGGCGATGATGGTCTTCACCAGCCCAAAACTGTCCGGTCTGGTCATCGCGGCCATTCCGCTAATCGTGCTGCCGCTGGTCGCCTTCGGCCGCTCGGTGCGGCGCAAGTCACGGCTGGCGCAGGATACACTGGCCAATGCCACCGCCTATGCCAGCGAGCAGATCGGCGCGGTGCGCACCCTGCAGGCCTTCACCAACGAGAAGCTTGTAACCGGGTATTTTTCATCCGCCGTGGAAGCAGCGTTCGAAGCGGCGCGGGCCTCGATCTTTGCCCGCTCCTTTCTCACTTTCTTCGCCATCTTCATGATCTTTTCCTCAGTCGTGGCGGTGCTGTGGTTCGGCTCGCGCGACGTGCTCGACGGCACGCTGTCGCCCGGCACGCTTGGCCAATTCCTGCTCTATTCGGTGTTCGCTGCCGGCGCGCTCGGCGCCCTGTCGGAAGTCTGGGGCGAACTGTCCCAGGCAGCGGGCGCCGCCGAACGGCTGACCGAGATCCTGGCCGAGAAACCCGCGATCCAGGCGCCCGTCGATCCGAAGCCGCTGCCGGCAAAGGCGAGAGGCGCGATCAGCTTCGACGATGTTTCCTTCTCC
>NZ_SUEG01000003.1 GCF_005063415.1 Mesorhizobium sp.
AGGTGCCCCACCTGCCGGTGGGATCGGGCTCGTCAACAAGATAGAACCCAAACACATTCGGATTGCCAAGGAAGGGGGTCATTTTCTCGATGAAGGATGAGGTTACGCCCTCGTGCTCATTGAGATACACCAGACCCTTCGTGCCATCCGGCAATGCATCGACCTGGCTAGCATATTGAACGTCGGCCAAATTGAAGCCGGCGGTTGCAATTTCGGTGGCGGAACCACCCGAGGTGTAGTGCAGAGTTGCCATCCAATATTCCTTTTTTCTCGTTCGATAGCGCCCGAGGCCTACCTACTAGAGGGTGTATATTAGCACCAAATCACATACAGACACTCGTTGATAGAATCATTGACCGTTTGTAGGAATGCTGCATGCATTGTGGCTTATTTTGACAAAACCGATTGTAGACAAGAAATTTATCGCTTTCTGAGGTCACAATCCCGGCGGAATCGCGACATTATTTTGAAGCAGCTGTAGATTCGCAACTCATGACGTTTGTATTACGGGGACGTTACATTATTGGTCTGTTTCGATTTATAAATTTACCTTACGAGATGAAAATAAGACAGACGTTAACCTAAGAGCCAAGCCGCTCCGCAGTCTCATTGCCGCAACCAATTAGTTGTGGACAATTCGTAGGCATCTGCGCGCTCATCATCCTATATCGGTCGGCAGATCTCCGTAATCGAGATCAAATCAATGTAAGGAAACCGCTCAAGGTGAGAATAGGGGCGGTTCCCAGTCGGAGCGCCTGCCGCACTCGCTCATGAGGAAGACTTAAGCGACGTCAAAACTGTTCGGCCGACGTTTATGAGCGAGGGACAACTGCCGAATGGCTGCCGGCGTCGCGGTGCCTGGTCCCTGCTCTCGCGCTCAGGTAATTGGCATTCCCGATTTATCTATCCCCGATCTGCGAAGGGGCGGTTTGCGAAGCTATGGCCGCTATTGCGCAGAGGATCTGATAGCGGCCTAGGGATCTGGTACTCGATTCCAGGTTCAGATGGGATCTGACCGTTCGTTGCCGAGAAGAATCGAATAAGAGTAAAGAGACGAGAAAGTGCATACCGGATTACTCGCGAAGCCGTTTTGCTTCGTCATGCACCGTGCGATGAGCTTCTATTTCACTGAGATGCACTAGCCCGTTCAAGGCACGGAAGCGGATCGCGAACCGCGCCGAGTAAACTCGGTGGCGGGCAGATTCAAGCCACCCTTCAATGATGCCTGCTAGCGAACCCGCTGGGGTGACAAGGTTAAGCATCAGCCCGAATGGGCACCCGCTTTGGAAAATCCGGTGCTTGAACAAAGACGGAGCGGCGGACCGGCTCGAGCAGAAGGTCCGCCGTTCCGGGTCGTTCAGATCACAAGAAACGAACCTGCCGCAAGCGACAGACCTGGAGAGAGAGTGGCGAACTGTATTTGAGCTGCGCCACCGATCCCGTCGCTGTCGAAAGACAGCGCCCCGGTTGAGCTGTTGTAGATTATATGGTCGGAGCTGTCATGCGCGGCCGTGCCAGCAAAGAAAGCATCGGATGAAAGGCCACCCAGTTTAAGCCCGGCAAAAACCGCGTCGTCGAGTTGGATCTTGTCCTGGAGCTTGTTGAAGTCGGTGATCCTGTCGATATTGCCGGCCCCAAGAGCGCTGTTGAACACGAATGCGTCGTTGCCTCCATTGCCGGTCAAGATGTCGGCACCTCGTCCGCCGTTGATTACATTGGCGCCGGCATTGCCCAGGATCGCTTGGCTAAGCTCATTGCCAGTGAGGTTGATTGCTCCCGTGCCGGAAGGATTTGTGGTGGCAAGAAGCTCAACCTGCGAGCCGGCCGAAAGAGCATAGCTCACCGAGGAAAATACCCTGTCGGCACCGCCGCCGGCCGCCTCAACCGCTTTAAGTCCGTATATCTATCAAGCTTATCTGATTTGATTGGAAATCGGTAGTTTCATGGTCTAAAAAGGTAGCTTGCGTGTTGCGGAATTGAATTGTGAACTAAAATTGTTATTTAGCTGTTAACTTGCCAATTTACAGATCAGACGAACATCTAATCTAAGAGCCAAGCCCCTCCACAGTCTCATTGCCGCAACCAATTAGTTGTGGACAATTCGTAGGCGTCTGCACGCTTGTCGCGGGATATCGGTCGGCAGATCAGGTTTCCGACATCGGGAGGGGTCGAATCGGCTTATCCGCTGGTCGCAGGAGGCAAGTCGCGTCGGGCGTTGTGGCTGAGGGGGGGCTGATCATCATGCCTGGTAGCACGCGGACCGGACAGGGAGCTTAGGAATCCCAGCGCAGAGCAGCCGTACAGCGCACGACTGTCGGAAGCGCTTTCTTCGCTTGTCTTATCAGTGGCGAGTCCGGCTGGCAGAACTCCCTTGAGTTCGAGGCGCAATTCATCCGCGTACCAACAAGGTGCCGCCGAGGTGCTTCGCGATATGCGTAAGGCCGTGATCCCAATGCGGTTTACCTCATTCAAACAGACGAGGACAGTAGGCAAGCCTCCTCCTACCGTACCCTTTCACGCGCACAGAAGTAACGAAGCAAAACCATGAAAGCAGATGCGAAAGGCAGTTACTTCACGCGACCGAAACACGGCGCACGGACGGGAGCTTCGGGATGAATCCGCATCTCGTTTGTGTGGGAGGCGAAGATCACGCCCTGAGAATTCCGTTCCTAATGTCGCTGCGCGAAAGCGGCTTCCGGGTCACTGCAGTTTCGACCGGTGATGAGGCCGCGTTTTTGCGGCATGGCATTCCGCATCGCCGCTACGGTTTCGATCGATTTGCCAGCGGCAGTGGCGAGTGGACCGCCGTAAGAGCGATTCGGAAACTGGTTGCGGAACTCCGGCCTGACATCATCCAAAGTTTCGACACCAAGCCTAACCTGCTGGCGCCGTTTTCGGTGCGCGGAACGGTGCCGGTCGTGCGCACGATCAACGGCCTGGGCTGGACATTCTCCTCGCTGGAACCGCGGGCTCTGGCCTTGCGTCCAA
Organism: Mesorhizobium sp.; assembly: GCF_005063415.1. Classification (GTDB taxonomy): domain Bacteria; phylum Pseudomonadota; class Alphaproteobacteria; order Rhizobiales; family Rhizobiaceae; genus Mesorhizobium. The sequence goes on from NZ_SUEG01000003.1 coordinate 2,989, forward strand.
TGTTTTGCGGATTGCAATGGCTTGCCTCCTTCTGGACGGCAGCGACGGTGTTTCAGAATCGGGACGATGAGGCTTTCTTCAAGCGCTTTCGATTGATTGAACCCGGCAGCGGAAGAGTGATCCGCAGTTCTGGCATCGACGTCGATGCGTTCGCCATGGCGAGGCATCTTGCTCCGCCGGCAACGAAAATGCGCCAGGAACTCGGGCTCCAGTCAGCAGAGATCGTAATTTTTGTAGGCCGGCTGACCCGCCAGAAGGGCATCCCGGTACTGCTTCAAGCAGTCCCCCGCGTCCTTTCTAAAAGGCCTAATGCTCGTTTCGTGCTTGTCGGCCCTTGGGAGTCCGAAGGTCCATTTGCAGTCGACAAGTCGGAAATCGATCGACACGCTCCTCATGTCATCGCGCTTGGCCCACGACGCGATGTTCCAGCGCTTCTTGGCATGGCCGACGTGTTCGCCTTCCCCACACAATATCGAGAAGGAATCCCGCGCGTCCTGCTCGAGGCAGGGCTGGCGGGATTGCCCATCGTCGCCTCAAAGATGCCCGGCTGCAATGAAGTGGTCGAGGATGGATGGAACGGCTACCTTGTACAACCGCACGACGCCGATGGTCTTGCATCTCGAATAGTTGACATCCTGTCCGACCGCAGTCGCGGAAAAGTCATGGGCGGTCGTTCTGTCGAACTCGTCCGGGAGCAGTTCGCGCTGCCGCGGGTGGTGGCCCAATATTGCGATCTGTACAAAAATATCCTTGGCGCCAAATCCCACAGCGATCTCGCCCGACCGGCGTCTCCGATCTTAATTGGAGAGGGTGCTGTCAGTAGTAGATTGGATGTGAGCCGATGATCCGGGACGCGATCCTGGCCTGCGGCCTCGCAATGACCTATGCGGTGCAACTCGACATTCCTGGGTCGCCCTTGGGGATTGGCGAACTACTCCTCGTACTTTGGATCATGCTGTCGATTGGGCGCGTACTCGCCGGCGGTCACCTGGAGACCAGGCCGGCGCTGACACGCCTTGTGAGCTTCTGGACGATCATGGCGCTTGCTCTCGGGGTCGGCACCGTCGTCGGCTATCTGACCACAGTTCTATATCTGACGGGCCTGATGCACGATACGATGGCCTACCTGCTGTTGGTCGGCATCACCTGCCTTGCCGCTGCAGAACCCGAGGCTGATCGCCGTCTGCGTCGTACTGGCTGGTGGGTTGTGGGCATCGCGAATATGGCCCTTGCCATTCAGCTGGGACAGGGTTGGGGCTGGATCCCCCGAGCTGGCGTCGATCCCTGGTACTGGGACCGCTTTCGTGGCTGGTCGCATAATCCAAACCAGCTCGCGCTCTACTGCGCAATCTTTGGCCCCCTAGCCTTGCATCTTGCGACCACCACCAGCAACCGATGGGGCAGGTTTCTTGGGATCGCCAGCTTGTTCCTGACCTTCTATGTCGGGAGGCTGACAAAGAGCGATACCTATTTGTACACCAGCATCCTGACCTGCCTGACATTCCTCGGGCTGCGGATCAGGACATGGCTCAAGACCGGTGGCAACGGGATCAGCTTTTCACGGCAAGCCGTCCTCCTGTTGCTTGTCGGTATCCTTCCGTTGGCGATGGCGATAACCCCCTATGCCGTAACGGAGGCGAGCGTCCTCGAAAACTTCGCCAAGGGCCTGACCAAGGACAAGGGCGGCGAGGCTACTGCGGAAACCGCCGCGCTCCGCGTGCATCTCTGGGACGAAGCGTTGGAGAAGGGCGCCGAATCCGGATCGCTTGGCCTTGGTCCAGGTCCGCATCTCGAGCGCCCATCAGTGTTCGACTCGCAATTTCTGGAACGACCCTTCGAGGCTCACAACACGATCCTCGACCTGTACACTCAAGGTGGTCTCATTGCGGTTTTGGCGCTGGTCTGGATCGTCGGCGCCGCCATCATGTCGGTGTGGCGTGCGAAGCTCGACGCGCTGTTAGCGCTCGTGGTGTCAATCATCATCTTCGGGATGCCGCACCTGATCATCCGCCACCCGATCGTGTGGTTTGCGCTGACCATCTGCCTTGTCGCCGGTACGCCGAAAGCAGTTTCTGCAATCTCCAACAATCCGGGGTAATGGTATGTGTGGTATTGCCGGAATTCTTCTTGCATCCGATTCAGCGGACACAAGGCCGCTCAGGGCAATAGAGCAGATGACGGCCGCACTTCGCCACCGCGGGCCGGATGGCGAGGCATTCTGGGTAAACTGTGAATCGGGTGTCGCCTTCGGTCACAGGCGGCTGGCCATCGTTGACCTGTCGGAGGCTGGCCGTCAGCCGATGCATTCCGAAAGCGGCCGATATGTCATCACATTCAACGGCGAAATATACAATTTCCGTGATTTGCGCCGTGAGCTAGAGAGTACAGGCCATCATTTTCGGAGCGCCAGCGATACCGAAGTCATGCTCGCCGCAGTTGAGAGTTGGGGCCTCGAAAAAGCACTCACGCGTTTCGCCGGCATGTTCGCTTTAGGATTATGGGACCTTAAGACAAGGACGCTCCATCTCGCCCGCGACCGAATGGGCAAAAAGCCGCTTTATGTCGCCTCAACACGCGATGCACTTGTTTTTGCTTCCGAGTTGAAGGCGATCAACCGTTTTCCAGGGTTTTGCCAGGAGCTCGATGTCGATGCGGCCGCGGCAATGCTTTCGAAGGGATGGGTACCGGATGACAGCTGCATTTGGCGAGGCGTATTCAAGCTGCCGCCGGGTTCGGTCCTGTCGGTAACGGCCGCTGAGTTCTCCGGGGAACGCAGTGTCGCCTCCCTGTCGCATCGCATTCGACACTGGTGGTCGCTGGCCGAAGCCGCCACGAAAGGGCGGACGGAGCAGGTCGCCGGCAGCGACGAGGAACTCACCGATGAACTGGACGGCCTGCTTCGGCTTGCCGTTCGGGAGCGCATGATCGCTGACGTCCCGCTGGGGGCCTTCCTGTCGGGCGGAATAGACAGCTCGACGGTTGTGGCCCTGATGCAGGCTCAATCGGAAAAGCCTGTGCGCACGTTCACGATCGCTTTCGGAGAGGGCGGGTTCGATGAGGCTCCCCACGCCGCGGAAGTCGCGCGGCATCTGGGCACCGACCATACCGAAGTCCACCTTTCGGCTGCCGTAGCGCGCGACGTCATTCCAGAACTGCCGCAGATCTGGGATGAGCCTTTCGCTGACGAATCGCAGATACCAACTCTGCTGGTGGCGCGGCTCGCCCGCCGGCACGTTACGGTGGCTCTGTCGGGCGACGGTGGCGATGAATGCTTCGCCGGCTACGCCCGCCACTTCATGGCGGCCCGTCTGCGACGACAGCATACTCTGCCGTCAGCACTGCGTCGGGCGCTCGCGGCAGGCACTGGGTTACTGGCCCGTGCAGCCCGTCACGATCTCGTCGGCAAGCTGCCGCTTTCGGAGGGTGCACGGCATGCGCTTCGGGGGGATCGGCTGAATCGCCTAGCTCAGCTCCTCGCTGCAGCCAATGAGGACGAGTTGTATCGGCGGCTTACGGGATCATCGACCGAGAACCTGAGCCTCCACCAGCCACCCTCATCAATTCACGTCGAGCACCGGCTTGATGGGCTGCTGTCCCGGCTTTTGTATGACGATATGGCCGGATACCTGCCCGGGGATATATTGGTGAAGCTGGACCGCGCCAGCATGGCCAACAGCCTCGAGGGGCGGTGCCCGCTGCTCGATCATCGTGTTGTCGAATTTGCCTGGCGCCTGCCGACGAATACGAAGGTTCGTAATGGCAAAGGCAAGTGGATCCTTCGTCAGTTGTTGCGCCGGTACGTTCCGCAGCGGCTGATCGAGCGGCCGAAGCAGGGTTTTGATGTTCCTATAGCAGTCTGGCTGAGAGGCCCGCTGCTCAGTTGGGCAAACGATCTTGTCGCCGATATGCGCTTGTCCGGAGACGGGATTTTCGACCTTGCGGAGGTCGATGCGTGCTGGCGCGATCACGTTGATGGCAGGCACGACCATTCTCGCAAATTGTGGCCCGCTTTGATGTTCCAGGCCTGGCACAACGAGGCAAGGCGGCCATCGCCGCCCGCAACGGGTTCTCGCGTGCCCGAACTTACAGGAGATTAAGATGGAAGGGTCCATAGTTAGCCGCATCCACCTTCCGCACGTTAACGAAATGCACGTGCCTGCGCGCGAAATCGCTCCGCGCATGAAACGTCCGCTACGCGAACAGATGGACACGCAAACTCCGTTCCATCAGCTCCTCGTTACCCTGGCAAGAAAAAAATGGTTCCTGATGACCATGGTCGTCAGCGGCGGCGTATTAGCCGCGCTTGCCGGTCTTGCACGGCCTGCCCTGTATGAAGCCACCACACAGGTGATCGTCGACGCACCCAGCAGAGCGGGACCTGCCGGCGGCTTGGTCTCTGCTCAGGATGCGGTGGATTCCAGCATTGACGACCATATAACCATGCTCTCGTCGCAAAGCCATCTGCGAAGCGTGGTGGCAGCGTTGCGCAAAACGGACGCTCTCAACAGTACTACAAAGGTTGATGCTGGCACCGAAAATTCTGCTACTAACCCTGCGGGCGTTGGGCCGCCGAAGTTGCGCTCGGGTACAGCCGATCTGCTGGCCAAAATTTGGCCGCGAAGCACTCCGGCGGAGCCAGATGCGGCTGAACTCAAGATACTGCGCAAGGGTATAAGGATCGGCCAGGAGCTGCGATCGAGGGTCATCAGTGTCGGCTTCACCGATCACGATCCGGCGCGGGCCGCCTTGATCGCCAACACGTTCGCCCAAGTGTATATTGGCGATCTGGCAAGGAAAAGCCAAGCATCGGACAGACTGGAACTTGAATCGATAGTTGCCGGACTTCCAGCTACACAAAACAGTCTCGCAGAAGCGACCGATCGTCTTGAGAGGTATCGGCTGAGCCATGGCGCGGTCGACCAAGGTGCAGCGGACAATGCCGCCAAAGAGATAGTCGAACTTACCCAGCAAATCTCCTTGTCGAAAGCGGATCTCTCCGCATCGGAATCTCGACTCCAACACATTCAGGACTTGCGAAAGCGGGGCGCGTCGGTTGCCTCGATCGCCGAAGCCGTCGGATCACCCGTGCTGGCCGATCTCTTGGCACGCCAGGCCAACGACACGACAGATGAGGACGTCACAGATGCGATCGACCGTCAGATTGACCAAGAAATCGCCAGCGCCGCTGCCGAGGCCAACATCTATCGCTCTCAGATTGCGGCGCTGCAAAAGCGCAAGGATGTCCTGGATGCGGTCGTAGCCGATACAGCCGGCCGGCTTTCCGGATTGCGCGCTCTCGAGCCGCAGGTCAGCATCCTGACGCAGCGCTACAACGACCTTTTGACCCGGCAACAAGACTTGACGCGGCGTATTGCAAGTCCATCCCCCGGAGTCAGGCTTCTCTCAGCGGCGTGGCCCCCTACCAATCCAACGACTCTTTCGCCAATATTTCTTATTCCGCCCGGCATGGTCGTGTTTGGCCTGATTGGGGGGATATTCATACTTGTCCGCCAACGCTTCGATAGCACCTTGCGCGGAGAGGCCGAAGCTGAAGCAGCGCTCAAGGTTCCGTGCCTCGGGCTAATACCCCAGGCTGCCACAACGCACGCGAGGCGACTGCAGCAGCTGGTTTCAGGCCAGCAGGAGTCCAGATACAGCCGCGCCGTGACGGCCCTGCTTGTCGCCGCGGCGCCCCAACGGGCGAGGGATTGCTCGAACATAATCGTGATAACATCCTGCGGTGAGGATGATGGCAAGACCGAGCTCGCATGGAGCATGGCCTTGGCGGCCACCAGACTTGGAGGGCGAGTACTCTTTATTGATCTGGACCGCACGGACCGCCGCCTTACAGGCGAGTTTGTGAAGGAATTCAGCGCACGTAAGCCGCACAATTTTTTCGGAGACTATATCAGTGACCGTTGTGCGCTGCACGATGCGATAGCTGGAATGTCGGCAATCGGAATCGATTTCATGGCGCTCGCACCGTCGGAGGATCTGCTGCCCTTGCTGTCCAGTGTCGACGGCTCCCCTTTCAAAGATGAACTGCACTCGGTCTATCGGGTGGTCATCATAAATGGACCGCTGGGGCTTGAGGGACCAGAGGCCAGACTCCTGACAGGCTGGGGTGACGTGGTTCTTTTCGCCGTTCGCTGGGCGAAAACGCGACGCAGCATCGCGCGAGGCGTTCTAGACCTGCTTGCGGGCGATACGCCAGCTTCGGTTCCCGTCGCAAGCGTTCTCACGAAGGTTAATCTCAGGAAGCACGCGGGTTACCGGTTCGGGGACAGCGCTGATCTCTTGCTGGAGAGGGCATGACGAGCGCGGCTTTTATTGTTGCGTACTTCCCGCCACCGCCTCATTGAAAATCACCGCTTTGGGCGCTACGCTGATCGGCTGCCGGCGCGGGCCATTCGTCAGTAGCGGGGGTTGCCGCGGAGAGATCCATCCGGAGCGTGGGTCCGATGTGTCACAACGGAACCTACTGGCCAGGAGCCGCCGGACCGGCATTCATGAATTCCGGAACCCACACCTGAGACGACGCCCCTGACGCCGTCCTTCGTCTGCTTGGCAGGTCCCGCAGCCTGGTGGTGTCAAAATCACCTTCCCGCTGCAAGCGGCATGGCGCACCGCTCATTACTGCTTGGCTTGGCGATGAATCCGAAGCGCAGGTGACGAGACTTTGTCGATTTTCGCCCAGAGTGCGCTCCCGCCCATCGTAGATGCGTTCCTGATGGCGTATGCCCATGCCGGCAAGCGTGACGGTGAAATCGCAAGGGCAGTCAAACCTTGCGCCATTCGTTGCGCCTTGCTTCGCGGCAGGGCCCGCACGAACTCACTCACACTACCTGGTTTTTGTCCCTTTCGCAAAAAGCTGTGGACGATGTCTTGCTTCAGGAATTTCGCGAGATTGAACGGCTCGCGCTCGCATTTGCTCAATTGCAAGCCGTGCCGCCGACATATGGCATCGAAGGCTTCTTTCGTCCATCGGCCAATGTGGTTTGGTGGCATGTCTACGAGCGAGCCGTGAGACTCCATATAGTACGTTCTGTTTTCATTTGGCACGGCAATGAAGGCAGATCCTTGCGCCTTCAGAAGATATTTTAAGCGAGCAAAAACCTCATCCACTTGGTCCATATGCTCGAAGACCTGAAACATGAAAATAAAATCGAAGGCTTCTTTCATGGAATCGAAGGTGTCTTCCCGAAAATCGCTCGCAAAGGTCTTGAAGCCTTTTGACGCCAAAACTGATCGCGCCGTTTCGTTGTAGTCGACCGCCGAAATATCCGAAGTATGGAAGAATTTGTTGTTAATGCGGTCCAGAAAATACCCGAACCCCGATCCCACCTCGAGAGCAGTCTTTCCGCCAGTATTCAGGCCCGCGAGCTCTTCGATTGTCCTTGCATATTCCCATTTCATAGTTGGATAAGAAGGGTACGCCCAGGCTAAGTTATAAAACTCAAAGCCGCCGGCGACGAACGGATCTGCGAAACCGAATCCGCAATCTGCGCATTTGCGAATGTCGCAAGTGTTGCTGCCCCAGAGATCCGACAGGTGGCTTGTTAACTTTCGAGAGCGATCGGGGTCCTGACGCGGATTGATGAAATGTCGAGAGGCCTCGTCTGCTGTCACTTCGAACAATTTTGCGGTTGATACACTGCCACACGCCGGACAAATGGTCATCTCGCTATCCCCAAAAGCTGGACGAAGGAACGTCGCCTTCGACGGTATAGAATGCACACCGGCCGGCCCGCCGCGGGCGCTCGACGCCGCCGCCACGCTATATTCGTCTCCGGCTACGCAACCGGCCCAGTCTCGGGCGGATCGCGAACACGTAGGTAAGAATGTGCTGGCTCGCAATTTTCATAACTGATGGGCGAAGAATTTGGATAGCATCTTGGATCGTCGCTCGCCAGGACTGCTGGTGGAATCTGCTAGGAATACGAGCAACCCGCAGCGCCCGTAACAAAGTCTTGGGGCGAGGAAGGTGTTTACGATCCTGAATTAGATTCCAGTTAAGCTCTTTGACAGCAAGAGTTACTTGATCAACTTCATCGAAGCTCTTGGTTGTAGTGATGCTCGGGTGATTCGTCGCGTCGTAGAAGATCAAGCCGTCATTTATCGCGACCATGTCTCCGTGGCATGCCAGGTCAACAAAGAACAGCTGGTCGACTCCGGCCGGGATTGAATTGTGCGCGCGCATCAGGCAACCCGCGTGAATGACGTCGCGGTTGATCAACAGCGTCGACGGGATGATCCCAAGGCTCCGCGTCGCACGGACCAGATAGAGGTCCGTTAGGCATTGCTGGCTCGAGTAGACGGAGATCCGTTGTCGCCCTTGCGGTGGCAATCGGAATTTCATCCGATCGTCCTCAATTATGTTGGCGGCACAGGTCATGAATGCAGCCGAGGGATGCTTGGTTGAAACCTCGGCAAAGGTCTTGAGTGCGCCTGGGGCCAGCCAGTCATCGTCATGGAGCAGCTTGATCCATTTTCCGACGCAAGCGAGCATGGCGTTGTTGGTATTCTCGACCTGACCCCGGCCCCGGCCGTTCTCGACAATTCGGATGCGAGGCTCGGTCCGTGCATACTCGGCCACGATTGCCCAGGTCGCTCCCTCTCGGCCCTCGTCGTCGCTGACGACCAGCTCCCAACTGGCAAAATCTTGACTCAGAATGCTATCCATCGCCCGGCGGATCGTGTCCGGTCGGCGAAAGGTTGGGATGGCAACTGAAATGAAAGGGCGCAGTCGCGAAGCATCAGCGCGATGATGTTGGTCAACCACATCGGTCGTCAGAAGCTGATCAAGCTGCGATTGCTTCATGGTGTTTTTCCCTCGAGATGATGATTCTGCGTTGGTATGGCGGCTCCCACTGGTTCGACGTCGTGGCGGAGAAGATACAGAGAGGCCGCCGTTTTCAGTGCAAACCCGACGGCGCCCCCGGCCGCCATCAGATAGATGACTTTGAGTGGCTCCCAACCTGCCTCAGCACCGGCGAGCAGCGGGCCAAATACAAGCGCCGTCCGCGCGCCGTCGACGAGAAGCCGTACCTCTTGCCGCCGCAGAAGAGCTGGGACATCTTGAAGCGGTGTCGACAGCGCCTGCGTAGCACCCATGAACGCCAGCGCGGTCATAATGTCTGCGGCGGGGACCCAGGGCGCGCCCAGGAGGGGAACGACGATATATGGCGCGGCTAGGCCAAGCGCTAATATTGGCAATGCAGTGACGCCGGCTGAAAGCATCAAGAGGCCGTGCGCGGTGCCGAGCAAATGGGCGCGACTGCTGGTTTTGTTTGCCTCAGATACAAAAACATTGCTAAGCGGGTTGGCGATCAGCGTGACGGGTGCAGTCACCAGCCGCGACGCAACTCCCAGGTAACCGGCAAAAGCGGCGCCAAACAGCGAACCAACGAGTATTGCGGGAAGATTGATGATGGCAAAACTCGCTAGGGCCGAGGGAATGTCGAACAACGGAAACTTGTATTCTCGCCTGGCGACGGCAAAGACGGTCCGCCACGGCGCTCGGGCGATGCCGCCTATGTCCTTCCTGCTCAGAATCCGAGAGCCGAGGATCCCGATAAAGACGAATTGGCTCAGGATATGAGCATGTACCATCGCCTCACCTCCGAAATGGGCGAGCCCAAAAGTTAGTTGCAGCAGGGCCATGGTCACCGGCAAAATCAGGCGGCCGAGGGCAAAGTCGCGTAGCAGGCCTACGCGCAGACTCCAGCAATTCATTGCTTCGACGAGACCGGCGCCCCCCATCCCAAGTGGAACAAGCCAGGCGAGGTGGCCAACCCGCGCTGGAGCGATGCTCGCCCACAGCAGTCCTGCTGCAAAGGCCAGGACACTCGTCACCGAGACAGCCAGGAGAATGAGCTTAACAGTCACGTATGCCTGCGCACTGTCCTTGACCCCATAAAGAGAGGCCTCGAAACGCAGTGCTGCGATCGCACCGAGGATGTTTACGATCGACAGGTAAATCGTGAAGATCCCGAAATCTGCCGGGGAGTAGAGCCGGGCCAAAACGGGAATAGCGGCGACGAGGGTCAGCTGGCCGGCAATCGCCATGGCCGAAACGCCTCCTGCCGCTCGAAGAATACCGCCGATCGGGCTTGGAGGAACACGGGTGATTATTTTCTCGACCGTAGGAACCGTCCTGGATCTCAGAAAGTAGCTTTGGGACATGAGCTCGCGATTCCGAGGAGGCAAAATGCGGTTGGGCAGAGCTTACGATGGGGCCCGAACGTCACCATCATCCATCTGAATGACATCGTTCGGCAGAACGCGGATGCGGCGAATTCTTTGTGCTCCGTGCCAAGTACAACTGCAGTCTCTGAATTGAGATCGCTCATTGGAATTGCCCGCGATGAGCTGATTCTGCGAGGATCGCGCGGGCATCGATGACCGGAAATGTCGTCGTTACGCTATGCGGCATCAGCTTGATCTTTTGACCAGACCAGCAGCCGACCAGGATAGCGGACGCGTGGATCCGTCGCTCCGATAAGGCGCGGATTACACGGTGGCCTCTACATGCATCAACGTTTGTTGCCATATGCTGGCCGCGGCATCTGTTCCATGAAAGTCCCGGTACCATTCGACAAAGCGCTGCACTCCGTCCTCAAGCCGTGTCGTCGGGGCGAAGCCGACGGCCTTGCGAAGATCGCTGACGTCGGCGCGTGTCTCCAGAACGTCGCCAGGCGGCAACGGCACATCCACGCGAAGCGCCCGGCTGCCAAGGGCGGTCTCGATGATCGAAATCAGCCGGTTGATCTCCTCGGGCCGGTCGTTGCCGATATTGTAGACGCGATACGGCGCGGAACTTGTAGCAGGGTCGGCGGTGCAAGGGTCCCAATGCGGATCGGGCCGCGGCGGTGCAGCAAGTGCTCGAACCACGCCCTCAGCGATATCGTCGATATAGGTGAAGTCTCGCCACACGCGGCCGGCATTGGCTACTTCGATTGGGTTCCCCTCGATAATCGCACGCGTGAACATGTAGACCGCCATGTCGGGCCTGCCCCAGGGGCCATAAACGGTGAAGAAGCGCAGTCCGGTCACGGGCAAGCCGAACAAGTGACTGTATGAATGCGCCATGAATTCGTTTGAACGCTTGGTTGCGGCGTACAGACTGACAGGATGATCGGCGCCGTGATGCTCGGAAAACGGTATGGTTCGATTTGAGCCGTAGACGGAGCTCGACGAGGCGTAGACGAGGTGACTAACGCCGAAGTGCCGGCAGCCCTCAAGGACGTTGAGAAACGCCACTATGTTCGATTGCACATAGGCATGCGGGTCAACTAGTGAATGTCGCACGCCGGCCTGAGCCGCGAGATGCACAAAGTTTGAAGGTCGAACTTCTGAAAACAGCAACTGGACGCGCGCCGCATCCGCCAGATCAATTCGCATCGGAGTGAAGCCCGACTCGGCACAGAGGCGCGCAAACCGCGCTTCCTTGAGTCGTGGATCGTAGTAGGAGGTGAAATTGTCGACGCCGATGACTTCGACACCCAAATGCAAAAGCCGCAAGGCGACGTGGAAACCAATGAAGCCTGCCGCGCCGGTGACGACGATCGGTCCGGTCCGTGCAAGTCTCTTCACCGCGCGGTCCGAACGCGATCGAGCGATTTCCACCTTCTCCGCTGCGGCAAGAACAGACTCGCTGCATAGATCGTTGTCCAACTTGTCGCCTTTCGAATCCGTTCGACAGTACCGAATTGCCGGTCCGGGATTGCGGCTTCCGATATTTACGCCGGCGCATCGAACCTGGTGGAGTGCGCAATGCGGGGCACGAACTGCCAAGTCATGACACTCCAACTTGCGCCATCTAAATCCCGGGCGGATGCCGACGTCCGGCGATTGTGTCCAAGTGACCGGCCCTTATGGCAGGACCGAAATACGCCCAAGAAGGGCCACCAGTTCCGCCTGGCGTTTTGTTTCGGTCTTGGCGAACAGCGAGGCAAGCTGGGAACGGATCGTGGTGCGGCTGAGACGCCAGCTGCGAGCGATCTCCAAAGGTGCGTCGCCCTGAGCCAAGCGCAAGGCGAGGTGCGTTTCTGCGCTCGTCAAGCCAAACATTCTTTGCAACGTGCGAGGATTTGGCCCAGATCTGTTGTCCCGATCCAGCAACGCCACAATGCTCGTTCCCTCGGGAGCGATAACGCCGTTCTCGTTCAGTATCACCGGCCGGTCGCCCCTGCTGCGGATCACGACCCAGGACAACGAGCCCGGCAGGAATTGGCCCGGAACATTCGCGATCAGCCGCCTCAGGGCGGCCGTAAGTCCGCTCGCCGTGTCGGCCGCTTCGCCCTGGCGCTCAAGCGTGGTTTGGGCGGCTGCGTTCCACTCGACTACTTTTCTTTCGCGATTCAGCACGAGATAGCCACAGCCAATGCGATCAAGCACGCCGGTTATGGATTCCAGACTGCGGCCTTTTGGTTCCCCGAGCCTTGCGTCCAATGGATCCGATGCACGATCGGGAAGGTGACCAGAAGAGGGTCGCGTATTCCGCGCCTCAAAATCATACTTGGTCCTCGTAGCAATGTACCGATTGCTCGAAGAAGCATCGACCTGTCTATCGATCAGATTCATTTTCTACCCCTAACCCAAAAGTTTCACACGCCCGAAATAAGTCATCGGGATTCAGACAGTCTTCTATGTTTAGCTGGATTCTAGTCTTCTATGCGCTGACGGATGATATGTGCATCACCACCTTGAAACTTAATATGATCTGTAATTCTAAGGCAGCTCTTAGGCCCCGCTGCATCCGATAAAATGCGCGCTATGATAGCGGTATGGCAATCCGGCAGTGGTACTAAGCTGTACGTTTTTTGCTCTAGTCTCGACGGGCTAGTCAGAAGGTTGTAGTCTGTGTCCATGAGCTCGCAGTCGCGCAGGTCGAATTCGAACCCGTCGGGCAGATTGCTAACTCATATTGCCTCTGCATCGGTATTAGCTGCCACACTGATATTTGAAATAAAATTGTCAGCCTATATTGGGCAAGGCGCCAGTTTTCTGGAATTTGTTCCGGCTATTATTATAATCGCCTATCTCGAAGATCGCGTACCTGCGCTCGCTGCGACCATTCTGATGGTGACAGTCGGCCTATGGGCACGAGGACACGATCAGATTTCAAATGGAGATTGGGCACGCGCAATCCTGCTTCTGGTTTCGGGCGGGGTGATTGCCATGACGTTCCATCGCCTTCGGCAGGACTTGCGTGAGTTGCTGGAAGTCGCCGAGGCCAGGCTCGCTGCCGTCGAAGCGACCGAGAGCCGCTATCGTTGGGCCTTCGAACGTGCTGCCATGGGATTCGCGAACACCAACGAGAAAGGTGAGTTGCTGCAGTCCAACAAACGCCTTTGTGAGATGACCGGGTACAAGGAAGAGGAGCTTGCCCAATTGCAGCTCGATACGCTCGCCCATCCGAACGACCGGCACACCTTGGCGCAATTGCTGGCGAGGCTGGGCAATGACATTTCTTCGTTCGTTTCGGAGGTGCGTCTGTCACGAAAGGACGGTACGGCATTCTGGGCTCGTCTAACGCTTTCTTCGTCCGTGCCCGAGGGGGTTCTTTCGGAGAGTATCTTCGTGGTGGTCGATGATATTTCGGACCGACGAGCTGCTCACGAAGCGCTTCGGGCTCAGAAGGAATGGCTGGACCTCGCTCTGTCTGCTGGACGCTTGGCCACGTGGCGGATCGACCTTAAAGACGGGACAGTCACGGGCTCCGACACGTTCTGGGACATTCTCGGCCTGGCCCAGGCCAATCGCCGCCGTTTAGAGGAACTATCAGCTGTCGTTCATCCGGCGGACTGGCCAAAGCTGGCGGCATCGAGAAAGTCCGCACCATCGGTCACGGATTACGATGTTGAGATACGCGTCCGCCGACCGGACGGACATATCCGCTGGGTTGCCCTACGCGGAAGGGAGGAAAGACATGACGATGGTGGACAGCGGCTTGGAGTGGCTGCCGACCTGAGCGAGAGACGACAAACCATGCTGCTGCGCGCCGCGGCGAAGAAGCGGGAGCGTATCATGCTCGAACAGCGTCATAGATTCGGCAATGTTTTCGCGGTGATCACGGCGCTCGTGAAGATGGTCGATGTTCCCGGAAACAACGTCGCCAAATACAAGGAAATGCTGATCGACCGGATACGCGCGCTCGAGGCAACCCATCTGCTCCTTTCACGCAACGGCAGCGTATCGGGGGCGATAAACGATCTCGTTGCGCAAGAGTTGCACCCTTATATGGGAACACGCGCCATATCGGTCAGCGGTCCTTCCGTGGCGATGTCGGGAGGCGCCGCCGAGAGTTTTGCAATGATCGTTCACGAGCTTGCCACCAATTCCATGAAATATGGAGCGCTTGGCGATCCAAAAGGCCGAATCGACGTAAGCTGGACGTTCGCACCTGAAGACACAGGCAGTGATATTGTGTTCGAGTGGGTGGAATCAGGGCGGCGGCGGACCTCAAGCGTAATCCGTCATGGCTTCGGTTCCATGATAATCGGAGTGGATGGATCGCCGCTTGTCGGTCACTCTCCCAAGCTGGAGATATCGGACCAAGGGTTGCGGTATTCGCTGCGGCTGTCACGCAAGGAAATCGGTTCGTAGTGCAGTGCTCCAATCGGAAAGCAGATATCTAAAGGCGGGTCGCTGAGCGGCCTTTAAGATGCGCAGGGTTCCTTCCAAGAATGTCGTTGGCCCAAAGCTGTGCCGCGGCTTTGGGATATGCAGTAATATGCATGAGGAATCTTGGGACGCCGTTTGCACGTCCAAAAGGACGCGCGGCGTTCTAGCTGGCATGTCTCGAAAGCCAAGTCTTCAGCATAACGGCAGCCTCGGTCCGATTGCGTACCCCCAACTCACGCAGAACCGCAGCAGCGTGGATTTTCGTGGTCGCCTCTGCGATTTCCAGATCGCGCGCAATTTCCTTGTTCGAATAGCCTTCCGCCATCAGCTTGAGGACTTCCTTTTGCCTTGAGGTCAGCCTGCCAAGGTTGACGCCAGCGGTCCGCCTCTGTGGGCTTTTGTCGTCGGAATGGGTATGCGCGTGGGATGTTTGCGTTGCACCCGAGCGTGACAGAAGTGCAGGAACATAGATGCGGCCGGAGAGGATTTCGTTGACGGCCAAAACAACCTCTTCGTCCGTCTGCGATTTTACGATGTAGCCGTGAAGCCCGATCGACAGAGCCGTGAGTATTTCCGAGCGCGAATCGTTTCCCGAAACGATCGCAAATCGCGTGTCCGGATAGGCAGACAGGATCCCGCCGAGCACTTCTTGATTGAACAGGCCCGGCATATTCAGGTCCAGGATCGCAAGATCCACGAACGATTGCTCTGCCAGCAAACTGAGCACCGCGTCGAAACAAGACGCTTCAAATATCTCCACACCTGGAATGCCTGCGGTCAGTGCCAATCGCAAGCCGCGACGATACAAGCCGTGATCGTCGGCGATGACGATTCGATACATTGAACTACCCCAACGCCTATCTGAATGGATTGAACGGTGATGGCCTGAAAGTCGTGGCCATCCACTCGTCGATTCATCCAGCCGACGCTGCGACACCCCCAACACCGCAAACGCCAGATTTCTAATATAATCTTAAATGACGGGAAACGCTCCTCTTTTTTTTGCCCCTTGTGAGCGAAACCCGCCGAACGTCGTCGAACATACGTTCTGACCTTTTGGACAGCTGACAGACCGGTCGGTCGTTCAGCACTGCTATAGGTCTAAAGATATAGAACAGCAAAACGGCTGAATTGTTACCATTCGAATGCACGACGACATCCACCCTGACGGCCACATACCATCCAGATGCAATGTCCGGATCAGGGGACAGTGGGGAAATCTCACCGGTCTTCTACGGGAAATCTCACCGGTTCTTCTGAGGGGACAAGAACGCGTTTCCCGGGTGCTGACCAGGGCAGGATAGCCGGCCCGTGACGACAGCGTTCAGGCCGAATGAACAAGGGAGGACCAGGATGAAAGCGGTTATTCAATGTGGAGGAATGGGAACACGCCTCCGCCCCTTCACTTCGGTCTTGCCGAAGCCGCTCATGCCGATCGGCGCACGGCCGGTTCTCGAGATGCTTCTGAAATGGTTGCGACGCAACGGTATTCAGGAAGTCTATATTACAACCGGGTATCTCGGCCACTTGATCCGCACCGTGTGTGGAGATGGCTCGCAGTGGAACCTGAAAATTCGATATACGCAGGAGATGGAGCCGCTTGGCACCATCGGGCCACTGTCTTTGATCAGGGATGAACTGACGGAGCCATTCATCGTTCTCAATGGCGATGTCCTTACGGATCTAAGCCTCAGTCGATTTGTAGCAGCGCACCGTAAGCACACCGATCCAGTGACGATCGCAACAGCCTGTCGTCTGATCAAGATGGATTTCGGCGTCATCGACGAAGTCGACAATACCGTGCAGGTCTTTCGCGAGAAACCGACGCTCTCGCATCTGGTCAGCATGGGAATTTACTGCATGAACCCCGACGTTCTGCAGTTCATCCCATCCGGCATACCCTTTGGGTTCGACGACCTGATGTTGCAGATGATGCAGAACGGCACGACCGTGCACGTGTACAAGCATGAGGGTCTCTGGCTCGATATCGGGCGCGTCGACGACTTTCAGAACGCACAGACCATTTCCTGGGAAGACCAGTCGGCGTCGATCGAGGTCACTGCGACGGCTGCATGACGAAATCACGAGCCCGGTCCCACAGTTATCAGTCTAGGAGGTTGTGATGCTCTTGGTCAGTGCCCCGATCTTGGGTGTGCCGGAGAAGACTGCTTTGACCAAGGTCATCGACAGCGGCTGGCTGACCATGGGGGAGCAGGTACGAGCCTTCGAACAAGCTTTTGCCGACGTGCATGGCGCGGAGGATTGCGTCGCGGTCAGCTCTTGTACCGCAGCACTTCATCTCATTTTGCACGCACTTGGTATCGGACCGGGCGACGAGGTGCTGGTGCCATCCTTGACTTTCGTGGCGACCGCGAATGCGGTCCTCTATGTCGGTGCGACGCCGGTCTTCGTCGACATCGAGTCAGCCGACGTGCCGCTGATGTCGATCGTGGAAGCCGAAGCGAAATGCACGACCCGCACCAAGGCAATCATTCTCGTCCATTTCGCCGGCTACCTCGCCGATCGGGAACAATGGCAGAGGTTCGCCCGTGCCCGGGGGCTGCATATCGTCGAGGACGCGGCGCATGCGCCGGGCTTGAAGGAGGTGGGGACATTTGGTGCCGCGGCCGCCTTCAGCTTCTACGGCAACAAGAACATGACCACGGCGGAAGGCGGGGCTGTGATCGCCAGGGATGCCGGTCTGCTCGAGACAATCCGCCAGGCGCGTGGACATGGGATGACCACCGGGACACGTCAAAGGCTGAACAGCCGCACCCCTCAGTATGATGTCACCATGCTCGGATTCAACTATCGCATGGATGAATTGCGGGCTGCGATCGGACTGGTCCAGCTGCAAAATTTGCAGGAGTGGAATGAGATCAGGCGTATCCTGGTCATGCTGTATCGCCGTCTCATAGCCAAGCATTGCCCGGCCGTGACCATCCCGTTCCACGAGCCGCGGACGTCGGCCTACCACATCATGCCTATCCTTTTGCCACGTTACGCCGACAGGCAAGACGTCATCGACGCACTGCGCGCGCAAGGGATACAAACCACTATCCACTACCCGCCGGTGCACCAGATGACGCTCTATCGTGAGCTTATTCCCGGTACTCATTTACCGCGCACTGAAGATTTCGCGCAGCGCGAGCTGACGGTACCGCTGCATCCGCAGGTCACAGCACCTTTGGTCGAAACGGTGGTTGTCGCTCTTGCCGCAGCGGTTAACAGTTGCGCCCAGACAGGAACAGCCGCATGAATGCCCTAGACCTAGCCATTCACCGGCCTAACGTCTCGAGCGCCGCCCATGGGTCTGTGAGACGAGCAATTGATCTCGTCGTTGCTGCGGCCGCGGCGATCGTCTTCGCTCCGCTGATGCTGCTGATTGCCGTGGCGCTGCTGCTGGAAGGTGGTCGGCCCATCTTCTTTACGCAGACCCGCGTCGGGGCCGGTGCTCGCCCATTCCGCATGTACAAGTTCCGCAAGTTCAGCGTGCAATGCGATCCCGGTGGCTTGGCGCTGACCATGGCCGATGACAGCCGCATGACGCCGGTAGGACGGTTCCTCGCCGCCACCAAGTTCGACGAGCTGCCGCAGCTTTGGAACGTCTTCAGAGGCGAGATGGCAATCGTCGGGCCGCGCCCGGAGAGCCTTGTCTTCGCCGATTGTTTTCGCGGGAGCTTCGAGGGTATTTTACAATACAAGCCAGGCTTGCTGGGTCCAGCCCAGGTCCTCTTCCGGAATGAAGCGCATTTTTATCCGGGATCCGTGGACCCGCTACTGTTCTACCGCGAGGTTCTGTTTCCTGCCAAAGCCAGGCTCGACCTTTCCTATTATCCGCAGCGCACGATCGTCTCCGATGTCGTGTGGATGGTGCGCGGGCTGCTGGCGGTGCTTGGCGTCGTTTCGCCGCCGCCGATCGGAACTTGAGAGCAGGTGGGACATCCGCGCTCTCGTGGATTTGCAAAGTCAGTGCCTCACGTCATAGGGGGAACGCTTGGGTCATGGCATACAAGGGCAGGAAAGTTCTGGTTACGGGTGCCGATGGGTTCATCGGTTCGCATCTCACCGAAGCACTCGTCCGTAGCGGTGCCGACGTCACGGCGGTGGCTCTCTATAATTCCTTCGACAGCCACGGCTGGCTGGACGATTTACCGGACACCATACGAAGCCAGCTGAACCTCATCCGCGGCGATGTTCGCGACAGCGCGTTCCTTAATCGGATAGTGCGTGGCCAGGCGGTCGTGTTTCATCTCGCCGCACTGATCGCTATCCCGTATTCGTATGCGGCCGCCCAGTCCTATGTGGAAACCAACATCCTGGGCACGGTCAACGTCCTCGAAGCGGCGCGCCAATGGGAGACTGAGCGTGTGGTGCACACCTCGACAAGCGAGGTCTATGGCACCGCGCTGACAATGCCTATCAGCGAATCCCACCCTTTGCAGGGACAGTCGCCATATTCGGCATCCAAGATCGGTGCGGACATGATGGCGGAGTCCTACGCCAGATCGTTCGACATCCCCGTGGTTATCATGCGGCCGTTCAATACGTACGGCCCACGCCAAAGTGAGCGGGCCATCGTACCGACCATCATACGTCAGGCTCTCGACAAAAAATGCCCGGCGATCATGGTGGGAGACACAAGCCCGATCCGCGATCTTACTTTCGTGGAAGACACTGCGGCGGCGTTTTTGACCGCAGGTTCGGCCGAGCTCGAATTTGGCCGTGCCTACAATGCCGGAAGCCAGCGCGCTGTGACGATCTCGGACATATTGGATCTGGTGATCGAATTGAGTGGCTGCAAGAAACCGATTCACCGCGACGAGCGCCGCCTGCGGCCGCAGAATTCCGAGGTGCGTGCGTTGCTGGCCGATTCTTCGCTCCTCGAAAGCAAGACTGGATGGCGCGCCCAGACCAGCCTGCGCGAAGGCTTGGAGCGGACCATCGGATGGTGGCAAGGGCGCCTCAGCGAAGGCCGGGTGCGACACGAAATGGGCTACATGACATGACCTTTCGCCCGCGTGGGCTGGCTCCACTGTTGATTGCGGCTGCCTTGTCGTTGGATTTGTCCACGGCCGGTGGCCGGCAAGACAGCGCGCCGACACAGTTTGTCGCGCCAGTGATGATGGATCTGCCCGATTATCTCCAACCCGTGACGGATCCAGCCTTCGGGACAATTTTCATGCGCATTACCAAGCCTGGCGCTCTTGGCAATGGCGTCGTATGCGAGAAAAAATTTTGCAGCCACCGTTATTCCAGCTCCCAGGCGTGGAATTCAGACCAGAGTCTCCTCGTCATCACCAATGGCTGCAATGGCATGTGCTTTTTCGACGGGCAGACCTATGTCCCGCTTTTCCGTCGCGCTCGATCGGCTGAATGCGAATGGCATCCGCAAAATGCCGATCTGATGATTTGCGTTCAGGACCGGAAAATCTCGACCTGGGCGCCGCGGACCAATCGCGAAGACGTGCTGTTCGTGTCGCCGAATTACCATGATCTTCAGTTCGGGCCGTCCAAAGGCAATCCCAGCCGTAACGGCGATCGCATAGCAGTGCGCGCAATCCGTGGCGATGGTGCGATGGTTGCCTTTGCCTATGATCTCAAGCAGCGCCGGAAATTTCCGGACATCGATCTTGCCCAACTTGCCGGAACCGTCAGCGCCTGCTCGATCTCCCCGCTCGGAGCGAACATCCTGTGCTTTCAGAACGTGAAGGAAGACACAGAACAGCGAGCTGTTTTCTCCGTCGACGGGACGTTGCGGCAGAGATGGACGGACCATCATCGGCCCGGCCATGGCGATATGACGGTCGATGAAGACGGCAGCGAAGTTTTCGTGGGCATCAGCAAATCCGACCCTGACAAATATCACGTCATCAAAAGGAGACTGGTCGACGGGAAGGTCACCTCGCTTATGAAGTTTGGCGAAGCCGAGCATGCGTCCGTGCGGGCACTGGACAGGAGCGGCTGGGTGTTCGTGAGCTATGGCGGCAATCCCGATGAGATCTCTGCCAATCCCGACTGGGCGCCATATGCGCGAGAGGTGATCGCGCTGCGCCTCGATGGCAGCGGTGACGTTCGACGGGTCACGCAAACCCATAACGTCCCGTCCGACTATTGGAGCGAAACCCATGCCTCGCCGTCACCCGACGGCTCTCAGGTAATCTGGTCGAGCAACTGGGGCGTGCCTGGCGGGCCGGTCTACGAATTCATCACCCGTCTCGATTGGCCGGAAGAGCCGCGGTCGAACCAGAAGGAGATTGCCGCCAATGGTCCTCGTTAATCGAATCCTTCTTGTCGCGCTCGGTATGCTGGCTACCGTGGAAACGGCCGCTGCAGCGGAAGCGCGGGTTGCTTATCGACTTTCCGCCGGCGATACCGTCGAGATAGGAATTGCCTCCATCTCTGAGCGAACGCAACGTGCGGTGGTCCAGATGGACGGCACGATCGCGCTTCCCGAAGTCGGGATGGTTTCGGTGGGCGGCCTGACTCCGGCCGAATTGCAGACACGCATGCAGACGATCTTGCCAACCAAGATATTCCACCAGCGGCTGCCTGACGGGCGGGAGCAAATGATCGTCATCAAGCCGACAGACGTGACCGCCGTGGTTGCAGAGTACAGGCCGATCTATGTGACCGGCGACGTGCTTACTCCCGGACAGCAGGCCTACCGCCCGCTGATGACCGTGCGGCAGGCGATTGCCGTGTCAGGTGGTTTCAGCCTTTTGCGGTCCCGGGCAACTCAGGTTGGCCCCGATCCGGTGGATCTGCGGCGCGATTATGAGTCGCTTTGGGGGGAATACACGCGAGACTATTTTCACAGCGCCCGTCTCCGCGCCGAACTTCAGGGTAAGTCGACTTTCGACATGCAGCCACCACAAGGGTCGCCTTTGCAGGCAAGTTTTGCGTCGGCGATCGCGCAGGCCGAAGCAGAAGGGCTGAAGCTCTCGTTGGACAATTTCCAGAAAGAGCAGAGCTTTCTTGATAAAAGCGGCAAGGATGCTGCTGCACAAACCGAGACCTTGCTCGAGCGCGAGAAGGCCGAAGCGGATGGGGTGAAGGCGGACGAAGACGAGCTGGCGCGCGTAAGAAAAGCGTTTGAGTCGGGAAATCTAACCAATACCCGGCTCGCCGACGTCCGGCGCGCTTTGGTTCTCTCTTCCAGCCGGGCGCTCGAAACCTCGGTTGAACTTATGAGAGCACGACGTCAGCAGGACGATTTTGCCAGACAGCACGAACGCAATGACAACCAAAGAAGGATCGGTCTGCTGACCGAGCTGAAGGATACCAATGTGCGTCTTGCCGACGTCAGCGCAAGACTTCGCGCCGCCAGCCAGAAGTTGCAGCCCACGGGCGCGGCCGCCCTGCCGTTGCCGGTTGCCGGCGAAAGGATCCAGGCCGAGGTCACGATCGTTCGCAAAGTCGACGAAGAATGGCGGAAACAGCCGGCCCAAGAAGACACCGAGGTCATGCCGGGAGACACGATCGAGGTCAGGTTCAGCAGCGCTCTCGAAAACGCGGCGACGCGATAGACCGGGCCGCCGTACTGCCGGTTGAGTTTGGCAACCGCTTTACTGCCTGAAGGCTCTGGAAAACTGATCGGTAAGAGGCTTCATCAAGTAGGACCAGACGCTGCGCTCGTCGGTTCTTATGTGGACTTCGGCGGGCATGCCGGGTTTGAGTATTTTGTCTCCTGTCAGGCAGGTCGCTTCATTCTCGACGTCGATGCGCGCCGAAAAATAGGAAAGCTGGCGTTGCTGATCCTTGATCAGATCTGCTGAGACGCGGTTGACTGAGCCTTCGCAAGCAGGTGTGGTGCCGGCGTCGAACGCCGGAAAACGGATCGACACCTGCTGTCCGGGATGAATCTCATCGATACGCGACGGCGGAATCGAAGCGTCGACGACAAGGTTGTCGGAATCGGGCACAATCATCATGAGCACCTCTCCAGCGCCAATCACGCCGCCGACGGTGTGGACCGAGGATTCTTGTACCGTGCCCGATTGCGGGGAACGAATGTCTGTCCTGCCGAGTTCGTCTTCGGCCACCACCTTGCGCTCACTGAGTTCGGTCTGCTTGGCTTCCGTTTCGCGAAGTTCGTTGGTCACGTCGCTCCGCATTTGTTCGTCGAGCTGAAGCACCTGCAGGTCCGTTTCACTGATGTGAGCTTGTACCTCCGCTATCGCTGCGACAAGGCGTCCCGATTCGCCGCGAGTCCGGGTCTTCTCCAGGCTGACATTGCTCAACCGCTCCTTGGACACCAACTTCTTTGCGTAGAGAGATTCGACATCTGTAAGGTTCTTGGTCAGCAGATCCAGAGACTCATCCGTAGCAGACTGCTGCGATTTGAGGCCATCGATCTGACGTTCCAGCTGCTTCGCGCGGCTTTGCAATTGTGCCTTCTGGCCAGCCAGCGCCGCAGCACGACTTTCAAACAAGGCACGCTCGCCACTGACAAGTGCCACCACTTGCGGGTCACCCATTTGAGCCCGAAGGTCGGGCGGGATCTGCATTTCCGGCAGACCCTGGCGCTCGGCCTCCAGTCGGGCCAGACGAATGGTGGCTCGATTGAGATCCTCGGTGATTATCTGCAGGTTTGCTCGGGTCAAGGTGTTGTCCAGCCTGACCAACACGTCGCCGGCCTTCACATGATCGCCGTCCTGCGCGAAGATTCCGCCGATGGTGCCGCCGGTTTGATGCTGGACTTTTTTTATGTTGCTTTCGACCACCACAGTCGCAGGCGCAATCACCGCGCCGGCAATCTTGGTCAATCCCAACCAGAGCCCTCCGCCAAAGATCAACAGCAAACTGGTTGCCAGGCCCAAGAGCAGATTGGCCCGGATGCCATCCGGATCTGGCTTCGTCTCCAACGAACGGCTCTCGCCACCGGCGGCGACGTATGACGACACGGTAACGGTAGAGCGATACTTCACATATGCCCGGCTGCACCTTTGTGCGGCGGAACGACAATTCGCTACCAAACTCCGGACCAGATTACCCCAAGGTAGATTGGCTCGAATGCCATCCGACTCCGGCTTCGCCCCGGTCGGCTGGCCTTCGCCGCCAACCGCAGCATATGACGACATGGTCACGTTAGACACTAAGCAATACCTCACGCATGCCCGCTTGCACCGTGCTGCAGCGGAACGACAATGTTTGGCTTGTCCGGACGCGGGAAGGGCCGGATCACATTTGCCAGAACGTCTTCGCGCGAGCCGAACGAATGGAGCATCCCGTTCGACAGGACGAGTACCTGATCGATGTTGACGAGAGCGGAGGGGCGATGCGCAACGACGATCACGATACCGCCGCGCTGACGCACTGCCAGGATTGCGCCGGCCAAAGCAGCATCGCCGTCTGCATCCAGATTGGAATTTGGTTCGTCAAGAACGACGAGGAATGGATCGCCGTAAAGTGCCCTGGCAAGCCCGACGAGCTGCCTCTGCCCAGCCGAAAGGGCCGCGCCGCCTTCTCCGATGCGTGTTTGAAAACCCTGCGGAAGACGCATGATCATCTTGTCCACGCCCGCAGTCTTGGCAGCTGCCAGCACGCCTTTTGCGTCGCTTTTGCCGCCGAACCTCGAAATATTGTCGGCGATCGTCCCGTCGAACAGCTCAACGTCTTGTGGCAGGTAGCCAATATGAATGCCGAGCAGTTCTGAATTCCACTGATCGAGCGAGGCGCCGTCCAATCTTACCGTGCCACGAAGCGGCTTCCATGCCCCGACCAAAGCGCGCACGAGCGTGGTCTTGCCGGAGCCGCTCGGGCCGACGACCGCCAACCCTGCGCCTCTCGCCAAGCGGAAGCTTACATTGAAGATGGTTGGCTTCTGCAGACTTGGTGGCGCGACGGTCAATTCTTCGACCGCAAGCTCCGCCTTTGGGCGCGGCAGTTCCATTGTCTCTTGCTGGCTAGCAAAGGCATCCAGTGCTGCCGCCAGCTCGGAATAGCTTTTGCGGGTTGCCAGAAACCCCCTCCAGTTTGCGATGGCCACATCGACCGGCGCCAGTGAGCGGCCCAGCAAAATGGACGATGCGATGATCACGCCCGGCGAGGCTTCGCCCCCGATCACAAGGTAGGCACCAAGCCCCAGCACACATGATTGCAAGGCCATTCGAAGCGTCTTCGACAGGGAGCTCGCTGCGCCGACGACATCGGAAAGCCGTTCCTGGTTCTTCAGATAAAGATGACTGACCTCGTTCCAGCGCCGGCTAAGCGGAGCGGACAGGCCCATCGCCTGAACAACCTCTGCGTTGCGGCGGCCGGAATCGGCCAGAAGCCGCTGTGCTACGAGTGTTTCAGATGCACGAGCCGCGGGTTTGCGGCCGATGATCTCGGCAACCACCGTCAAAAACACAACGGCGCATGCGCCGAGCGTTGCCAGCACACCAAGCGCCGGGTGCAGCAAATAGATGACCACCATGTAAAATGGTATCCAGGGAGCATCGAATAGGACTGTCGGCCCCAGTCCGGAAAGAAAGCCACGTAGCTGGTCCAGATCACGAAGCGGGTGTACGCGGTTCGCATCCGGCCCGGCGACGAGGGGCAGGGAAAGTGAGGCTGCGAACGCCTTTTGCTGAAGATTTTTATGCAGGCGGCTGCCGATGCGGACCAACAGGCGAAGCCTCACGAAATCGAGGAGCCCATAGGCCGCGTAAAGTCCCAGCATCCCGACTGTAAATCCGATAAGAGTCGGCACGCTCTGCGAAGGCAGCACGCGGTCGTAGACCTGGAGCATGTAGACGGAGCCGGTCAAGGCGAGGATATTTATCAATCCGGAGAAAACGCCTACGCCAACGAGGCCGTGCACACAGCCGAACATTGCGGAGCGTAGATCGAGCGAGCGCCCTTTGGTTGACTTCATGATGTGCGCTCGTTGACGCGAAATTGCCGCGCAATCTCGTCGGTTCTTTCGATGAGGGACAAACTTTAACCTTCCGGGAAGCAGCAGCCCCGCCCCGCTGCTGGAACATTACGAATTGCTTACATACGTGCCTTCTTTGATTAAAATGTAGCAAAATCGTGACGCCAGGCTGAAAATTCGGCAACTGGCTCGCCAGGCTGGGGATAACCGGGTCGAGTAAGGAGATATTCCTAATCATGACACGGCGCAGAAGCTTATGGTCATCTTCGTAGCATCAAGGCTTCAAAGCGTCTGGGGAGGGATGGGTTTTGATTTTGTCGATCGAGAGCTAAACGATTTTGAGATACACTTCATCGGTACGCCATTGTCGGCCACCAACGCCGGCTAATACGGGGAGGCGAGTGTCGTGAGCGAAGAGATCAATGTCGCCGATGCCTATGGCAGGGGCCGCAGTACCTTCATGGGATTGCAATTGCTGGTCTCGCCCGGTGCGCTTGTTCCTCGGCCGGAAACGGAACTGCTCGGCAAGGCCGCTCTCGATGTTCTGAGCCAACTGAACTTGCCGGTACCTCGCGTTGTCGACATGTGCTGTGGGGCGGGTAATCTGGCGTGCGCCATCGCACACCACGCTCCCACCGCGCGCGTGTGGGCAAGCGATCTTACCGACGGATGCGTGGAGGTCGCGCGCCGCAACGTCATCCATCTTGATATGGAGGAGCGGGTAACGGTGCTTCAGGGCGACTTATTCAGCGCCTTCTCCGGCCTGGAGCTTGACGGCACGATCGACGTGATCGTTTGCAACCCGCCCTACATTTCGGAAAAACGGCTCGAGGGCGACCGTTCGCATCTGGTCGAACTCGAGCCGCGTGAAGCGTTCGCAGCCGGCCCCTACGGCCTGAGCATCCATATGCGGGTGCTCAAGGAGGCGCCGCGATATTTGCGGCGCGGAGGCATCCTGCTTTTCGAGGTCGGGCTTGGCCAGGACCGACAGGTCATGAGTTTGCTCGAGCGTTCCAAGGCCTATGAGAGTATCCGGGCAGTTACCAATCCAGCCGGCGAGGGCAGGGTGGTTGTGGGACATACAAAGGCGCAGGCATAAGCACTACAGTCGCGGCAGGCTTCAGACACGCTGTCGCGGCTTAACGGCCGGGGACTTGAAACAGAGCTGCGAGGTTTCGGGAATCAGTTTCTCTTGCGCATGACGTATTGCGCAATTCCCTGGATGGAATCGAGGTTCTCGGGCAGCAGCTCGCTGTCTTCGACCGTGATGCCGAAGGTCTCCTCGATGAAGCCGATAACCTCAAGCACCCCCGTCGAGTCCACGATGCCCTGGTCGAGAAGCGAGGTGTCGCTCTCCAGGCTCTCCGGATCGGCTATATAGAAATTCGAGGCCAGGAAAGCGCGAATTTGTTCGCTGCAGGTATCGGTTCTATCCTTGGTAGATAACATTGATTTCGCCTCCGGTACAAAAGATGAATGCTGATCAACTTCGCCCTGGTACCGACTCATGACAGGGCCGTTTTTTTGAGTTTGCCCGTGTCGGTCATCGGCAGACTGGGTACGATGACGATGGACTTCGGAACCATGAAGTTTTCCAGCCGTCTCTGGCACTCTTTCTGCAACTGCTTTTCGCCGATCATGCTTCCCTGCTCCATCACGACAAACGCCTTCACTGCTTGCCCGAGCAGCTCGTCCGGAACGCCGATGACCGCGGCTTCCCGTACGCCCGCAATGTTCATCAGCACGTTTTCCACCTCCTTCGGCGCTATCTTCTCTCCGCGCGATTTTATGATCTCGTCGCCGCGACCGACAAAGTAGAGGTAGCCCTCGGCGTCCATCCGGCAGTAGTCGCCCGTGTACAGGACCTGCTCACCCGGCAGAGGACCGGGCTTGAGCTTCCTGGCTGTCGCCTCCGGCTTGCCCCAATAGCCCTTCATCACCGTCGCTCCGCGGATGACGAGCTGACCAACGACGCCGGGGCCGACCCGCCTGTCATGCTCGTCGACAATCCACATTTCCGTATTGGGGATGGCGATCCCGACGCTCAACGGCTTTCGCTCCAGATCGTCCGGCGGCAGGTAAGTGCAGCGCTTGCATTCGGTAAGGCCGTACATCGAATAGATACGGGCGCCAGAAAACAGCTCCTGAAGCAGGAGAATGTGCTTGAGCGGCAGGGCGGCCGCAGTGTTGGTGACGTAGCGAATGCTCGAAAAATCCTGATCCCTGAGAGACTTGAGCTCCCCGAGTGCGGCAAAGATGGTCGGTACGCCGGGAAAACCCGTCACCCTCTCTTGCTTGATCAGCCCAAGGATCTGCGCCGGGAAGGCGAACGAACGCTCAAGCACGAGGCGGGCGCCGGCGCCGAATGCCATGATCATCTGGTAAAGACCGTAGTCGAAGGCGAGGGGCAGGACGTTGAGGATCACCTCGTCCTCGGCAAGCGCCAGGTATGAGGAAATCGAGGCGCACGCGGCAATCATGTTTCGGTGCGTCAGCATCACGCCCTTGGGTTCGCCCGTCGAGCCGGACGTATAAATGATCGCAGCGAGATCGATATCGATGCAGCGGCGCGCGGGCGGCGTGCTGCGGGCTGCCGCGACCGCAGTATCCCAGCGCACAGCATGCGGCAGTTCTTGCAGGTCGTTGCGTTCGATCGGTCCGGAGACGATCATGCGGCGCAACGATGGGCAATTCCGCGCCGGCTCCCTGAAAATCGAGTGCAGGTGTTTGTCGGTGATCAATGCCGTCGGGCGGCAATCGTTGAGCAGATAATCAAGCTTGTCGCTTTTGGTGAGCGGATTGACGATGCACACCACGGCGTTGGCCTTGAGCACCGCCCAGAACGCAACGACAGCCTCGACAGTGTTGTCGGCGAAGATCACCACCCGATCGCCACGTGTGATTCCAGCCTCGGTCAAATTATGCGCTATGGCGTTCGAGCGCATATCGAGATCGCCATAGGTGACACGTTGGTTGCCGCACACCAGGGCCACCTTGCCGCCGAGCCGGCTGGCAGAGTGGGTGAGATAGTCGTGCAGGAGCGGTACGGCGCCATGCATCACGCGAGCACCTCTTCGCGACGCACGCGGTCGATATCGATGCTGAGGTTGAGCGTGCGAGCCCCACTTGGCCGGCTCGCGATAAATTGCTGATGGAGAAGCTGCGTCGACAGCACCCCGACCAGCGCCATATTGTCGGAGTTGGACAGGTCGCCGCCGCCGGCGCTGGCCTGGCACTTGCTCAGGAGCCGGGTAACCGACTTAGGATCGAAGACGTTCGCTTCGCGCAGCGCGGGCTCCGAAAGTGCTTCGCGAATGTAGGCCGGAGCGCCATCTGCGACGAAGCAAAGCGCGTTGGGGGCCCGGTAAGGCTGCTTCTTGCGGGTGACGATTTCCGACGGCACGATCGGTTGCGCCACGCGCTTCAGCACATGCTTTTCATCGAGCACGCGCAGCTTGTAGGCGGCCGGAAGCGAATTCGCGAGCCTCACGAGTCCATGATCGAGGAACGGGAAGCGCCCCTCGACGGAATGAGCCATCAGCATTCTGTCCCCTTGTGAGGAAAGCAGGTACCCCGACATCAGCGTCTGGATCTCGATATACTGGTCCTGCGCAAGAGAGCCCCATCGCGAAAACTCCGGTGGCAGGCGGGCAAGCAGCTCGGACACGGCGTTGCGGCGCTCCGTTTGGGTGCGCATGTCTGCCGAAAACAGCCGCTTGATGGCGCTTGTTGTACGCCAGCGCGTGCCATGCGCAAAACCAGGCGCGTCACAGGCGTGGATGTCGCGCCCGAAGAACTGGCGTGCCATCGCCTGCTGCTGCACCGGCGAGCGGCTGAGATAGGGATAGAGGCGCTCCAGCAGCCGGGAGCGTCGCGTCGAGGCGGGCTGGCGTCCCCAGAAGCGGCGGACCTTGCCCTCGCGGAACAAATCGTAGCCCGCGAACATTTCGTCGGCCCCTTCGCCGGTCAGCACGACCTTGATGCCATGCTGGCGCACCAGTCTCGAGAGCAGGAACAGTGGCGCCGGCGCGGTCCTAAGGATTGGCCGCTCGGTGTGGTAGATCACCTCAGGAAAGATGCCAGCGATATCGCTGCGCGAAACAACCACCTCATGGTGGTCACTGCCGGCCACGCCGGCAACCAGGCGCTGGAAATGCGTCTCATCATACTCGGCGTCGGCAAAACGCAGCGAGAAGGTCTGGAAGCGCTCGCCCGCGAAGCGTCTCCCCAGCGTGGCGACCAGTGAGCTGTCGAGCCCGCCGGACAAATAGCAGCCGACCGGCACGTCGGCGCGTACTATCCTGAGCGCCGTCGCGGCCTCCAGGGCGCTGCGCACTTCCTCCACCGCGTCATCAAGCGAGCCGCTGAATTCATCATCGCCGGGTGCGCCAACCTCTGGATAGCCAGGCTTCCAAAAAGCCCGCTCGCGAACGACGCCGCTGTCATAAATGCGGACATGCCCTGGCGTGAGTTCGCTTACTCCTCCAAACACGCCTTGTGGCGGCGCGACAGTCCAAAGTGTAAAAGTCTGATCGATGCCGGCTGGATCGAAGGCGCGGGGTATGTCCGCATCGGCCGCGAAAATGGCCTTCACCTCGCTGGCGAAGTAAAGCCGTCCGCCATGCTCGCAAAAGTGCAGCGGGCAGATGCCGAACCGATCCCGCGACAAGACGAGACGACCCGCCACGGAGTCCCAGATGGCGACTGCCCACTGCCCATTCATTCGTTCGAAGGCGGCCTCGCCCCAGGCATGATAGGCATGGACGATGACCTCGGTGTCGCTGCGTGTGCGGAAGCGATAGCCGAGCGCGACCAGGTCTTGTCGCAGCTCGACGTAATTGAAGATTTCGCCGTTGAAGACGATCCACATTGTGTCGCCCGCGCCGGCGAGTGGCTGCTGGCCGCTCGCGAGATCGATGACGGACAGGCGGGCATGCGCCAATCCCGCGCGTCTGTCCCGGTAAAGGCCGCGCTCGTCCGGGCCGCGATGCGCCAGCGCGCCCACCATGCGCAGCAGCGCATCCCGGGAAGGAGGCGCCGCGGCGGTGCTCAGCGACACAATTCCGGCGATGCCGCACATCGCCTAGCCCTCGCCCATTGAACTAGCCCTCGCCCATTGAAGAGGACACCAACGGCCGCGCGTGAAGATAACGTGCGGCGCGCCGCTTGCTGTCGATATCCTTGAAAACCTTCTGAACCTGCACCACGGTGAGGCCGGTGGCCTCAGCGACGTCTTCGTTGGCAATCCCGTGGTTCAAGCCGTAGAGGCACAGATCCATCAGATAATAAGGAAGCGCGAAGTAGAACTCCTCCTGACTCTGCGCCAGCGAGAAGGTGTCCGTGGTGGGCGGTCTGCGCCGGACCTCTTCCTCCACCCCAAGATATTCGGCCAACTGGTAGACCTGGGTCTTGTAGAGGTGAACGATTGGCATCAGGTCGGCAATTCCGTCGCCCTGCTTGACGAAGAAGCCCTGGTCGTACTCCAGGCGGTTCGGCGTGCCCGCTACTGCGTAGTTGAGGCGGTCGGCATGGTAGTATTCGGTCATCTTGCGCAGGCGCTGCTTGTAATTGGTTGCAGCGACGATCTGCAGGTAGGCGGCCGACGGCAGACGCACCGTGTCGGTCTTGCCTTCAGGGTCCTGAACCGTGAGGCGCGTGATGTTGAGACCGTTACTCTCGAGAACCGAGGCGAGCACCAGCTTGCATTTCCAGCCGTCCCCATATTCGGGAACGACAGTCTGGATTGCTTCCGTCTGCCGTCTATAGGCGCCGATCGCTTCAAGGGCCGGCGTTATATCCTCCAGGATCGTATCGATACCAAGCTGTGCGGCAACAGTGCGGCCGAGCCTTAGCGAGTCGCCGGAGGAATGGCGCTCCGGCATGAATATCCCGAGGACCTTGTCTTTCCCAAAGGCGCGAACACACAACGCCGCGACGACTGAGCTGTCGATGCCGCCTGAGAGGCCGACAACCACCCCTCGACGTCGCAGCGTGCCAAAGACCTGCTGGCACAAGATCTGGACGATGCGATCGACTTCCGCGCCAGCGTCCAGCACCAGCGCGTCCTTGCCGAATGTTGAGATCAGGTCGATGACTTGTACTCCAGTTTGCGAGACTCGGTTGGCGAATAGGTCTGCGCCACCGCTTTCTCGATAAGGGGACGGTTGGTGGCGAGGTGAGGCTCTATGACCAAATCGATGTGGGTGCCGACGATCGGAATCACGTCCAGATGGGCGAAAACGCGATCCCAGCCGATGGCCAGAGTCATTCCGGGTCGAGCACAGCGAAACAGGGTGCCGGTGATCGGCAGCGCCGGCTTCGGCTCTGTCAGCCATTGGAAGAAGGCCCGTGCCCGCAAAACCTCCTGCAGTTCCAGTTTGGTTCTAAAGCTCGTCGCATTGAACTGTCCCTGAGCGTAGCGATCGAGAAGCTGGACCAGTTGCGCCTCTCGCCGCATTTTCACGGCGACTTTCGCGAGGGCGCGGCAAGCCATCCGGTAAGCGGATACGCGGTTGGTCCGGATTCGATTGAATGTGCGTGTAAACGTCTCCAAGTAGGCGCTTCGCTCGCCGACGAGGCTGGTGTCGAGGATGCCGACGAACTTTACGGTTCGCCCCGCGGCCAGCAGCCGCGCCGCAACTTCGAAAGCAACAGCGCCACCGAGCGAATGGCCGAGAAGTCGTACATGGCCCGACGGTTGAGCGCGGCGGATCTGCTCGACGGCGGCATCGGCCATGTCGGCGAGGCTGTTTTGTCCGCGCAGTATCAGAGCCAGAGCCGGATACCTGATCGGCGCAACGCGGGTGACCTTGCCCATCGCTGCTGCAAAGGCAGCAAGGCTCGGGCCATAGCCGACGGATCCCGGAAACAGAAAAAGAATGGGAGGGTTGTGCCTCTCGGCGCGCGCGCTTTGATCGCCTGCCTGGGCAGATACGACCGCCTTGACCATTTCGTCCAGGCTCATCCCGACGGTGAAGGCCTCAAGACCGAGTTCCTGCCCGATGGCGCTTTCGATTTCCATGACGCAGTGCAGCAGCTTCAGTGAATCTCCTCCGGCGTCATCCCAGCGCCCTGCCGCCACGCGCGTATTGAGAATGCTGGTCCATGCCCGCTGGACGACCTGCTGCGCCGTCAGCTTGCCTCGCGGCTCGAGCGGACGCGCGGTCGCTGCTGTCTCTCTGGCTGAAAGATCCATCTCTGCAAGTGTCGTGATGTCGACTTTGCCGCTCGGCAGACGCGGCATCTCGGCGATCGTGTGCAACCGCAAGGGACGCAGCGGCGGCGGCAGATTGGTCCTTACAAGCTGGCGAAGCTCGTCCGAAAAGGTCGCTTCGGCCGAGCGCCGGGGAACAACAAAGGCGACAAGCTCAGTCGCCGCAGCCACGATTGCCACAGCATCCGCAACAGAGGGTGCGCAACGCAGCACTCGTTCGAGTTCGGCGGGCTCGACGCGTCGACCATTGATCTTTACCTGGCGCCCCTTGCGACCGACGATATGCAATAAGCCTTGATCATCAAGTCGAACGAGGTCACCTGTCGCGAAAATCCGAAAGCCCGGATCGTCCGGGTCTGATGTTGCCGGCACAACCGCTCCGTCCTCCCAATGGCCAAGCAAGACATACGGGCTCCTGATCAGAAGCTCTCCGCTACGGCCCGGTTGAACGCGGCCGCCCGCTTCGTCGACAATTGCGAAGGTGATGCCAGGCAACAGCCAGCCAACTGGGACCGAATCTCCATGCTCCGGCCAGTCTCGCGGCAGGAACCATTGCGAGCCGGTGGTCTCGGTTGACGAGTAACCGATCTGGATGAGGCACGTATCGGAGACGGCCTTGCGCAGCAGGGCGATGTCGGTCCAGGGCACCTTTTCGCCACCGATCCGGGCGACTCTAAGTGAATGGAACGCTTCAGCAGGTCCGTCTGCCATGAGCGCGCGAAGCAGCGCCGGCACCAGATAGGTGATTGTCACGCCTTCGGAACGCACCAGGCGTTGAACGGCCCGCAAGCCGACCGCTTCGACTTCGACCAGATGCAAGGTGGCGCCGGTGAGAAGAGCTGCAAGAATCTCCCGGCACCCGGCGATTGTGGCGGGTCCGGTCAATGGCAGGAAAACATCATCCGAGTTGATGTGGCATGCATCGACATATTGCTGGACCCGGCACAGCAAGCTGCGCTGGCTGTTAACGATGCCTTTGGGCCGGCCCGTGCTCCCTGACGTATAAAGCACGATGGCGGGCGCATCGACCGAGACGGAATAAGGCTGAGATACTTGCCCAGCCTGCGAGGCCACACTGGTCGACACATCGATCCAACTGACCCGGTGAGGCAAACCGTCGGGTCGGACATTGCCCTCGCCCAGGACAGCTGAGAGCCGCGCCCCGGCCACGATTTCAAGAATCCGCGAGCCAGGATCTCGCGCGTTCAGTGGCACCGAAGGCCGTCCAGCCGTCATGCTTGCCAGCATGGCGATGGGATACCAGGCCGAGTTGGCCTGAAGAATACCTATCGCCTGTCCGTCTGGGACGGCCGCCGCGATCTGGCAGGACAGCGTCTCAACTGACCGGAGAAGCTGGGAATAGGTCAGACGATTGGCGCCGTCGCTGATTGCAAGCTTGTCGGGGTACTGGCGGACGATACTTCTCAGGTGCTCGAAGGCGGCAATGTTGGTAAAATCGGCGCCCAATCTTTGAAATGGGTGCAGTTCGGGACCACCCTGATCCAATGCGTATTGTGAGACACTTGACCAACTATTGGAGGTCGTTGTCTGACAATCCACCGCTAGATCCTGATCCGCGACGTCTGATCCCAAATATGCCGAAGACATGAGTTGCCCACGCTAAGATTAGGGTCACTTATCGCCCCCCGCCCCAATCTTTTCATCGATCATTCTGATGATGCCCTTCGCCTGTTTCGCAAGCCGCCGGCCGAGCCAATCATGCCGAGCTCGCAGGCTGTTGTGGTGCGCATGACACGGCGAGCACTGGCGTTTGTGCCAACTTGGCAACGCCTGTTGGACACATGCCAAGGCGGGATCGAAGACCAAGGTGGGTCGAAGACGGAATTGCCGCTATTCAGGCATATTGCCTATTCTGTGTTTCTCCCCGGCGATACCGGCGATGCTTCGGTGTCGGAATAGCTGCCGGGGACGAAACAATATGCATAGATCTGTCCCCGATTTTCGTCGGTCACGCGGATCCAATCCTTTTCCCATGTTCGGAAGGTAATACGCCCGCCCGCCATCATAGCTGCGGCTCTGAACGGACTCGGGGCGTTGACAACGCGCACCGATATAACATCGTCGCCGTCCATACGCTCGACGAGATACGTCTGCATGAAAGCCTTCCCATGCCCCGCTAGATCACCCGCACTTTAACGGCGGCTAATGAATTCGGTTGCAACGTGTTTAGCGAAACTTTGGGAGCAATGGTTTCCATACCCACCGGCGCCGGGGTCGCTCCCACGCCGTATCCGTCAGGTTTTTCAGCGACGGGGATGCCAGTTCAGGGGAAGGTAGGCTGATTCCGGCCACGCCAGCGACATGCTGCGCTTCGATCCAATCTGCGCCGCAACGTTAGGCCTCCACTCCGCGGGCAATGAAAAAGGCGCTCGAAGGGGCCCTTTTAGCCGTCCGTGACCTGGCATTCTGTCCGTGATTTGGCCTCATCGAACGACCCTGCAGGCCTTTGCGGGACATTCACATCGCGTGGCGTCGCCACCACCGAGGCATAACAATGTGCGTCGGCGGAGAGATGGGACGGTTTGCGGTTTTCTGAACCTGCCTTCACGACGACCGTGCCGTGTCGACGATCCGTCGGAACAGAAGGGCCTGGTGCTGGAACGTCAATCGTATTTGGCCAGGAAGCGCCCGACGGCGGCGAGGCAGTCGTGCTTTTCCTCGACATGCGGCATGTGGCTGGAATTCGGGAAGACCAGGCCTTCGACGTGCGGAATACGATCGAGAAAGGGCTGGACACAGGCCTCGGTCGCTTCGTCGTAGAAGCCGCGAAAAGCCAGGGTCGGCGTCTCGATCCGATGCAGGCGGTCGACGATAGTCCAGTTCCGCATCGTGCCGATGACGTGGAACTCATTAGGGCCGTTCATGGTGTGATAGACGGTCGGATCTTCCTCGATTGCAGCAAATGTCCGGGCGACCTCTGGCGGCAGTGGGACGACGCGACAGACATGACGGTCGTAGAAAGCCTTCGTTGCCGCAACATATTCGGGGTGATCGGTGGTTCCCGCCGCTTCATGCCGGTCGAGCGCACTTTGAACATCGGCTGGCAACTCGGCGCGCAATTGCCGGGCTCCTTCCACCCACAGCGCCATCGAGGCCAGCGAATTGGCCAGGATCAACGCTTTGAGCCCCTCAGGGCGGCGCACGGCGTGCTCGGCCGAAAGTATGCCGCCCCAGGACTGGCCGAGCAGGGCATAGTGGCCGGCGATGCCGAGATGGGTGAGCAGCGCATCGAGTTCGCCCAGGAAGAAATCGACGGTCCAGAAGTCGCCGCCCTTGTCCGGCAGATGGGTCGATTTGCCATTACCGATCTGATCGT
Source organism: Mesorhizobium sp. (assembly GCF_005063415.1). Lineage (GTDB taxonomy): Bacteria > Pseudomonadota > Alphaproteobacteria > Rhizobiales > Rhizobiaceae > Mesorhizobium. The sequence goes on from NZ_SUEG01000003.1 coordinate 39,028, forward strand.
AGTGGATGACGGCTCGCCCGGTTCCGGCAAGCTCCTTGAATGAGTCCACATAGTCGTGCGTGCAGCCCGGTCCACCATGAGCGACGACCAGGGGCAGCTTGCCAGAGGTGAGGTCCCCAGTCACGCGGTACCAGGTGCGATAGCCCTTGTAGTCGCTAAATCCTTCGGTGATCGCATGTGCCGTCACAGTCCAAGCTCCGCATCATGGCGCGGCAGGAGCCACTTTGGTGCACCCCTCCCAAGCCTTGTTTGCGGCCGACGGTACTAAGCGGCCCGGCGTATTTACAGCTAGCACTATTTATAGGTTCGCCGGTTACGGGTTTGCCCGAGGCAAGGCCGATCGCCCGCAGGTCGCGAGCCTCAATGCTCCGGTTCGAGCAGCCGGTAATGGGCGGCGAGCGCGATGGCATGGAAGCGGTTGCGCGCGCCAAGCTTTCGGGTCGCAGCATTGAGGTGCAGCGTTGCGGTCGGTACCGCGCGGCCAATTTCACGCGCGACCTGCTTGGCCGTCAGTCCGGCAGCGGCCAGGCGCAGGCACTGGCGTTCGCGCGACGTCAGATGGACATGTTGGCAGGTGCGGATTCCGGTGTCGAAACCGGCGTAGACGGAGTCATGGAGCAGATGACCCAGATCGCCGATCTCGGCGATGAAGGGTCTGGCTTCGAGCTCGAACCCGGCCTCCGGATCGGCACGGATCGCGGTGAAGGTGGCGAGATCGCCGCCGGCAAGGCGAATGGGTACGGTGACGCCGCAGGTCATCCTGGTATCAAGCAAATAGCTGACCACAGGATCGTGCTTGGACTGAAGCACGCGCTGCATGACGGTGCTCTGAACGCCGCTGTGCGACCAGCGAAACGGTCTCGATACGGTGAGCGCGGCCTCCTGCACGGGATCGAGCTGATAATATCCGCCCTTGCACCAGAGATCCTGCATGTCGCGCGGCACGTTGCGCAGAGCCATCAGCGAGGGCGTGATAAGCTCGCCCTTGTGACTGACCGGCACGGGCGTATAGTCGTAGATGAATGCGGTGAAACCGATGGGCTCCAGCACCTCCGTCGCCACCGCCATGGCAGCGTCGATGCTCATTCCAGTTCGGAACCGGCTCTCTAGATCGCCTGGAAGGCTTTGCATCCAGCAAGCTTACCCGCTGACGATTGCTTGTCAAATAGCCATGTCGGCCGGCTGCTCAACAAATAGGCGGCGATAAGCCTGTCCGACCCTATCTATCTTAATAGCTATCCCGTCCGGCTTCGCTCGCCGTAGTCTTTTGCGATTGGGCGAAGTAGCGGACGCCGTTCGCAAACCCAGCACTGTTTTCAGCCGCGCGATGGTCGATCGACCGGGTTCAGCGCGGCAAAAGCCGACACGCCTCCATGAGGGAACAAATATGCGACTCCAAAAAGCATTTACAGCGTTGATACCCGGGCTGGCTCTGCTCGGCGTGACGATGATGTCGCCGGCCTTGGCCACCGAGGGCAAGCCAGGCGGCACACTCCGACTGCTGGCCAATGCCGCGGCAGGCACCGCCGATCCGCACATCAATTACACGCTGCAGTATTTCCAGATCAATTATGTCCTCTACGATGGCCTGGTGACCTACAAGAAGGCCGGGGACAAGACGGGCTTCGAGGTCGTCGCGGACCTGGCGGAGAGCCTCCCGCAGGTCGAGAACGGCGGCAAGACCTATGTCTTCAAGCTGCGCAAGGGCATCAAATTCGCGGATGGCTCGGACGTCACCACGAAAGATGTGGTCGCTTCGTTCCAGCGCATCTTCAAGATCAGCGGGCCGACGGCCGGGACCTTCTACAAAGGCATCGTTGGTGCGGATGCGTGCTTGAAGGCGCCCGCGACATGCACCCTCGACGGCGGCCTGTCGGTTGACGATGCGGCCGGAACCATTACCTTCAACCTGGTCCAGCCGGACGCCGAGTTCCTGCAGAAGCTTGCCGTTCCACATGCGTCGATCCTGCCGGCGAGCGCGCCGCTCAAGGACGCCGGCACCGATCCGATCCTTGGTACCGGACCCTACATGATCGCCAGCTACGACCCCAACAAGCTGATGAAGATTGTGCGCAACCCTCATTTCAAGGAATGGAGCAAGGAAGCGCAGCCGGCCGGATATCCGGACGAGATCGACTATGAATTCGGCCTTACCGACGAGGCGGCGGTCGAGAATGGCCAGGCGGACTGGATGTTCGATCCGCCGCCGTCCGACCGTCTCACCGAACTCGGCACCAAATATGCCAAGCAGGTCACGGTTCACCCACTGACGGCGATGTGGTATGCGCCGATGAACACCAATCTGGCGCCGTTCAACGACATCCGCGTTCGCCAAGCCGTGAACTTCGCGATCGACCGCGCCGCGATCGTCAAGTTGTTCGGCGGCAGCAATCTGGCGCAGCCGGCCTGTCAGATTCTGCCGCCGGGCTTCCCGTCATTCGCAGCCTATTGCCCGTTCACCGCCAATCCGGGTGAGAAGTGGTCCGCGCCGGATATGGACAAGGCCAAGCAATTGGTCGCTGAATCGGGAACCGCAGGTCAGGAGGTGACGATCATCACCGAGGACACCACGGTCTCCAAGGCGATCGGCGTCTACCTGCAGGATGTGCTCAACCAGCTTGGCTACAAGACGTCGGTCAAGCCGATCTCGCAGAACATACAGTTCACCTACATCCAGAACACCAATAACAAGGTGCAGATTTCGATCTCGCAATGGTTCCAGGATTATCCGGCGCCATCGAATTTCCTGCAGGTCTTGTTCAGCTGTGCCTCGTTTACGCCGGGCTCCGACGCCTCGGTCAATATTTCGGGGTTCTGCGACAAGTCGATCGACGCATCGATGGACGAGGCAGAGGCAGCCACCATCGCCGATCCGGCCAAGGGCGCGACACTCTGGACCGCCATCGACAAGGCTGTGACGGACGAGGCTCCGGTCGCTGTCCTGTTCACGCCAAAGCGCGTCGATGTGATCTCTTCCAGGCTGAAGAACTTCACCTTCAGCCCGCAATTCTACTGGATTGTCAGCCAGTCCTGGGTGGAATAGCCGACCGGAGCCAATGCGACGGAGTGCCGCTGGCTCTCCGTCGCATTTCCTTTTCCGGCGGATCAGAGCATCTTCGAGGCCGCGATTTTTCCTAGGCAATCCTGTTCATGGTCAATGTCATTGCGGACCAGCCCGCCATCCCGGTTCGCCGGGCCACCGATGGCCCGTGGCGCACCGCTTGGCGCAAGCTGAAAGGCGATCGTTCTGCAATATCTGCCTTCGCCGTGCTCGTCGTCATCGTGATCGCCTCGCTCGCGGCGCCGCTTTATGCGCGATACGTCTCCGGCACCGATCCATTTGTGACCAATCTCAATGGCGAGATCGTCGTCGATGGGGTGACCCAGCCGGTGCTGCAGCCCTCCACCGAAGGCCTTGGCCTCGGCATGACGCCGATCGGGCCGACCTGGCGCATCGGCCCCTATATGCTTGGTGCCGACAACCAGGGCCGTGACGTCGCGGCGCGGCTGTTTTACGGCGGACGGGATTCGCTGTTGATCTCGGGTGCTGCAGCCGCGCTGTGCCTTGTCCTCGCGACGTCTCTGGGGGTCGTTTCGGGCTTCTTCGGCGGCATCGTCGACATCGGCCTGTCGCGCATTCTCGACGTGCTCTGGGCCTTTCCGATTTTCCTGTTGGCGATTTCGTTGTCGATCGTGCTGATTGCGCAGAGCATCCAGATCGGTCCATTCGAAATCCGCTCCGGCAGCCTGTGGCTACCGGTCTTCATCATCGGCATCGTCTATGTGCCCTATGTGGCGCGGCCGATCCGCGGCCATGTCCTGACCTTGATGCATGCCGAATTCGTCACCGCTGCGATCGGCCTAGGCGCGTCGCCCTGGCGCATCCTTTTGCGCGACATCATGCCCAATGTGGTGACCCGCATCATCGTTTTCGTGCCGTTGATCCTGGCGCTCAACATGATGACCGAATCCTCGCTGTCGTTCCTGTCGATCGGCGTGCAGCCGCCGGATGCCAGCTGGGGCACGATCATCCAGGACGGCCAGGGCCTGCTCTATTCGCGGCCGGTCGTGGCACTGGCGCCGGGGTTAGCCATTGTGATCACGGTGCTGGCCCTCAACATTCTGGGCGACGGCGTGCGCGACGCGCTCGATCCGAAATCCTCGCCGAGGGGCGTCTAGTGGTTACCGCGCTCAGCTTCCGGCTTGGCCAGATGGTGCTGGTCATGTTCGGCATCAGTGTCGTCGCTTTCCTGATCTTCTTTGCGACGCCTGGCGCTGATCCATCGGCGCGCATTGCCGGCCGCAATGCTTCGCAAGAGACGTTGATCCAGGTGCGCCACGATTTCGGTCTCGACCGGCCATTGCCGGTGCAATATGGGCTGATGATGAACCGGCTTTTCGTCAGCCGCGATCTCACCTCCTTCGTCAACCGCGGGCAACGCGTCATTCCGACCGTGATAAGCGCCATTCCCGTAACGCTGTCGCTGGTCGGTGGCGCGGCAGTGCTGTGGGTGCTCGGTGGATTGATCGTCGGGGTGATCGCAGGCGCAACGCGCGGTACATTCGTGGATCGGGCGCTGATGATCCTGAGCTTGATAGGCGTGTCGATCCCGGTCTTCTGGCTGGGCGAGGTCGCCAACCTGCTGACACAAAGCCGCTGGCACGACAGCTGGCTGTTTTCCTGGGTTCCTCCGCTCGGCTACATCCCCCTGGCCGAGAACCCATGGGGCTGGTTCAAGGCGCTCGTCATTCCGTGGTTCACGCTGGCAACCCTTTATGTCGGCCTCTATGGCCGGGTGCTGCGGGCAAGCCTGATCGAGATGATGCAGGAGGATTTCATCCGCACCGCCCGGGCCAAGGGGATCGGCGAACGCCGGGTGCTGCTGCATCATGGCCTCAGAACCTCGCTGGTCGCATTTGTCACCATGTTCGGCCTCGATTTTGGTGCCCTGGTCGGCGGCGGCGCGCTGCTGACCGAAGTGGTCTTCGGACTGCAGGGCGTCGGAAAACTGACCTATGAGGCGCTGCAGACCCTCGATCTGCCGATGATCCTGGCCACGGTGATTTACGCCGCCTTCTTCGTGGTGATGGCAAACTTCGTCGTCGACGTGGTCTTCGTCTTCATCGACCCGAGGGCTCGCGATGTCGGCTGATGCTCCTCTTCTGGTGGTCAAGGACCTCACCGTCTCCTTCCGCAGCGACGAGGGCCTGGTGCGCGCGGTGGGAGGTATTTCGTTCTCCGTCGAGCAGCGCGAGATCGTCGGTGTGGTTGGCGAGTCCGGTTCGGGCAAAAGCCAGACCTTGCTCGCCATTATGGGGCTGATCGACAGCCCCAACGCTATCGTCTCCGGTTCCATCCGTTTCATGGGACAGGAACTAATCGGACTCAAGCGGCGTGCGCTCGATGCCATTCGCGGCCGCCAGATCGCGATGATCTTCCAGGATCCGATGTCGGCGCTCACCCCGGTGCATACGATCGGCAACCAGATCGCCGAGCAGGTGCGCGCGCATGAAAAAGTGTCGGCGAAAGCGGCACGGCCGAGGGCCGTGCAATTGCTGGATGCGGTCGGCATCGCAAATCCGGATCGGGTCGTCGACAACTACCCGCACCAGCTTTCCGGCGGCATGCGCCAGCGTGCGGTGATTGCCATGGCGCTCTCCTGCAACCCGGCGCTGCTCGTCGCGGATGAACCGACCACAGCCCTCGATGTTACCGTGCAGGCGCAGATCCTCGAACTGATCGGACGATTGCGCGACCAGTTCGGCTCCGCCGTGATCCTGGTCACGCATGATCTTGGCGTCGTCGCCGAAGTCGCGGACCGGGTGCTGGTGATGTATGGCGGACGCTTTGTCGAGGAGGGCGGCAAGAGCAGTGTCTTCCGGGCGCCGCTGCATCCCTACACATGGGGCTTGTTCGGCTCGATCCCGCCGATGGAGGGACCACGTCCAGCCCGGCTCGCCGCTATCACGGGGATTCCGCCGTCGCTCTCCGACCTGCCGAAAGGCTGCGCCTTCAGCCCCCGCTGCGCCTTTCGCCACGACGCCTGTCTGGTCCAGCTGCCGATCATGCAAGGCGAGAGCCATCGCGCCGCGTGCCTGTTGCCGGAGACAACGCGCCGACAATTCGCTGTCCAGAGGGCTGGCGGCGTGGAGATGCAACGATGAATGCCGTGCCGCGCCCGCTGCTTCGCGCCGGCGATCTGTCGAAACGTTATAGCGTCGGCCGCTCGATCTTCCCGGCGCAGCGCCGGACCGTACATGCGGTCGATACGGTGTCTCTCGACATCTGGCCCGGGGAAACGCTCGGCATCGTCGGTGAGTCCGGTTGCGGCAAATCCACGCTTGGCCGGTGTCTGGTGCGTCTGACCGAAATCAGCTCGGGGTCGCTGGAATTCGAGGGCCGCGACATCAGCGAGGCTTCCCAGCGTCAGCTCCGTCCGCTGCGGCGGCAGATGCAGATGGTCTTTCAGGATCCCAGCGCTTCGCTCAATCCGCGCCGGCGGGTCGGCGATCTGCTGGCCGATCCATTCCGTATCCATGAACGCCTCTCGGCATCGGAAATGGCGGACCGGGTCGCCGACCTTCTGCGCCGGGTCGACTTGTCGCCCCAGCACGCATCGCGCTATCCGCACGAATTCTCCGGCGGCCAGCGCCAGCGTATCGGCATTGCCCGTGCGCTGGCGCTGCGGCCACGGCTGATCGTGGCCGACGAGCCGGTCTCGGCGCTCGACGTGTCGATCCAGGCGCAGATCGTCAATCTGCTCGCCGACCTGCGCGAGGAGTTCAACCTGACCTATGTGTTCATCGCCCACGACCTTTCCGTGGTGCGTCAGATCTCGAGCCGTGTGGCGGTCATGTATCTGGGATCGATCGTGGAGAGTGGGCCGACCGACGAGGTCTTTGCGGCGCCCAGACACCATTACACCGCGGCGCTGCGTTCCGCCGTGCCGGTACCCAGCATCGACCGGGCGCGGCGCGGCCGGCTGGTGCTCAAGGGTGACCTGCCCAGCCCGATGAGCCCACCCTCCGGGTGCCGGTTCCACACCCGCTGCCCAGCCGCCACCTCCCTCTGCCGCAGCGAGCGTCCGCTTCTCCAAAGCATTGGCGAGGGCCGCCTGGTTGCGTGCCATCATCCAGCCGGCGGTTGACGATGGGAATTCTCGGTCAGCGATATCGGATCAGGACCGTTCAGCCGTAATCGTCCTTTCGGCGAGGATAGCGGCCGATCTGGACGCCGCACGATCCGGCGCTATGTTGCGCTTCGGCGCTGCGCGGCCGGGCATCGCCGATGCCTAATACTAAAGTAACTGTTCTCGCGTTGCCGAGCGATGCTACGATTTGAGGGACGGGCATAGGCGGCCGTAGAGCGCTGCGTGATTTGGCGCCGGAGAGGACGGAATATGGGAGGCCATTCTTCGTGCCGCAGCAGGCAGCCGCCGACATGTTTGCTCGGTTGTCGACCATAAGGGAGGAAGTCACCAATGAAGATATCGTACCTGGTCTCGGCCGCGCTTCTTGCAGCGACTGTGATGCCTGCCGCAGCCGCCGAGATTTCCGACGGCAAGGTCAAGATCGGCATTCTCAACGACCAGTCGGGCGTCTATGCCGATTTCGGCGGCAAGTGGTCGGTCGAGGCCGCCAAGATGGCGGTCGAGGATTTCGGCGGCAAGGTGCAAGGTGCGCCGGTCGAGATCGTCAGCGCCGACCACCAGAACAAGCCGGACATCGCCTCCAACATTGCGCGGCAGTGGTATGACACCGAACAGGTCGATTCCATCATGGAACTGACTACCTCCTCGGTGGCGCTCGCCGTCCAAGGGATTTCCAAGGAAAAGAAAAAAATTGACATCGTCACCGGCGCCGCGACCACCGAGCTAACCGGCAAACAGTGCTCGCCCTATGGCTTCCACTGGGCCTACGACACGCATTCGCAGGCAGTGGGGACCGGTGGCGCTCTCGTCCAGCAAGGCGGCGACAGCTGGTTCTTCGTCACCGTCGATTATGCATTCGGATATTCGCTCAAGGAGCAGACCGCAAAGTTCGTCGAGAGCCATGGCGGCAAGGTGGTTGGCGAGGTGCGCTACCCGCTCGGCTCGACCGACTATTCATCCTTCCTGCTGCAGGCGCAATCGTCGGGCGCCAAGGTCATCGGCCTGGCGAATGCCGGCCTCGACACCTCCAACTCGATCAAGCAAGCGGCCGAATTCGGTATAGTGCAGGGCGGTCAGCGTCTTGCAGCACTTCTGTTCACGCTGGCCGAGGTGCATGGGCTCGGCCTCGAGGCCGCGCAAGGCGTGGTGCTGACTGAAGGTTTCTACTGGGATCGCGATGACAAGAGCCGCGATTTCGCCCAGCGGTTCTTCAAGCGCACCAACCGCATGCCGAACATGATCCAGGCCGCCACCTATTCGGCGGTGACCCAGTATTTGAAGGCGATCGACAAAGCCGGCACCGATGGAACCGAGGCGGTCGCCAAGGAATTGCATGCGATGCCAGTGAACGACGTTACGGCAAACGGCAAAGTGCAGGCCGACGGCAACATGGTTCACGACATGTATCTTTATCAGGTCAAGTCGCCGAGCGAGAGCACCAAGGAGTGGGACTATTACAAACCGCTCGCCACGATCCCCGGTAACGAGGCGTTCCTGAGCCCCAAGGAGAGCGGCTGTCCCACGGCTGGCGAGTGATTGGCGCACCGATGGAACCGCCCGAACCGAGTGAGCCGCGGGTGGTGCTTTCCGCCCGCGGTTTGCGGCGCGACTTCGCCGGTTTCGTCGCGGTCAGGAATGTCGATCTCGACCTCTACCACGGCAACATCCACGCGCTGATCGGACCCAACGGCGCCGGCAAGACTACCGTCTTCAACCTGCTCACCAAGTTCCTGCCGCCGACCAGCGGCAGGATCGAACTGCTCGGCCACGACATCACCCGCACCTCGCCGGCCAAGGTCGCGCGGATGGGCCTGGTGCGCTCGTTCCAGATCTCGGCGGTGTTTCCACATCTCAGCGTGCTCGACAATGTGCGCGTTGCGCTGCAGCGGCCGGGCGGGCTCAGCGTTCAGTTCTGGCGCTCGCTGTCTGCGCTCGATCGATTGACGCCGCGCGCCGAGGAGCTTTTGCGGTCGGTCGGCCTCGACGATGCCAAGAACAGGCCCGCCGCCGATCTCTCCTATGGCAGGAAACGCGTGCTAGAGATCGCCACGACGCTAGCGCTCGACCCGAAAATGCTGCTGCTCGACGAGCCGATGGCCGGCATGGGGCATGAGGATGTGCGCACGGTTTCCGACATCATCCGCTCGGTCGCCAAGGAGCGCGCGGTTTTGATGGTCGAGCACAATTTGACTGTTGTAGCCGATCTTTGCGACTGGATAACCGTCATGCAGCGCGGCGAAATCCTTGCCGCCGGCGACTACGCCACGGTCAGCCGCGACGAGCGGGTGAGGATCGCCTATATGGGCACCGCCGATGAGTGACGCCGCGCCGCTTCTCGCAGTCCGCGGCCTCAACGCCTGGTATGGCGAGAGCCATGCGCTGCACGGCGTCGACCTGGAGGTCTTTCCAGGTGAAACGGTGACGTTGCTGGGGCGCAACGGCGTCGGCAAGACCACGACATTGCGCGCCATTATCGGGCTGATCCGCCAGCGAACCGGCCAGATTTTTTTCGACGACAAGGATCTGATGCGCCTGCCGTTGCACCGGACCGCGCATCAAGGCATTGGCCTTGTGCCGGAGGAACGCGGCATCTTCGCAACATTGACCGTGGACGAGAATCTGGTCCTGCCGCCGATCGTCGCCGAGGGCGGCATGAGCGTGGAGGAAATATTCGAGCTCTTCCCCAATCTGAAGGAGCGACGCAACAGCCCCGGCACCAGGCTGTCGGGCGGCGAACAGCAGATGCTGGCGATCGCGCGCATGCTCAGAACCGGCGTGAAAATGCTGCTTCTCGATGAGCCGACCGAGGGCCTGGCTCCGGTCATCGTGCAGCGCATCGGCGATCTGCTGGCGACGATGAAAAAGCGCGGCATGACGATCCTGCTGGTCGAGCAGAATTTCCGCTTTGCCAGCCGCGTCACCGACCGTTTCTACCTGATGGAGCACGGCAAGGTCGTGGCGGGCTTTCCGGTCGGCGAACTGCCGGATCGTATGACGCTGCTGCATGAAGTGCTGGGTGTATGATGGCGCCATGACGATGATCTTCGGAATACCCGTTCAGGCATTCCTCGGCCAGTTGCTGGTCGGCCTCATCAACGGCTCGTTCTACGCAATGTTGAGCCTGGGCCTGGCTGTCATATTCGGCCTGTTGCGCGTCATCAATTTCGCTCACGGCGCGCTCTATATGCTCGGCGCCTTCATCGGGTACCTGCTTCTCACCCGGTTCGGCATCGGCTACTGGCCGGCTCTGATCCTGTCGCCGCTGATCGTCGGCGGCTTCGGCGTCGTGGTCGAGCGCCTGGCGCTGTCGAGGCTTTACGACATCGACCCGCTCTACGGGTTGCTTTTCACCTTTGGCCTCGCGCTCGTGCTCGAAGGCGTGTTCCGGTACTACTATGGCGTATCGGGAAGTCCTTATTCCGTGCCGCCGCTGCTCTCCGGCGGCACCAATCTCGGCTTCATGTTCCTGCCTAATTACCGCGGCTGGGTGGTGGTCGCCTCGATGATCGTCTGTTTCGGCACCTGGGCGCTGATCGAGAAGACCAGGCTGGGCTCCTATCTGCGCGCGGCAACGGAGAACCCCGGCCTGGTGCAGGCTTTCGGCGTCAACGTGCCGTTGCTGCTGACTCTCACCTACGGCCTCGGCGCCGCTCTTGCCGGGCTTGCGGGGGTTCTCGCCGCGCCGATCTATCAGGTGAGCCCGCTGATGGGGTCTGACCTCATCATCGTCGTCTTCGCCGTCGTCGTGGTCGGCGGCATGGGATCGATCCTCGGGGCGATCGTCACCGGTTACATGCTTGGCCTCGCCGAAGGCCTGACCAAGGTTTTCTATCCCGAAGCCTCCAATCTGGTGGTCTTCGTCATCATGGCGATCGTGCTTCTTGTCCGGCCAGCCGGCCTGTTCGGAAGGGATGCCTGAGATGGCCGAACTCTCACTTCGCGAGACGCGCGCCAAAAGTTCGGTATGGCTTGAATGGACGCTGGTGGGGCTCGGCATCCTGACGCTGCTGGTGGCGCCATTCTTCGTCTATCCGATCTTCCTGATGAAGATGCTGTGCTTTGCGCTGTTTGCCTGCGCGTTCAACCTTCTGCTCGGCTACACCGGGCTGTTGTCCTTCGGCCATGCGACATTCTTCGGGGGGGCGGCCTATTTCACAGCATACGCGGTCAAGGTCTGGGGCTGGCCGCCGGAAGCGGGCATCCTGCTCGGTGCCCTGGGAGCCGCGCTGCTCGGCCTTGTCATGGGCTTCTTTGCCATCCGCCGGCAAGGCATCTATTTCGCCATGATCACGCTGGCGCTGTCGCAGATGTTCTTCTTCTTCTGCGTGCAGGCGCCGTTCACCGGAGGTGAGGACGGCATCCAGGGCGTGCCGCGTGGCAAGCTGCTTGGAATGCTCGACCTGAACGTCTCGATCAACATCTATTATTTCGTGCTGGCAGTCTTCCTGATCGGCGTGTTCGCCATCTGGCGCATCATCAACTCGCCTTTCGGCATGATCCTGCGTTCCATCCGGGAAAACGAGAGCCGGGCCATTTCGCTCGGCTATTCAGTTGCCAATTACAAGCTGGCGGCATTCGTCATGTCGGCGACATTGGCCGGGCTGGCCGGCGCGCTCAAGGCGATCGTTTTTCAGTTTGCCACGCTCACCGACGTCACCTGGCAGATGTCGGGCGAGGTGATTCTGATGACGCTCCTCGGCGGCATCGGCACCATGGTCGGGCCGATCATCGGCGCCAGTCTGGTCGTCGGCCTGGAAAACACGCTCGCCACCTCGAGTTTTCCGGTGACCATCGCCACCGGCCTGACCTTCATGGTCTGCGTGCTGGTTTTCCGGCGCGGTATTGTCGGTGAGGTCTATGCGCGGTTTCTCGGGCCAAAGGGTGACGCGAAAGACTGAACGGCTCAGGTCGGCCTCGCTAGGCGATGCGCAAGCCTTGCGCGTCGAGAAGCACGCAGCCCAGCGGGCCGAAGCAGACATCGACCGCTTCGCCTTCACGCAGCGGCTGGCCGTCGATCAACGTGTTGGCGCGCACCAGCGTGCCGGCGCCGATGTCAATCTCGTAGACCGCATTGCCGCCGAGATAGGAGGTCGAGACTATTCGTCCCGCCAGCCTGTTGGCAGCACCGGCGGTACCGACGGTAAGCTTCTGCGGGCGAACGACGACGGTGACCGCGCTGCCGGTCGCGAGCGCCTTCGGCGCGGCCACCTTTACGACATGGCCGCTGGCCAGCGCGATCATCGCCATCTTGCCGTCCATCACTGTCACGCTGCCGGGCAGCATGTTGGCCTTGCCCAGGAAATTGGCGACGAATGCGGTGGCCGGCTGGTCATAGACCTGCGCGGGGGAGCCGATCTGCTCGATCAGGCCGGCGTTCATCACGACGATGTGGTCGGACATCGATAACGCTTCTTCCTGGTCGTGCGTCACGAAAATAGCGGTGATGCCCGTCTCCCTCTGGATTTTCTTGATCTCGACGCGCATGTCCTCGCGCATATTGGCGTCGAGCGCCGACAAGGGCTCGTCCAGCAGCAGCACTTCCGGCTCGAAGACGATGGCGCGGGCCAGTGCGATGCGTTGCTGCTGGCCGCCCGAGAGCTGTGACGGCAGCTTTGTCTCACTGCCGGGCAGCCGCACCATATCCAGCGCCTTCTTGACCCGGCGCACGATTTCCGGTTTCGGCACGTTTCGGTATTTCAGGCCGAATGCGACGTTGTCGAAGACGTTCTTGTGCGGAAAGAGCGCGTAGTTCTGGAACACCAGACCAATGTTGCGCTTGTAGATCGGGATGTCGTCGACCCGCTTTCCGCCGATCGAGATCTGGCCACTGGAGATGTCGACCAGGCCCGCGATCGAGCGCAGGATCGTCGTCTTGCCGCACCCGGACGGCCCCAGCAAGGTGACGAAACTACCTTTCCGGATCGCCAGTGAAAAATCGCGCACAGCGGCGAACTTGCCGTAGAAAATATCAATGTCGCGAAACTCGACCGCAGGCATTCCTGTCGGCTGCCGCTCGCTCTGGGCGAGCTGGTCGCCGGCAGCCCCGGCCGAAGCCGGACGGGGCTGCTGGTCGTGGCTGTTGTCGTCATGCACCTTTCGACACCCTGTCCCATTGCTTGGTCCAGGCGTCTTCGTTCTTCGCCCAGTAGAGCGGATCGGCGAAGGTCAGCGACTTCATCGATCCGGTCGGGTCGAAGGCCGGAAGCGCGGCGATCTTGTCGGTCAGCTTCACCTTGGTGGGGTCAAGGGATGGCGGATAGTTCTGGCCCTCGGCGACGGCGATCGACGTGGCCGGATCCAGCATGAAGTTGATCAACTCCTCGCATTCGGCCATCGGCGATCCCTTGAGCACCAGCATGTCCTCCATCCATGCGTATGAGCCGGCGGGGTCGAGATAGCCGATCGGCTGGCCCTGCTGCTGCAGGGCGGCGACACGTCCCGACCAGGCGTCAGTGACGACGATCTCGTTTCGCGACAGGAGGTCCATGAGTTCCGCGCCGGAACTCCAGAACTTCTTGGCCAGGTCGCGGGTCTCGCGAACCTTGGCCCAGACCGCATCCATATCCTGGATGCTGTTGGGGTCCTGTTTCGTCTGCAGCGCCGCGTACCAGACGCGCGTCGTCATATCGGCGTAGCCGCCGATCTTGCCGGCATATTTCGTGTCGGTAAGCAGGTTGGCGCCCTTTTCCTTGGCTTCCTCCGGCGAGATGACCTTGTTGTTGTAGGCGATGCCGGTGGTGCCGTAATCATATGGCACTGCCGACAGCTTCGGCGTGATCTTGCGGAACGGCTCGATCATGGCGGTCAGCACATTCGCCATGTTTGGAATGTTCGCCTCGTTGATCTCCGAATTGAAACCGCCGTTGACGTATTTGATGTAGTAGTTGACGCCGGAAGAATGGACGATCTGGAAGTCGCCCGGCTTCGACGTCTTGATCTTGGTGATGATCTCGTTCTCGTCGCCAAAGGTTCCCTGGACGACCTTGACCTTGGACTTGGCGGTGTAAGGCTGGAACGCGTACTTGTCGATCGCCTCCTGCACCACGCCGCCCCATCCGTCGAAGCGCACTTCCGAAACCGCGGCCAGCGCCCGTCCCATCCAGGGCATGGAAAGCCCGGTGGCGGCGGCAGCGGCGGCCGTCAGCGTCAGGAATGATCGCCGGCTGATGTCGCCATTGGCATAGCGTTCGTTGAGCCGCTCCAGTCGCTTGGTGGTTGTCAGTTTCATTTCCATTCTCCCATTTTCATTTTCACTTGCCTGCCTTGAACCAGGTGAGGCTTTGCAGGATGAGCCCGCCAGCCAAGGGAATGCCGACCGTCAAAAGGATCATGACGGTTCCTAGTGCGTTCACCTCGGGGCTGATCGAGATCTTCAGCATCGAAAGGATTTGAGTCGGCATGGTCTCGACGCCCGCCGGCCGCCAGAACAGGCTGGCCGAGGTGTTGTCGAACGAAATGGTGAAAGCGAGCAGAATACTGGCAAGCACTGCGGGAATGAGCAGCGGCAGCGTGATCTCGCGGAATGTCGACACACGCGGCGCTCCGAGCGACAGTGCCGCCTCCTCATAGGAACGTTTGATGCCGACCATGCGCGCCTGAACGATCAGCACCACGTAGGGGAGCGTGAGCAGAATGTGGCCGAGTACCAGCAGCGCCATGCTGCGCGGCTGGTCGACGGCTTTGATCATGACCAGCAGGCCGACGCCGAGTATCGTTTCGGGGACCAGCGCGGGAAGAATGACAAGCGTGTTGATCGCCTGCTTGCCACGGAACTCGAAGCGCACCAGCGCCAATGCCGCCATGATGCCGAGCAGCGTCGTCACCGTTGCCGTCACCAGGGCAATCCACATCGATGTCCGGAAGGCGTCGAGAACCGGCTCGTTGGTGAGCAGCTTTTCGTACCATCGCAGGCTGAAGCCGGTGAGGGGAAAGCCGCCGAACATCGAGGCGTTGAAGGAAAGCACGACCGTGGCGATGATCGGCGCGAACATGAAGACATAGACGCACAGCGTGATCGCGCCGGTCAGCCGCCACGCCCATCTGCCTTCGCGATCGGGATGATCCGCTCTCATGCACTAAGACCCTTCATGATCTGCGACAGGCCCATATAGCGGCTGTAAGCGGCGGCGGCCGCGCCGAGCAGGACGAACAGGACGATGGAAAGCGTTGCGCCCATCGGCCAGTTGAGCTGCCCCATGATGGTGTCGTAAATCAAGTTGCCGAACAGCGCGTCGCGGCTTCCCCCGAGCAGCTGCGGTGTCACATAGGAGCCGGCCGCCAGCACGAAGCAGAGCAGCAGCCCGGCACCCAGCCCCGGCATCGATAGCGGCAGGGTCACTTCGCGAAACGCCTGCGCGCTGGTACAGCCCATCGAGCGGGCGGCGGCAATCAGCGTGCGGTCGATGCTTTCCAGGCTGACATAGACGTTCAGGATCATATAGGGCAGCAGAAAATGCAGCAGCCCCATGATGACGGCGCCCTCGGTGTAGAGCATCGGCAACGGCTCGCTGATAACCCCCAGCCTGATGAGCACGACGTTGATCAGCCCCTGTTCGCCGAGAATATGGATCCACGAGAATGTCCGGATGGTGAAGCTGATCCAGAACGGTACGATGAGCAGCAGCAACAGCAGCCATTTGTGCCTGAAAGTCGTGGCCCAGATGAAATAGGCGGGGAAATAGCCAAGGATCGCGCAAATCACAGCGGTGATGGCGCCGACGCGAACGGTCTTCCAAAGAAAGCCGTGATAGTAACTATCGGTGAGGAATTCCTTCCAATTGTCGAAGGTCAGCACCGCCGACTCCACCCCCGCGGTGACGAAGGTGAAAAACGTGTAGACCGTCATCATCGCGATCGGCAGCAGCAGAAGCAGGATAAGCAGCAAAAGGACAGGCGCGACGAGGATCCAGGCCAGTCGCTGATCGTATAATTTCCACCCTTTGGTCACGACCCGTCCAACCGCTTTAATTGCAAGCCGCCATCACCGGCTCAGCTCCGGACTAGATTGGGCGATCGGCGTTCAGGTGTCCACTCTGCATATGGCTCCTGCACAAATTCTGTGCAGGGCCACCGCGCGACCACCGGCCTTGCTGGATTCAACAAATTGCTCGGCGTTCTGCCTGCCATTGATTAAATCAGATATCCCGATATACAGGATAATTTCGGATATAGATTTTGCATGGGTCGGGCAATTTCATGAGTCGCAATTTTCTGGTGATTGAACCTGAGGAAGGCATTGCCGTGCTCAAGGGGCTTGCCTCTTCGGCGCGTATCTCGATGCTGAAACTGCTGCATGAGAAGGGGCCGATGAATGTCAACGAAATCGCCGCCGTGCTGTCGCTGCCGCAGTCGACCGTCTCGACCAACATCCAGGTGCTGGAGGATGCGGGGCTGATCCGCACCGAGAATCTGAAAGCGAGGAAAGGCAGTCAGAAAATCTGTTATCCGACGGCCGAAGAAGTGCTCGTCGTGTTCAAGAGCGAATATCGTGCGGTCAAGAACGACGCGATCGAAGTGTCGATGCCGATCGGGCTTTACACCGGCTTCGAGGTTACCGCGCCCTGCGGCCTTTGCTCGCCGGACGGCATCATCGGTCTGCTCGATGTTCCCAACACTTTCCTCGATCCGGACCGCATGAAAGCCGGTCTGCTATGGTTCACGCGCGGTTTTGTCGAATACCAGTTCCCCAACAATGCCAAGCTCGCCAATGCCGAGATCACCGAACTCGAAGTGGCGATAGAGCTGTCCTCGGAAGTGCCGGGCACCAGCGCCGATTGGCCCTCGGACATTACGCTGACAATCAATGGCGTCGATGTCGGCACCTGGACGTCGCCGGGGGATTTCGGCGACAAGCGCGGCGTCTTCACGCCCTCCTGGTGGAAGCTCAAGGGCTCGCAATACGGCAAGTTGAAGAACTGGCGAATTGCCAATGACGGCACCTATGTCGACGGCCTCAGGATTTCCGAAACCGGCCTCGCCGCACTCGATCTGAAGAGCCATCATTCAATCCGCGTCCGTATCGGCGTCAAGGACGACGCCAAGCGCCCCGGTGGGATCAACATTTTCGGCAAGGGCTTTGGAAATTACGATCAGGACATCCTGCTTAGGATCAAAACTGGTTGATATCATGAAACCGGGTTCTAAAGATAACGCAGCAATTTCAACTAGCTGGCTTTCTTCCGTGCCAAAGCGTTCGTCTAATTGTCCTACATTTGGGTATTTTGGCTTGACGAAGGGCTGCCAATCCCGCTTTGATATCGGGCAAGATGATTTAAATCATCGTTTGTGATATCGATGGGAGGAATGCATGAAGGCAGCCGTTACGGCTCATCCGCATTATGTTGTCTCGGAAATCGATCCGAGGCTCTACGGATCCTTCATCGAGCATCTGGGGCGGGCAGTTTACACTGGCATCTATGAGCCCGGCCATCCGACAGCGGACGCCAACGGCATGCGTCAGGACGTCATCGATCTCGTCAGGGAACTCAATGTTCCGATCGTGCGCTATCCCGGCGGCAATTTCGTCTCGGCCTACAATTGGGAAGACGGCATTGGCCCCAAGGAACAGCGCCCAGTCCGCCTCGACCTTGCCTGGCACACATCGGAAAGCAACGAAGTCGGCCTGCATGAATTTGCCGATTGGTGCAGCTGCGCCAACACCGAGATGATGCTTGCCGTCAATCTCGGCTCGCGCGGCCTCGACGAAGCCCGCAACCTGCTGGAGTACGCCAACCATCCCGGCGGCAGCAAATGGAGCGACAAGCGCATCGCCAACGGCCGCAAGGAGCCGTTCGACGTCAAGCTCTGGTGCCTCGGCAATGAAATGGATGGCCCCTGGCAGATCGGCCACAAGACCGCGGACGAGTACGGCCGGCTGGCGCATGAGACGGCCAAGGCCATGCGCGCCTTCTCCAAGTCACTCGAGCTGGTGGTCTGCGGCTCTTCGAATGCCAAGATGCCGACCTACCCGGAATGGGAAGCGACGGTTCTCGACCATACCTACAACGAGGTCGACTACATCTCGCTGCACATGTATTTCGACAACGAAGCCAACGACGCTCCGAACTATCTCGCCATGAGCGAAAAGCTCGACGACTACATTGTCTCGGTCGCCGGCGTCATCGACTATATCAAGGCCAAGAAGCGCTCCAACAAGCAGGTCTACATCTCGTTCGACGAATGGAACGTCTGGTACCATTCCAAGGAGCAGGACAAGAAGATACTTGGCGGCAGCGACGGTTGGCCGTTCGCCCCGCCGTTGCTCGAAGACATCTATAATTTCGAGGATGTGCTGCAGGTCGGCCTGATCCTCAACACCTTCATCCGCCGTTCCGATGTCGTCAAGATCGCCTGCCTGGCACAACTGGTCAATGTCATCGCGCCGATCATGACCGTTCCGAATGGCCCGGCATGGCGGCAGACGATTTTTTATCCCTATCTGTTTGCTTCTAACTATGGTCGCGGCAATGCGCTGGATCTCAAGGTGGAAAGTCCGACCTACAAATCCAGCGTTGCGGGCGACGTCTCCTATGTCGATGTTGCCGGCGTGCACGACAGGCAAACCGGCCACGTCACCTTCTTCGCCGTCAACCGCCATTCGAGCGAGGCAATCGAAACAGTGGTCGACCTCACCGGCTTTGGCGCGGCGGAGATCGTCGATCACCGGGTGATGGCACACGCCGATCTGAAAGCCGTCAATTCGGCCGAAAACCCTGGCAATGTCAGCCCCAGGAAGGGTGAGGGCGCCTCGCTCGCCGGCGGCAAGCTGAGCCTGTCGCTGCCGGCGTATTCCTACCAGGTCATACGCCTGAGGCTCTGAGTTCGGGCGGATCATCGAGAAAGCGCAAACGCTGAGGAGGAGCGTCGACGTGACGGCCGATATCGAGATCAGGAACGTGAGCAAGCAGTTCGGTGCCATGATGGTGCTGGATCATCTGTCGCTCTCCATAAGGGCACGCGAATTCATCGTGTTCCTGGGCCCGTCCGGTTGCGGAAAATCGACGCTTCTTCGAATGATCGCCGGGCTCGAAGCTGTCGATAGCGGCGAGATTGCCATCAATAACGAGCGCATCGATCATTTGCCGCCGGGCAAGCGCGGCATTGCCATGGTGTTCCAGTCCTATGCGCTTTATCCGCATATGACGGTGCGCGACAACATGGCCTTCGGGCTTGCGAATATCGGCGTACCAGGCAAGGTCATCGAGGCGCGCATCAACGAAGCCGCCCGCATCCTGGAAATGCCGCATCTGCTCGATCGCAAGCCGGGCCAGCTCTCCGGCGGTCAGCGCCAGCGCGTCGCCATCGGCCGTGCGATCGTCAAGGAGCCGAAGGCCTTTCTGTTCGACGAGCCGCTCTCCAATCTCGATGCGGCGTTGCGCACCCGTACCCGCATCGAACTTGCCCAGCTTCACCAGCGGCTGCAGTCGACGATGATCTTCGTCACCCACGACCAAGTCGAGGCAATGACGCTCGCCGACCGCATTGTCGTCATGAACAATCGCAAGATCGATCAGATCGGCACTCCGATGGAGATCTACGAGCGTCCGGCGACCAAATTCGTCGCAGGGTTCGTCGGTGCGCCGGCGATGAACTTCGTCGATGCGACGCTTGACAGATCCGGCGAGAACGCCACGGCCAGGTTTGCGGACGGCGTCTCGGTGCAGACCGAGATCGCCTCCAGCCAATTGACCGATGGCAACTACACTTTCGGCATCCGTTCAGAAGACGTGCGCATCGTTGCGGCCGGACAGGGCAATGCCGACGGCGTCGTCGATGTGCTCGAGCGGCTCGGCGAACGCACGCTGATCTACGCGCGGCTGGGCGATGGCCAGCAGATCGTCGGCTCGGATTCCGGCAACAGCCGCGTCGCCGTCGGCGACAGAATCGGGCTCGCCTTCGACGGCCAGAAATCGCATCTGTTCAACGAGACCGGCCGCGCCTGGCATGCGAGGGAGGCCTGAGATGGCTGACCGGCTGGCGATGTCCCCGACCGCGACGCTTGCTGTCGGCGTCAGAGCCCCTACCGCCGACATCTATGCGCCGCAATGGCGAAATTTCATTTTCGTTGCGCCATTCTTGTTCTTCTTCACCACGCTGCTGCTCTTCCCGCTGCTCTGGGGGATGTGGCTGAGTTTCCACAAGGCCGACACGTTCTCGTCCGGAAATTTTGTCGGTCTCGGCAATTACGCCAGGCTGTATCACGACAAGGTCTTCCTGCAATCGATCTGGAACACCTTCTACTTCGTGCTTCTGACGGTGCCGACGCTGGCGCTGATCGGCCTTTTCCTGGCGCTTTGCCTCAACCGCCGCACGCGCACTGCCGCGGTTTTGCGGACGCTGTTCTTTTCCTCCTCGGTGCTGTCGGTCACCATCGTCACGCTGATCTGGCGCATCGTCTTCATTCCGAATGTCGGCCTGTTGTCGACGATCTACGGATGGTTCGGCGCAACGGCCCCGGCCTTCATTTCCGATCCCAGCCTGGCCATGGTCGGCATCGCCATTGCCACCATCTGGTGGTGCATCGGCCTGCCGATGATGCTCTTTCTTTCGGCGCTCCAGCAGATTCCGCAGGATATTTACGAGGCGGCAGCCCTGGACAATGCCAATCGCTGGCAGACGCTACGCTCGATCACGCTGCCGTCGATCAAGCGCACCTTCATCTTGGTGATCATCATCCAGATCGTGCTTCAATTCCAGCTGTTCGGCCAGGCCTGGCTGATGACGCGCGGCGGTCCGAACAACCTGACCAAGCCGATCGTGCTCTATATCTACGATACCGCATTCCGTCGCTGGGATCTCGGCCTGGGCGCCGCTGCATCGGAAATCCTGTTCATCCTCATCCTGGTCGCGGCCATGGCCCAGTACCTGGTGACACGCAGCAGGGGAGACCAAGCATGAGCGCTCCAGCCACTTCCATCAAGGGACGGGCATTTGGCGACCATGTGCTATTAGCCCTCGTCATCCTGCTTTCGATCGTCATGATCGCGCCGGTTCTGTGGGTGATCGGCCTGTCGCTCAAGGACAATGCCGAGCTGATGGCCGATCCGAATTCGGTGTTTCACGCGCCTTATACGCTGAAGAATTATATCAACACCGTCGGCACCTCGTCGGTCTTCATCTGGGTGCGCAACAGCATCATCGTCTCGGGCGGATTGACGCTCGGCACGTTGATCCTGTCGTCGCTCGCCGGCTACGGCTTTGCACGGCTGAATTTCCCCGGCCGAGACGTGCTGTTCGTGATCGTGCTGTTCGGCCTGGCGGTCCCGGAGCAGGCCGTGCTTGTCGCCCGTCACCAGATCTTCAGCATGCTGAAGTTCCACAACACCTATCAGGGGCTTATTCTGCCGGGCCTTTCAGCTCCGTTCGGCGTCTTCCTGATGACCCAGTATTTCAAGGCCATCCCGAAGGAGCTGGACGAAGCCGCCATGCTCGATAACGCCAGCCGGCTCAGGATTTTCTGGAAGGTGCTTCTGCCGCTCACGCTGCCTGCGCAGGCGACGCTCGGCATCTTCACCTTTCTCGGCGCGTGGAACGATTACTTCTGGCCGCTGATTTCGGCGACGAGGAAGGACATGTTCACGCTGACGGTCGGCATGGCATCGACCCAGACCAATTTCGCCCAGTCCGAAGGCATCGGCTTCCTGATGGCACAGGCGGTGTTTGCCGGGGCACCGATCCTGATCGTCTACCTGTTCTTCCAGAAATACATCGTCACGGCGGTCTCCGGCGCTGCGGTGAGATAACGAAGATTGCCTGACGGCCGGGGGGAATGCGCAGCAATTGAAGCACGAAAGCCAATCCAGGGTGGAGCGGCGGAAACTCAGTAGGAGGAACTGATATGAAACTGAAGAAAATACTGTTTGCCGCAGTCTCTGCGGGCGCAATGATGCTCGCAGCTCCAAGCTTCGCCGCCACGGAACTGAGCGTGCAGCGCTTTTTTGGCGCCTGCGATGCCGATTTCGGCACCAACACCGATCCCACCAAGGCCGTTGGCGAATGCGGCATCATCACCTCGCTGATCAACAAGTTCAACGCCGACAATCCCGATGTCCATGTCAACGTCACCACCGTGGAATGGCCCGGCTATGATCAGCTGACCGCGCAGTTCGCTTCAGGCGACGCTCCGGACATTGTCACGATCCATGAATCCGTACTGTCGGATTATCAGTCGAAGGGCCTGTTGATGCCGCTCGACGACCTCTTGAAGTCGGTCAGCGTGACACCCGACGCCTTCACCGACGCGGCGCGCAATGGCGCCACCAAAGACGGCAAGATCTACGGCCTGCCGATCGACAGCTGGACGATGCTCTATCACGTCAACCTGGATCTTTTCAAACAAGCCGGCCTCGTCAATGCCGACGGCACGCCGATTTTTCCAAAGTCGCCCGAGGAACTGCTCGCCCAGGCCGAACAGTTCAAGCAGAAGACGGGCAAGCCTTATTTCGTCCAGAACCTGGCCAATGAGACTGCACTCTACACACGCAACCTCTACACTTATCTTTTCCAGCAGGATTCCGATTTCTTTGCGGATCCGAAGCATGTGAAGTTGAATACGCCGGAAGCCAAGAAGGTCGTCGAGATGTACAAGGCGATCTTCGAGAAGGGCTACACCACCACGGATCTCGATTATGGCGGCTCGATCAACGCCTTCCTTGCCGGCGAGGGTGGCGTCCACCTTAACGGCACCTGGGTGGTCGGCGATTACAACGCCCAGTCCGAAACCAAGGGTACGGCGCTCAACAAGGGCGGCTATGCGGTCTATCCGTATCCGCAGCTGTTTGGCGGCACCCACGCGCAATATGCCGACGGCCACACCTGGGCCGTGTCGCAGAAAGACCGCACGCCTGAACAGATCGCGGCGATCGGCAAATTCCTGAAGTTCTTCGCCGACAACGACTTTGAGTGGTCGCGCACCGGTCACCTGCCGGCCTATAAGGCCGTCATCACCTCGGACGCCTTCAAGGCCCTGCCGCATCGCAACACGATCTCTGCGGTCGCCGACCTCGGCAAGCCGCTGCCGTCCGCCGTACAGCGTCAGTTTGCGATCCAGGACATCATCGGCGAAGAGATGAGTGCAGCAATCAGTGGCCAGAAGGACGTCGACACCGCCCTTGCCGACATGGAAAGCCGCGTCAACGAATTGCTCGCCAACATCTGACCACGGGTTTCGAAAGGCCCTCCCAAGGCGCCCCGCGGCTGGAAACGGCCGCGGGGTTTTGGTGAGGCAATGGTTATTATGCTCGAGTTGCGCGACTTGGCGGTGGCGACCGGTCAAACACGCAAACCACCATGCCGCAACCTCGGCAGTAGCCGACGCAAGCCCTGACTGAAGGATTCCGCTAGAACGCCGCGGCCATGGGCATTGCGACCTTGTTGGGGATCTGGATGTCGATCTCCAATCTCGACGTCGTTTCGCCGTGATCCATGCTCACCTGCAGGAAATCCTGGTCGACCTGAACATGCCGGGCGATCACCGCCATGATCTCCTCGCGCAACACGGAGACGAGATCGGGCTGGTTGCGGCTTCGACGCTCGTAAGCCAACAGCAGTTGCAAGCGCTCGCGCGCCACGGGCGCGCTGCCGCGGCGCTTGAAGATATCGAGCAGGTTCATGCTGCCCTCCTTCCCAACAGCCGGTCGAGGAGACCCCTCCGCTCGAAAGGCAGAATGACCGGCAGGTCCTCGCCCTCGAGTCTTCTTGCCGCGTCGATATAGGCGCGTGCGGCGGGGTTGGTGTTTTCGCTGAGCGTAACCGGCGCGCCCACATTGGATGCGCGCAGCACGTCCTGGCTCTCGGGAATTATTCCCAGCAAGGGCGTCGACAGGATCTCGAGCACGTCATCGATGCTGAGCATCTCGCCGCGGGCAGCGCGCGCAGCATCGTAGCGCGTGACGAGCACGTGTTTGGCAATCGATTCACCTTGCTCGGCTTTCATCGTCCTGGAGTCGAGCAGGCCGATGATGCGATCGGAATCGCGGACCGAGCTCACTTCCGGATTGGTGACGATTACCGCCTCGTCGGCAAAGCGCATGGCAAGTTGCGCGCCCCGCTCTATGCCGGCGGGGCTGTCGCAGAAGACGTAGTCGAAAACCGATCGCAGCTTGTCGATGACATCGGCGACGCCTTCCTCGGTGAGAGCATCCTTGTCGCGCGTTTGCGAGGCCGGCAGCAGGAACAGCGTTTCGAGTCGCTTGTCACGGATCAGCGCCTGCGAGAGCTTGGCGGTTCCCTGAATGACGTTGACGATATCGAAAACAACGCGCCGCTCGGCGCCCATGATCAGATCGAGGTTGCGCAGGCCGACGTCGAAATCGACGAGGGCCACCCGCTTGCCGGTTTTCGCGACCGCGGCGCCGAGAGCGGCCGTCGAGGTCGTCTTGCCGACACCCCCTTTGCCGGATGTGACAACCACTACCTTGCCCATATTTGTGCCTCCAATGTTGTTAGTTGAGCGGTGCGACGCAAAGTGCGCCGTCCTCGAGAAAGGCCTGTACCGGCCTTCCTCGCGAGGAGGCGTCCATCTCCTCGGCGGTGCGGTACCAGCCGTCCACCGCCAGCAGTTCGGCTTCGTTTTTCCGGCAAAAGATGCGAGCCGCGGAATTTCCCGTGGCGCCGGCGAACGCACGTCCACGCAGCGTGCCGTAGACGTGAATCGATCCTCCGGCGATGATCTCGGATCCGGAACTGACGGAGCCGACAATGACCACATCGCCATCGGGATGAAAGATCGACTGGCCGGAGCGGATCGGTGCCTTGATCATCAATGAGTTCGGCGCCTCCGGCTCTTCCGTCTTGGCCTCAGCGGCGGCCTTCGGGTCCGGCTGCACGTAAAGCGCGTCAGCGGTGGCCTCCTTGGCGCCAACGAGGAGCGGCGGCAGATCGGCGTCGAGAGCAACGTTGCCATCGGCCTCGATCGCGTAGATGCGAATCCCGCGCTCCGCGAGCTGTGAGACCAGATCCCGCATCTCGCCCACCTCGGGCTTGAGCATAGTCAGATCGAGCACGACCGGACGGCCGGCAAAGAAGCCGGGAGAGTTTTCGGTCCAGTGATCGAGGCTTTGCAGCCATTCCCCTAACGGGGCCTCAGGGGTGAGGGTGAAGGCTACAAACGAGCGCGCTCGAAAGCGTATGGACTTGTTTTGGATGGGAGCGACGCAGGTCACAGAGGCGAGTCCTTACTGATTGGTTAAAGCTAGCCCGGCATGGTTAACGAAAAGTTAATGGCGGCTTCCCGAGGCGTTGGGGGAGGCATTCTTTTTGCCTCCGATCGCCCCGCCGGCGCCTTGCTTCCGATGCACGACGAGGCTCTCCTCGTGGCTGCCTGGAGGCGTCTCCAGTTCACTAGGTCGGCCGACCGGTATACGATTGCCATGAACGCCGAGCCTACTAAGGAGTCGTCGACTTGACTACCATTGCCAAGAAGTCGGTCGCGGATCGCAGTCGTGCTACCTATGATCTTGGCGCGACGGCCATCTTTGCTTCCAAATCAGACCCGCGCTTTCACTATTGCCTGTATGTGCCTCCCGCGGTTGGGGAAGGGGCCAAAGTCGATCTGATGGTCGCCATCCATGGCACCGGCCGCACCTCTTTTCTTGGATTCCGCGACGCGTTTTCCGAGTTCGGACGCTGGAACGGCTGCGCCGTTTTGTGTCCGCTGTTTCCAATCGGCGTTCTCGGGGATGATGCCCGCAGCGGATACAAGTATATCCTCGAGGGCAACATACGCTACGATCGGGTGCTGCTCGCCATGGTTGAGGAGGTCAGCGCCAAATACAGTCAGGATTGGAGCCGCATTGCCATGTTCGGATTTTCCGGTGGCGGGCATTTCACGCATCGTTTTGCTATCCTGCATCCCGACAGGCTCTGGGCGGCCTCAATCGGCGCGCCAGGCTCGGTGACCTTGCTCGATCCGACGCGTGACTGGTGGGTGGGCATTCGTGATCTGCCGGAGAAGTTCGGCATCACCTTCGATGCCACAGCGCTGGCAAAAGTGCCTTTCCAGATGATCGTCGGCGACGCCGACCTGGAAACTTGGGAAATCACTCATGTCCAAGGCAGCGCCCATTGGATGCCGGGCGCCAACGATGCCGGGCGAACACGGCCGGAACGCCTCATGGCATTGTGTCGATCGTTCGAGGCAGCGGGTGCGCGCGTGCGCTTCGATTTGCTGCCAGGCGTATCTCATGAACGGGACGCGGTTCTCGATTCGGTCAAGGATTTCCTCGCCCAACAACTCAAGGAACGACGGAACGCCTCACGATGAATCGTTGGGCCCCAGCCCGTGAAGAGATTACGGCAATCAAAGCCCGACCACGTCGATCGCATCCAACCGTGACCCTGCTGCCGTGCGCGACAACTAGAGCAAGGTTTCGTACTGATCGCCAATCTTGTCGACTGTGAAATCCGCCGCCCTGCTTTTCAGCACGGCAGCAGGGGTGGGGTGGTCCAGCATCTCGGCCATCGCCTCCGTCAGGGCTGCGGCGTCACCGACTGGCACCAAGGTGCCGAAACGGCCGTCACCGAGTATCTCGCGCGGGCCATGCGGAGCATCGGTGGAGATTACGGGGACACTAGCAGCCATGGCCTCGACCAAGACGTTGCCAAAGCCTTCGCTGGTGGATGTAAGGACGAACAGATCGGCTGCGGCATAACAGGCTGCGGGATCGTTGACGTAGCCGGCAAAGAGTACGTCCTGGCCAATGCCGATCTGCTCGGCATAGGCGTGCAATTCGGCAGCCAGCGGACCTTCGCCGAAGATGACGAGCCGGGCAGGGCGGCCGGCGCGCAGGGCAGCGAAGGCCCGCAGCAAAGTCCGGTGGTCCTTGACCGGCACGAGGCGTCCGGCGGTGGCGATGACCGGGCCATCGCCCATCGCCGCCAACGCTGCCTGCCAGGCATAGGAATTCCTCTGCGGTGCTTCAGCCGGCGGCAGCGGGTTGTTGATGACGACGACCTTCGATTGCGGGAAGCCGCGGGCGATGATGTCTCGGCCAACACCCGCCGAAACGGCGATGGCTTTGGTTGCGCGCGCGGCAACCAGCGCGGAAAGCCAGATCGCCAGCTTCGCGCCGAGGCCGCTGGCAGGCAGCGAGGCGGCGGCGTGGAAGCTTGGAAAGAATTTTGCCCGGCTTCTGGCCAACATGAGTGACAGCGCCACCACCAGATTGGCGAATTCCGGAGCGCTATAGACCGCATCAGGATCAAGGCGGCGGAACAAATTTGCGCTTCGCACGATGCCTTTCAGCGTCGCCGACTTGGCGTAACCCTCGCCTCGCAAGAGAAGGCTGAAGTCGACCAGATGCACGGCAGCGGAGCGCAGCTCGGCGTTAGGGCCTTGCGCGTTCCAGGTAAACAGCGTGACCTCGTGGCCACGCGATGCCAGTTCATTTGCCATCAGGACGAAGACACGTTCGGCGCCGCCGCCCCTCAGGCTGGCGATGTGGAAAACGATGCGCTTCGCCATGCCCTGCTTCAGGCTCGGCTGGCGGCAAGGACTGATCGGTTCGGCGGCCGGCGCATGTCGCGGATGATGCCCATGCCGATGGCCAGCAGGATGCCCAGGGCAAAGCCGGCGAACGCTCCGGCGCCTGCCACCAAGGCAGGGCGCGGTGGCCAGGAGCGCCCTGGTGGCGGCACCGCGGTCGAAATCACCTGTACGTTTGTGGTGTCGATCTGCTCGCGCTCGCTGATTTGGCGCGCACGTGACAGGAAGCTCTCATAGACCGCTCTCTTGGACGCGGCATCGCGTTCAAGCTCACGCAGGGCGACTTCGGACTCGCTGTCGGTGAAAACATTGCTCTTCAGATCGTTCATCCTGGAGCTGAGAGAAGCCAACGAGGCCCTGGCCTTGTCCAGGCTGGCCTTTGCCGTGCCGACGGTGCGGGAGAACTCGGCCCGGAGTTGCGAGTTGACGGTCTCGAGCTCCGTCCTGAGCCTGACAATCGTCGGGTGGCGCGGACCGAAGGTCATAGACTGTGAATCGATCTGCTGCCGCAGGCTGTTTGACCTGTCGCGCAGCGCTGCGAGCGCTTCCGAAACCGTGGGGTCGGGATTGGCCCCATTGATACCGGAGGCAACCAGGGCGTCGTAGCTTGCCTGCGCGGCGATGACACGCGATTGCGCATCGACGATTTCCCCATTGAGCTGCGTCAGCGTCTGCGAGCTGACGAGCTGGCCATTGCTGGACGACAGGTTGTGGCTGCGCCTGTAGCTCTCGACCTTCTCTTCGGCAGCCTGCACGTCGCTCTTGAGTTGGCCAAGCCGGCTGTCAAGGGCAGCCGCGGCACGGCTGGCGCCGGCAGCTTCGGCCTTGGCCAGTTCTTCCTGGAAGTTTTTGACTATGGCCTGCGAGACCAGGATCGCCTTGGTGGTGGTTTCCGCAGATACCGAGAGGGTTGTGACAAACGAGGTCGGGTCCGCGATGGCGTCTACCCGGTCCGCCAGGTTCTTCAAGGCGATGAGCCTCGGGTCGGGCTTCGCCACAGCGCCAGACGAGGATGTGCCCCGGTCCGGATCGAAAAATTCTGGATCGTGAGTCAGATTCAGTTCGTCCACCACACGGGAAAGCACGTTGCCCGAGGTCAGGATGCGCTGCTTGCTGCGCGTGCTGAGCAGCTGGCTATCGACCTGGCCCGGTTGCGAGTAGAGGTCGTTTTCCACAACCTGCAAATTGGATGGATTGATGAGGACCTCCGTCGTGACGGTGTAACGCTGCTTGCTCAGCAATGCATAGGCGCCGCCGACAATGCCGCCGATTACCGCCAGCATGAAGGCCAGGGCGAGGCCGGCCCGCAGCCATACGAACAGGCGTCGAAAATCGAGCTCGAGAAAATCGCCGATCTTGTCCAGGGTCACCGTCGCGACAGGCTCTGGAGGTTGCGGCGTCACCGGCGCGGAGCTTAGCGCCGCGAATGGGCCATGCTGTTGCAGCAATGCCCTGCGCCGTGCATTGGCGATACGCTCGAATGCACTGTTATTGGAAGCCGTCGCGGAGATAGGGGGTGTGCCGGAACCGGCAGACATGGTGACAACCCTTGTTAAATCATTACGCTTGGCCTGCTCTATAGAAACATCGTTAACATCTTATTTTCCAAGTTGGCCCATTTTACTGTTCATACACCCCGTCCGTCCGGCGGACGTTGAAGGGATTTCGTTGCCCAGAATGCCGTTCGAATATCGCCATTTGGATGGGCCATGAGCTATCCCGCTGCCGCTTCGGAACGATTATCATCCAGCCGAGCGCGCCGTCAGAACGCGCTGTCGCTGCTGTTTTTCCTATGCGCGGCGTTCGCGCTCCTGCTTCGCTTTACGGTGTCGCCGCAGGTGATGAACATGGTCGTCGACTATACGGCCCAGGGAGGCTCGTTCTACGAAAAGCTGCATTTCGGCACCTATGCGATCATCCTGCTGCTTCCTATCGTTCTTTTCAGCCGGCCGTTTCTGCTGCACGGCGACGAAATTGGAATATTCAAGGCGCTGATCCGCTATTCGGTGCTGATGTTCGTGCTGGTGCCCTATCTGTTCGTTACCGGCCGTGCGGGCTCCTCCGGGTTCATCATAGATACCTATCTGGTGGCCGGCGCCACAGGCCTGTTGATGCTGGCATTGAATGCAGAGGTGCGGCGGGCGCTGGGAGACGTCGTGCTTGGAATGGCGATCCTGAGCGCTGTCATCGGCACCATCGAGGCGGTGACTCAACATCGGCTGTTGCCCTATGGGTTGAACGAACTGCAATTCAGGCCAACTGGCCTGTCGGCCCATCCGCTGGCACTGGGCGCGCTCTGCGCCACAGCCATCGGATTCGTGCCGCTGACGCACTGGCGCATATGGGCGCGGGTGATGGCGATCTTCCTGTTGTTCATCGGTTGCGCTGCATCGGGCGCTCGCGCCGCGCTGATGCTCGCCACCGCAGAAATCCTCATTCTGCTGCTGTTCGTGCCTTGGCCGGGCCTGTCGCTCAAATACGAGCGGCAGGCCAAATTTGTCGTACTGATGTTCACCGTCACGGGTGGCGCGGTGCTCGTGGCAGTACTGTTTGCGGGCGGTCTGCTGAATCGGTTCAGCAACACCATCTTCGACGAAAACTTCATGGCCCGGGTGACCATTTATCAGGTGTTCGGACTGGTCAGCTGGAACGACATCCTGTTCGGCATGAACGTTGACGACCTGCTGGCGATCGTCCGGCAGAAGCTGCATCTGCCCTACATCGAAAGCGCGCCGGTGGTAATTATCTTGCTCTTCGGCCTGCCCATAGCTCTGCTGTTCACAGCGCTGATATTCTGGTTCGTCTTCCGGCTGCTGCGCGGGGCGCCGCTGCCGGCATGGATCGGCACCATAACGTTCTTGCTTGCCGCGCTGTCAAACAACGCGCTTTCGTCAAAAACGCCGGACATGACGATCATCGTGGTGTTGCTGCTTGCCTACAGGAACCAGCCCTACAGAAACCAGCCGGAGAGCACGTCTTCGGTCGCTGCATTCCAACCTGAAGCCGGCTGAGATCCGTTAAGCACGGGCCTCAAATCCGGTCAGCCGGCGCTGTCCACGACCTCGACACGTCCCGCGCGGTTGAGCGTGTGAATGCCGGACCGAGCCCATGCCGTCCCGGGATCGATTGGCTGGGGCAGTTCGAAACGGACGTCGAAATCATCAAGCCGATCCAGTCGCATCAAGCCCAGGCCGCCGCCATAGGCTCTCGAGCCGTTTTGCACCGGCAGCAGCAAAGCGTCGCCCTGGCGGATAAAGGCGCCGCCCGGCCGAGTGGCGGAGTGGTCGACCGCGACCGGATTGAGCGCGTGCGCAGCCCAGGGCCCACGCAGCGCCGGGGCGGAATAGACGGCCATCGTGTCGGACGCGCTGCCGTGACCGAACCGCTCAGTCCCCAACAGCCAGAAGCGGCCGTCGGATTCGAGCAGTGTGGCGTCGTTGAAATCCCTGTCCGTCATCAGCACCGTATCGCGTATCCAGCGATCGGGAAACTGCACGGCACGGTAGAGCACCAGTTCTCGCGCCGTAGCGCTTTCAGGGATCATGAAAATCTCGCCGGAGTGAGCGAACACCTGCGGATATGACAGGTGATGCGCTTCCTCCAGCACCATTTTCGGCACGCCGAAAGTGCCGTCGGTGCCAAGTTCGGCGACAGAAATTACGCCGCGGCCGATGGCGTAGGGGAACTCCTCGACAAAAAGAAAGTGGCGGCCGTCGCGCTCGAGAACGAACGGATCGGCGTAGAATCGCTGCCCGTCATCGGCAAGCACGGTGAACGGCTTGCCATCCAGCTGTCCGGTTTCGGCGACGCCTGGACCGTCGATCAGCCGGTAAGCAACCTGCCAATAGAAGGGGCGCCGACCACGTCGCAGTTTTTGCACGGCGCGGTCAACCAATCCCCTGCCGAAAAAGGGCAGATAGTGCCTGATAAATCCGCCTTTCTGCAGGGGCGGCGCCGGGCTCTCGGCAATCGGCGCAAGTTTGCCCGTGGAGAAGCGGGCTACACATTGGGCAATCAGGGAGATGGTGCCGGCGAGCAGGTCGTTGCTGGTTCGGGAGAGCCAGAGCCGATCACTGATCATCGGCCGCGCCCTGGCGACGGCAACGCCGTCGAGGCGCGCGGTGAGTTCGGGCAACCGCCCGCTCGCCAGCATCTCGGTCATGCCTGCGGCAAAGCTGCTGTGGCCGCAAAATTCGAGCGTCAGGACAGGCATACGCCGTCGTGCGGCGGTAGCGGTGAGATCGACTATAAGATCGACTGGGCTGGTATCGCCGGACGGCAACGGCCCGGAACGGCTTGCCAGTGAGGGGCCGAAGCGCCGGTCCTCGAGCGCCAGCACATTATCCATCCCGCGCGCATTGGGTTCAGGCGTCGGCGCGCGGCTACTCGAAACCGCGTGTCCAGCCGCACTCAACCGCGCCAGAAGCTCATTTTCCCAGCGCCGGGATGCGTTGGCGTGGCCGATGATTAAAATATTAGTCAATCCAATATATTCTTTTTCAAGACTATCACCATAGACTACTTGTCAGCCCAACCTTTCACAAGAGTTAAGCCGGGAGAACGCGGCCTTGGTTGTTAATCATATATTAAGAATTGAGATCACGAAGGCGCTGTCCGGCGCTATTATGGCTCTTGCGGGCAATAGTCGGCATGTCCCGAGGGCTGCAGGCGACCAGGATCAGCGATGAACGTCCTTTCACGTCCAAAACTGCCGTCCAGGCAGAAACTGCTGATCGTGTTCGGCACGAGGCCGGAGGCACTCAAATGCTTTCCAGTGGCGCGTGCCGCCCTTGCTCATCCAGGCTTCATCACCGAAATATGCATAACCGCCCAGCATCGTGAAATGGTCGACCAGGTTGTCGAGCTGACCGGCCTGCCTGTGCATCACGATCTCAACATTATGCAACCCGGCCAGTCGCTGTTCGACGTGACCTCGCGCGTGCTCCTGGGCATGGCCGAGGTGCTGGACAAGGCGAAGCCCGATATCGTCATGGTACAGGGCGACACCACCACGGCGATGGCCGCGGCTCTGGCTGCCTTCTACAAGCGTATCCCGGTCGCTCATGTCGAAGCAGGATTGCGCAGCCACAACATCAACTCGCCGTTTCCTGAAGAACTGAACCGCAAGATTGCCGGCGACATCGCCACCTGGCATTTTGCGCCGACCGTTCAGGCGCGCGACAACCTCATCGCCGAAGGAAAGGCCGAAAGCACCATCTTCGTGACCGGCAACACGGTGATCGACACGCTGTTGCATTTTTCAAGCGCGATCGATGCCGACAGGCTGATGAACGCGAAGCTCGCTGCCCGCTTCCCCTTCCTCGACCCTTCCAAGAAAATGATCCTCGTCACCGGCCATCGCCGCGAGAATTTCGATGGCGGCATCCAGCGCATCTGTACGGCGTTGACGGGATTGGCGGCGCGCGGAGACGTGCAGATCGTCTACCCTGTCCATCCAAACCCCAATGTGAGCTCGGTGGTCAACGCAGAGCTAGAAGGCGTGCCGAACATCCATCTGGTCGAGCCGCAGGACTATCTGCCGTTTCTGTACCTGCAGAAGCAGAGCTATCTGGTGCTTACCGATAGCGGCGGCGTGCAGGAAGAAGCGCCTTCGCTCGGCAAGCCGGTGCTGGTGATGCGCGAAAATACCGAACGACCCGAGGGGATCGTGGCCGGCACCGCCCGTCTTGTCGGGACCGATGTCGAGAAAATCCTGTTCAACGCCAATCGCCTGCTCGACGATCAGGCTGCCTATCGCGGCATGGCGGAACGACACAACCCATATGGCGATGGCCGGGCCAGTAACCGGATTGTTGAGGAACTGCTGCATCATGGCTGAAATCAAAACCGTTTCCGTAATCGGCATGGGCTATATCGGCCTGCCGACATGCGCCATTTTCGCCAGCCGCGGGCTCAACGTCATTGGCGTCGATGTCAACGGAGCGGTCGTCGAGAAGGTCAACCGCGGCGAAATCCACATCGTCGAGCCGGACCTCGACGGCCTGATCCAGAAGGTCGTGGCTAACGGCAAGCTCATGGCCTACAGCACGCCGCAGCCGGCGGACGCCTATATCATCGCCGTGCCGACCCCGATGACCCACGACCATAAGCCGGACGTGACCTACGTGCTGGCGGCGGCACGAAGCATTGCGCCGGTGCTGAAGCGGGGAGACCTTGTGGTGTTGGAATCGACATCGCCCGTCGGAACCACGCGTATCATGACCGGGCTGCTTGCCGAGTTGCGGCCCGATCTCAAATTTCCTGTCCAGCACGGCGAAGACGCCGATGTGCTGGTTGCCTATTCGCCCGAGCGCGTGCTGCCGGGAAAGGTGCTGACCGAGCTGATCAACAACGATCGCTCGATCGGCGGATTGTCGCGCAAATCGTCGGAGCGGACCGCGGCACTCTATTCGACCTTCGTCACCGGCGACCTGTTCATGACAACGGCCGAAAGTGCTGAGCTGGTGAAACTTACGGAGAACGCGTTCCGCGACGTCAACATCGCCTTTGCCAACGAGCTTGCCGCCGTGTGTCAGGACCTGTCGCTCAATGTGTGGGAAGTGATCGATCTCGCCAATAGGCACCCTCGCGTGAACATCCTCCAGCCGAGCCCGGGCGTTGGCGGTCACTGCATTGCGGTCGATCCATATTTTATCATCGACGCCGCACCCAACAGCACGCGGTTGATGGCTTCGGCACGCCGGATCAATTCCGAGCGGCCCATGTCGGTGGTCAGGGATATCGAGGCCTTGCTCGACCCCTCCCGCAAACAGACGATTGCCTGTCTTGGCCTCAGCTTCAAAGCCAACATCGACGATTTGCGCGAGAGCCCGGCCGTCGAGGTGGTGAAGCTCCTGTCCGATATCCCCAATGTGAAGATCATTGCGGCTGAACCCAACACAAATTCGCTGCCGCATGAGCTCGAGGGCAGGGGCATCGTGTTCACCGACGCACTTTCGGCCATCGACAAATCCGACATCGTCGTCCTCCTGGTCGACCATCGGCAATTCAATCTGGTCGACCCCGAAGCGCTCAAGGACAAGAAGCTCGTCGATACGAGGGGTCTGTGGACGTGGCGCAAGGCACGCAAGCCCGACGCCCGCATCGAAGGCAAGAAACCAGAGGTCGCACAAGTGACGCTTGCAAGGGAGCAGGCCGCATGAACGCGCACGCCCCGGCATGGGCGCAGCATTCCCTATTGGCGTCACGGCGCCGGGAGTTCCTTGGCGCACCTATCCATGCGCTGACCATGGCAGAGACGCTGGCCATCGCCGACGAGGCGATGACCCTGCGGCGGCCGCTGCATCATGTGGTCGTGAACGTCGCCAAGCTGGTGACCATGCGCCAGAATGCCGAACTGCGCGAGGACGTGGCAGGGGCGGACGTGGTCAATGTCGACGGCATCGGCGTGCTTTGGGGTGCACGTCTGTGCGGCGTCGCGCTGCCCGAGCGGGTGGCGGGCGTCGACATCATGATCAATCTACTGAGCCTCTGCGCGAAGCGTGGATTCAGGCCGTATCTGCTGGGGGCCGAACAGCACGTTCTCGACGCGGTTGCAGCGAGACTTGCCAGGGACCACCCGAGCCTCAGCATAGCGGGAACGCGCAACGGCTATTTCAAGCCCGAGGACGAGGCCGGGATCGTCGCGGCGATCAACGCCTCGGACGCCGACTGCCTGCTGGTGGCCATGCCGACACCGCGCAAGGAGCGCTTTCTCAAACGCTACCGCGATGAACTCGCCCCAAGCTTTGTGATGGGCGTGGGCGGCAGTTTCGACGTCTATGGCGGCAAGGTTGCCCGTGCACCGAAGCTGATACAAGCGACCGGCCTGGAGTGGCTGTTCCGTGTTGTGCAGGAGCCGCGACGCTTGTGGCGCCGCTACTACGACACCAACACTGCCTACGCCGGGCTGCTGTGCCGGGAGTTCTGGGAGCGTCGCTGGCGCCGAAACGCCGGTTTATAGGTTCGCGCTCCCCCACAAAACAGCCGTTGGCCCTGGACTTCGCTTTATGCGATCCGCAGCCGAGCCCGCAGCTGGGCGACGAATTGCGTCGCTGCCACGGGGTGGAACAACGAGGTCAGCCCGAAGAAAACCGCAGTGCCGGCGGTGCCGCCGGCGACAAGCGAGAAGATCGCCGGCACGTCGCCCACCACCATGCTGGCAAGCTTGGCGGCCACCCCCGTGCTGACCGAGATGACCACGGAAACACCGATGTCGCGCCACGGCACCGGCACCGGCGTGAGCCGCTCGCTGATGATAATGCAGGTTATGGAGCCCACCACCGAGCCGCCCGCCAGCGCCAAAGCGGCGCCGATCTCCGCCATCGGGGGGATCAACAGCAGGGACAATGCGATTGTTGCCCCCGAGCCGAAGAGATTGGCGATGATCAGCAGCCACGGCCGCTTGTGCGCGTGCACCACGACGCCATAGACGAAGCTGGTGAGGTTGGCGCACAGCACGCTGAATGCAATGATCGGAAACAGCAGGCCGAAGCGGCCGTGATATTGCGAGGGCAGCATGAGCTCGGTGATATCGCTGCTGAGCGCGACCAGCATCGCTGCAATCGGCAGGCAAAGCCGCATCATCAGCGCCATCAGTTGCGACAGCAGCCGGCCCGACGCCGCGGGCCCATCCTCGTCGAACCGGCTGACCACCTCGGGAAAGGCGCCCATGTTGATGGCGTTGGCGACCATGTCGATCGGCTGGCGGGCCAGGGCATAGGCTGCGGCGAAGATCGCTACAGCGCTGGCATCGTAATAGATCTTGAGGAACAGACGCTCCGCGCTGTTGAGCCCGAAACCTACCAGCGCCATGATGACCAGCGGCACACCGAGCGCAAAGAAGTCCCTGTGGGTGAAGCGCGGCGGACCGGTAACGACCCGTCGGTATGCCATGATCCCCGCCACGATGCCGGCAATCAAGGCGCCGAGGCTCGAGCCGAGCGAAACCGTCAGAAAGCTATCCTGGAAGACAAGAATGGCGCCGATCGGCAGCGCGAGTTGCAGCAGGGCACGCAGGGCTTCTAAGATCGAATAGACCGAATGGCGCTGCTGCATCTGCAGCACCGTCAACGCGAAGCGGCTGATGGATCCGGCGACCAGATAGCCGCAGACCGCGATCGCGAACTCAACCCAGCGTTCCGGCACGACCACCGCCGACGCGCCTACCGATATGACCAGTGCCAGGGCCGTGGTCGCAAGCAACACCTGCCCGGCCAGCATCAGGCTGCCGCGGCTGACCTCGCCCTTGCCGCCCAGCCTGAGCAAGGCGATGCGCAGCCAGTTGGTGACGGCAATGTCGGTCATTTCACCGACGGTCACCACCAGGGTGAGCAGGCCATACTCGGTCTGGTCGATCAAACGCGTCACGACGACCAGCAGGAGCAGCGCCGAAATTCGCGTCAGCAGGATCGCCGGAGCATAAATGAGCGTGGAACGGAGCAGCAAGGGCGTGTCCCTGGAAAACTCACCTTCGACTAGCCGCCGACTGGCGGGAAATCCAGCGCGATGACGCCGAAGGGTGAACAGATTCAGTTTGAACTAAAAGATTTGCCGTAAACCTTATCGGGAACGTTTGCTTTGCAGTTACCCGGTCTGTGTTATTCAGAGTACCATCATGTTGCAGCGCCTCATATCCGATCGAAAAATACATGTCCTGGTCGCGACGCCGTCGGGCGTTTCGGGGCAGGGCGGCATCGACCGCATCATGGGGGCGCTGAAACAAGAGTTCGAACGGCAAGAAATTGCCGACATCGATGTGTGCTTCCTTGCCAGTCGTGGCCCGGGGCATGTCGGACTTTCGATCTTCTATATGCTCGGCTTTTGCTTACGGATGCTTAAAGCGCGTCTGGCTGGACGCGCCGATGTCATTCATATCAACATCTCAGTTTCCGGCAGCACCTACCGCAAGATGGTGATCGCCGCCTGCGCACGGCTGCTGTCGATACCCTATGTCCTGCATTTGCACGGGGCGCAGTATCAGACATTCTGGAAGGCCGACCGCGGTTTCATAAGCCGCCGTATCAAAGCTCTGTTCGAGCATGCCGATCGGGTAATCGTTTTGGGCAGGCTTTGGCGCGATTTCGTCGCCGACCGGGCGCCGGGCGCTGCCGGCAATATCGTGATCGTGCCCAATGCGACCGAAGTCCCGTTGCTGGCGCATGTCGGCGGCGGCGACTATGTGCACATCTTGTTCCTCGGTCGCATCGGCGACCGCAAGGGCGTACCGCAATTGCTGGAGGCACTGCACCGCATGAGCCCTGTCAAGAATTGGCGCGCGACGATTGCCGGCGATGGCGAAGTCGAGGCGGCACGGAAAAAGTCAGCCGCGCTGGGGATTGCAGACCGGATCGCCTTTCCGGGTTGGGTGGGACCTGACGATGTCGCATCGCTGATCTCTTCGGCCGATATTCTGGTTCTTCCCTCCTTCGCCGAAAATCTGCCGATGTCGGTTATCGAAGGCATGGCAGCCGGTCTGGCTGTGGTGGCGACCCCGGTTGGCGCGGTCGAAGACATAATCACCGACGGGCAATCCGGGCTGCTGGTGCCGCCAGGCGATGTTACAGCGTTGACCGACGCGTTGAGCCGCCTCGTGGAGAACCCGGCACTAAGGGCAAGGCTTGGTGCCGGTGCCATGGCCGTGCATCGGGAACGGCTTGAGCTCGCCCCGTTTGTCGGCGCAATCTGCGATGTCTGGCGGTCGGCCGCGTCAAGCCGTCAACCGGTCAAGCGCTGAGGCCGACGATCGCGGCGGCGCTTCGAGCCTGAATTCGCGGTGGAATATCTCCAAATTCAACAGCGCCCATATCAGCTTTTCGTGGTCTGCGGCACGCGTGGTGTGTTCCGAGACGATTTGATCAAGCTGTTTCGGACTCAGATAGCTGCGAATAACGGAGTGAGGCGAGCAAAGATGGTCATGCACGTAGTTCCTCATCGATCCGCGAAACCATTCGGCGACCGGTACCTTGAACCCGACCTTGCGGCGGCTGAGAATTTCCTCCGGAAGAATGTTGGCCATGCTGTCGCGCAGGATCTGCTTGCTGTGCAACCAACCTAGCCTGTAGCGATCGGGCAATTTGCTGACGAACGAAACCAGGTCGCGATCGAGGAACGGCATTCTTCCTTCGATCGAACCGGCCATCATCATGTGGTCGCCTCGTTCCAGGAGATTGTCAGGCAGCCACGACGTCTGATCGAAAAACAGCACCCGGCGAAGATGGGAAGCCGTGGCGCTTGACGAGAACGGAAAGTCGTTGCGCGCATAACGGCGATTTGCGGACGCGCCGATCAGGCAAGCGCGCTGCTGCGCGGAAACGGCTCCAAACCAGGAGACCATCCGGGCGGCAAAGTCCCTTTCGCCCGCGGTGCGGGCAAACGTATCGACCTTGGCCGACGCGCCTGGCATGGCGCGTACCAAAAGGGAAAGGACGTTATCGTGCAGTGCGGCTGGAACAAGCGACTGGTAGATCCCGGCCAGTGATTCCGCGCGATGCTTGGGATAGCCGCCGAGAATCTCGTCGGCTCCTTCTCCGGTGAGCACCATCTTGACGTCCTGCGAGGCTCGCTCCGACATCAGGTAAATTGGAATATCGCTGCTTTGCGAAACAGGTGCGCCGCGTTGGCGAACCATCGCCGGCAGGTGATCCATCAGATCGCCTGGCTGGATGACAAGTTCGCAATGATCGGTCTTGAAATGATCGGCAACGCGCCGGGCGAATGCAAGTTCGCTATAGGCCGCGTCGTCGAAGCCGACGGAAAACGTGCGAATGGGCGTGGCGCTGTGCCTCGCCATCAGCGCGACGATAGCCGAGGAGTCGAGTCCTCCGGAGAGAAAGGCCCCAAAAGGTGCATCGCTGCGCATTCTGATCTCGACGGAATGGTCGAGCAGTTCCAGAAATCGCCGCTTGGCGGCTTTTCCGTCGATCCGCTCGGTCAGGGCCGCCTGGTCCGGAGGCGTATAGTAGCGCGTTTCCTTGACTACTCCTCGCGACCAGACAGCATAGCTTCCAGGATTGAGCTTGCGGATCTGTTTAAAAAGCGTGCGTGGTCCCGGCACATAACGCCAGTTCAGATACTCGTGCACGGCACCCAGATCGAGTTGCTGCGCATCTTGCCGCGACGACAATAATGCGTTGATCTCCGAGGCAAACAGCAGCGATTTTTCGCTTTGCATGAGGTAAAGCGGCTTTTCCCCGAAGGGATCCCGGCCGAGGATCAATTCCTGCCTCTGAGCATCCCAGAGGGCAAAGGCGAACATGCCGCTCAGCCGGTCGAACATGGACAAGTGCCACTGATCGTAGGCTCGGAGCAGCACCTCGGTATCGGAGCGCGTTCGAAAATGATGGCCAAGGCCGATCAGTTCCTGGCGCAGCTCGATGTAGTTATATATCTCGCCGTTGAAAATTATTCTGAGACGACCGTCCTCAATCTGCATCGGCTGATTCGACTCGGGCGCCAAGTCAATAATCGCCAGGCGGCGATGGACCAATGCCAATTGTTCCTCGCCGGTATTCAGGTCCAATATCTCGGTGCCTTCGGCATCGGGACCGCGATGCCGCAATGCGTTTGACATTCTGGCGGCCTGCTCTTGTGGATTTTCGGCCGTTCGACCGATCCATCCGGCAATTCCACACATCGTTCCCCCCTAGGCGCGCGCATTCCTCCACTCCAGTACAACAGATGTGTTAAACACTCCGTGCCAACACAACCCAACCGGGAGAAAGCTGCAACAGGCCGTTCCTCGATCAAGCCTGGCGGTCAGGGGTTGCCACCGGTTGTTCGCTGGTGAGGGGGAGTGACGGCACCTATGGCAGGCCCAATGCCTGCAGCATCTCCGGGTCGGGTACCGGGGGGCCATCGGGCCGGATGAGGCTCATCCCATAGGGATTGGAGAACTCCCAGACAGACCATGGGATCGCAAAGCGTTCGGCCTCTCGGCGCACTGCCTTGAGATAGCGCGAACGGTCGGCCTCAAAGGCGCCCATGCGGCCGTCCGCTGACATGAGGATAGCGCCGAATTCGCCCATGAAGAGCCGCCGGCTGGGAATGCCATGGCCTTCAGCCCAGTCGACAGCCTGGCGAAAGCTCGCCTCCAGTTGGCTCTGGCCCCAGTTCTGCTCGAAATGTATCGCGATTGCTTGGCGCGCGGTGGCCATGTTCATCATCTGCTCGACCCTGCTTAAGCCGGCAGCTTCCATCCGCGCTCTAAGGGTTTCGGTCACCACTTCGGGTGTACTGCTGTCGGCCGGCCAGGGAAGTCCCGAAGCAAAGCTGATTGTGTCATCGGGCCGCTGGTGGGTGAAGCTGTGCGGCTCATACATATGGAAGCTGTAATAGAGGTTTGGGTCATCAAAGCCGGGGCTGAGGTTGACCAATCCGGCAAGGCTGCCGCCGCAGGCGCCGGTTGCAACGATGGTAAGTTCGCTGCTGACCGCTCGAATGTCGTGGACGGTCCCTGCCATGATCCGCTGCCAGTCATCGCTGCCGCTCGCATCGCATGGGTAGTATGCGGGTTCGTTGTAAGGTTCGAGGGCGACTCTGTCGGTGCCTATCTTGACCAGCATGGCGGCGACCGCCACAACCATTTGACGATAGCGGGCAACGCCCTCGCTGTCGGCGCCGCCATAGATCATCTCCATGCTGTAGTCGGGAACCTGAGTGACGCCATGCAGGTCGAAAACCACCTTGAGGCCGGTCGACGTGATCCGCTCCACGGCGGTGGCAAGTATGTCCAGCGCCTGCTGCCGCCTGGCGCCCTCGCTGGCAAGCAGAGGGCCGGGATCGACGCTCAGCCGGACGAAGTCGAAGCCCATCGATCGGATGTGGGCAAACACCTCCCCGTCGGGCCAATCGGTGAGTGGTCTGCTTCCCGCAAGCCACTCCTTTTCGCTGCGATAGGGCGGCCAAACGTAGGTTCCGTCTTTCTCCACCGGCGACCAGTTGAGCCACTCATGCACACCAACGCCGCGCTTGAGAGGGATGGGCGCTGCCTCGGCCGCCATGACCAAGGCGAGCACCCAGGCAACAACACACACCGCTTTTCCCATCGCTGTCTCCACATGCTCGCGGGAGATATTAACCGCAACGAACGGGGAAAAGGATTGCCAGCGCGCAGGTTTTCGACGGCATGGTATACAAGGTCCGAAACCCGGACGGAGCCTGCATGAGAATCGGCTGGTACATCAACCGATTGCGCAGCATGGGACCGGCCGAGGTGTTGCACCGGCTGATGGAGCAACGTCGAAGGATCGCGTCGCGCCGCCGCGATGATGGGTGGGAGCGCTATCCATCGCCGCAGTTGCACCCGGTGCTGCCCGGATTTCGTCATGCTGCGCTGGCAGCGACCGACGCTCAACGGCAAGCCCTAGCGGCGGCCGCGCAAGAGATGCTTCAGGGCCGGTTTTCGGCACTCGGGCGGACATGGCCAAAGCGTGAGCCCGATCTTTTGTTTCCTGCTGAGCTTTGGCGTCTTGATCCGGTAACCGGCAGGCTTTGGCCTGGCCCCGAGGCTCATACTTTCGATATCGATTTTCGCGATGGCGGCGAGCTTGGCGATATTAAATATGTCTGGGAGATCAACCGGCTGCAGCAATTGCCGCCACTGGCTGCACACCTGCTCCTCAGCGAGGATAATCGGTCCCGGAGTGCCATTGAGTTGGCGATCGGCAGTTGGCATTCCGCCAATCCGCCGTTCCGAGGCATTGGCTGGGCTTCCGGCATCGAAGTAGCGCTGCGAGCCATCAGCCTGATCGTCACCCTGGACCTCGTCCGCGACCGGCTTGACCCGGCGACACTGCGGAAAGCCGGTGAAATACTCGCGGCAAGCGCCTATTGGCTGCCGCGGTTTCCATCGCGATATTCCTCCGCCAACAACCATCTCGTCGCGGAATTGGCTGGCGAATATCTGGTCGGCCTGGCGCTCGGAGCCGAAACCGAAATTGCCCGCAGCGCCCTCCTGAATGAGACGCACAAGCAGATTCTTGCCGACGGCGCCGGTGCCGAGCAAACGCCGACCTATGCAGCCTTCAGCGCCGAACTCATCTTGCTGTGCGCCGCCGCGGCCCGCCAGGCGGGAACGCCGTTTCCCTCGGCTGTCGAAGCGCGTCTGGGCGCCTTCGCCAATTTCGTCGGCTGGCTGCCACAGAAAGCCGCCCGCTTCGGCGACGACGATGAGGGCCATGTGCTGAAGCTGGGCGACGAGCCGAACTATGTCCTATCCGTCGCGGCCGCCATCCACGGCTTACTGGGGACGCCGGGCAACGCGCCGGAGCCTGACGATTTTCGTTCGCTTTTCTTTGGTGCGCCGTCGGGCCCGGCGCCCGCGGCGCATGGCTTGCAGACATTCGCGCAAGGCGGGCTCTCAGTCTGGCGCGGAGCAATGAATGGCCGCAATGTCGAACTGACGTTCGATCATGGACCGCTTGGCTATCTCTCGATAGCGGCGCACGGCCATGCCGACGCGCTGTCGCTTACCCTGTGCATCGACGGTGAGCCGGTGCTGGTCGATCCCGGCACCTGGCTTTACGGTTCGGGAGGCGCGTGGCGCGACTGGTTCCGCTCCACACCGGCGCACAACACGCTGAACATCGAGGGTAAAAGCCAAAGCACCATCGCTGGAAATTTCAACTGGTCGCACAAGGCAGTCGCAGCGCTGGTGGAGAGCGAGCCGGGAACGCACTGG
This sequence comes from Mesorhizobium sp., assembly GCF_005063415.1. Taxonomy (GTDB): domain Bacteria; phylum Pseudomonadota; class Alphaproteobacteria; order Rhizobiales; family Rhizobiaceae; genus Mesorhizobium. The sequence goes on from NZ_SUEG01000003.1 coordinate 82,340, forward strand.
AGGCTGAGCGCCCGGCATGACGGCTATAGAAGCCGCTTCGGCGTCGTGCATCAGCGCACTTTGGCGCGCCAGGCCGATGGCATCCTCATCACCGACCAACTGCTCGGCGGCACGCGCCAGTCCGAGATCGTCTTCCAACTGGCCGCCGGCCTCCATGCCGACCGCCACGAAGATACGGTCACGGTGTTGCGCGGCGACGAGGCGCTGTTGGCTATCCGCTTTCCCGATGCTGCGCTCGACATCGGCGCCGGCGGTGACATGCCGGGGCAAGGCGGTTGGGTTTCACTGCGTTTTGGCACCAGGCAGCAAGCCGAACGCCTCGCTTGGCACGGTGAAGTGGGCGAAGCCGGGATCGATATCCATCTTGCCCCAATTCACCCGCCGTAACGGCAAAAACCGGTGCCAATGTAGAGTTGCGCGGCGAGTTCCAGCCGTATTCGACATTAATTACGTTTGGACATTTAGCGGTTTCGTTACCGTTGATCTGCTAGTCTCGCACCATCCAGCCTGCTTTGCCCGCTGCGTCCGCAACAGCCACTGGTTGCAGGCGGCGTAGCGAGTTTGGCGGGAATTTTGTGCTTTGCTATTCGCCAGATCGCCTTCTTACGACCCCAGACTGCCTTCTTACGACCAGGAGCCGCTGCAACGATGTTTTCCGAATTTGCCAGGGCGATTGTGGAAAAACTTTCGAACGTCAATCTGACCACGCTCGGCCTGCTTCTCCTCACCGCACTGGGCAGCGCGATGATCGCCTACTGGCGAACTGCCGAACATAAGTCCCTCAGGGACTTTTTCGACTTCGCCTTCCCACAGGAAGTCATCCTGCACCCGTCGGCGCGAGCCGACGCCCTGTTCTGGATCACGAAACGGGCGATGATGCCTTTCCTGCTTATTCCTGCCGGCGTCACCTTCGTCGTTGCGGTGGGCTATGGCACACGCGAGGCAATTGGCTGGCTCCTTAACATCCATGCGCCGCTTCTCGGCGGCCCGGCGGGACCGGTGACGATCGTCATCTTCACTGCAACCATGCTGGTCGCCTATGATATTTCATACTACCTCTACCACGTCGCCCAGCACCGTTTCCCGTTCCTGTGGGAATTGCACAAGGTACATCATTCGGCCGAAGTGATGGTGGGGATCACCAAGGACCGGGTTCATCCGCTGGACGATTTGATGAACCGTATGTGGGATGGCGTCATCCCGGGCATCTGCTTCGGTATCTGGAGCCTGATCGCACTGGATCCGGTAGAGGTCGCTATCTTCGGCATCAACGTCTACGTCATCCGCAACATCCTGATGATGGACTTTGTTCGCCATACGCATCTCAAGATCTCGTTCGGCCCGTTGAACAACATCATCCTGTGTCCGCACTGGCATCAGGTGCATCACAGCATCGACCCTCGTCACTACGATAAGAATTTCGGCCTGCTTTTTTCGTTCTGGGATCGTCTGTTCGGAACGCAATTTGTCCCGGAGCCGGATGAAGACCTGAAATTTGGCCTGGTCGATCGCGATGTGCGCGATTACCAGTCGCTTTTTGGGCTCTACATCATGCCGCTCAAGAAGATGGCAAGGCATGTCATGCGACTGTTTCACAGACGGCCCAATGTGGTCGCGCAGCCACAGGACAGTTCTCCTTCATGAACACCGCCGTTTCCATCGACGTCCTAGGCGCGGAGCGCCTGGAAATCGTCCGTTCGGCGGATCGCCTGGCTGCGGTCGAAGCCGCTTGGATGGAGCTTTGGCATCGTACCGACGGGCTGATCTTTCAAAGCCATGCCTGGATTTCGGCATGGTGGAGTACCGTACAACGCCGCGACCAGCGCGCGTTGCGGATCGGTCTGGTCTGGAAGGGCGAGAGACTCGTTGCTGTCGTTCCGCTGGCGATCGGCAGGCGCAGGGGGCTGCGGTTTCTCGAATGGGCGGCCGGCAGCTATACCGACTATGGGGATATTCTCGTTGCCCCGGAATGCTCGTTGTCGGCGCTGCAGGAGCTATGGACCCAACTCTGCGATGCCGGTGGCTTCGATCTTGCCTTGATCAATCGTCTCTCGCCGGATGCGGCGGCCCGCAAAATTTTCACGCCGGGAGCTTCCAGCGGCATCAGGCTTCGTCACTTTCACCGAACGGAAGTCAGCTATCGCGTTGCCGGACAATGGGAAAGCGGAGCGGCATGGTTTGCGGACCAGTCGAAAAAGACGCGCCAGAACTATCGGCGCGGCATCAAAGCGCTGGAAGAAGCCGGAGAGGTGAGATTTCGCCTGCTTGCGCCCGACGAGCCGCTGCAACCGGTACTGGAGCGCCTCGCGGCCTTGAAGCGGAAATGGCTGACCGAGCGCATGCGTGAGTCAGATCTCTTCGACGAGGGCGTGCCGGTACTCGCCGCGCTCGTCGATGCGTTGGCGCGCGCCGGCGTGCTGCATATCTTCGTCCTCGAATGCCGCGGTGCGATGGTCGCGGTGTCCATCAACTTCGTCCAGCGCGGCGTGATGATGGCTTTCGTGACCACCTTCGATCCGGATTTCAGCCGGGCGTCGCCGGGTGTGATCCTGTTGATGGATTACGTGCAGTGGTCGATCGATCACGGCTTGAGCATGGTCGATTTCCTCTGTGGCGCAGAGTCGTTCAAACACAAATTCTCAACGCAGTCGGTTACGCTGGAATCCGTCATCGGGACGCGCACGGCACAGGGTGCGCTTGCATCTCTTGCCGATCGTGTCCTTCAGACCGTCAGGCATATGCGCGAGCGTTCATCGGCAGCACCAGAGGGACGCGATACGCCCACTCAAGCCGAAGCAGCCTTGGACTAAAGCGTGTCGCGTTCGATCGGCCTCATGCGACGCGCTTTAGATTCTTGTTTTTATCCATGTCGTTATCGCTAAACCGCTGCACACTTTTGCGCGACATGCATCAGAACGGTTCATCGTTTCACGGAAACGCCGAACCGCCCCATCTTTTTTGTTTTGACGCAATTTCGGACGAAACCGTTCACACTTTTCCTGGAATTGCTGTAGCGGCCCGCTCGTAAAAAAGCTCAAATGAAGCGCGGTATCGGACCGTTTTGCGGCGTGGTGCGGTCGCCGAGGTCGAGGAAGATTTCGTCGATGTAGCACCATCCCCAACCCTCCGGCGGATCGTAGCCTTCGATGACAGGATGGCCGGTTGCCCGAAAATGCTTGGTGGCATGACGGTTGGGCGAGTCGTCGCAGTAGCCGACATGGCCGCATGTGCGGCAGAGCCGCAGATGCACCCACTGCGAACCGCTCTTCAGGCATTCCTCGCAACCGAGCGCGCTCGGCGTCACGTCGCGAATATCCCCGGCATGCCTGCATTCGTCTGCCATCATACGCTCCTGACCAGTTGTGGCGCCACGGCGAGACTGCCATCGTGCGCGAGATATGCGTGCAGCGCTGCAACCACCTGGGCGCCTTCGCCGACGGCAGCGGCGACGCGCTTGATCGAGCCGGAGCGCACGTCGCCGATGGCGAACACGCCGCCGCGGTTCGTCTCCAGTGCACCACGTTCCTGGCCAATGTCAGGCCCGGTGCGAACGAAGCCCTTCGCGTCCAACGCCACGCCGCATTGCGCCAGCCAGTCGGTGTTCGGGTCGGCGCCGATGAACAGGAAGAGGTGGCGGATTGGACGTGCTGTCTCGGTGTCGCGGTTGCGCCAGCGCACTTTGCCAAGATTGCCGTCGTCGCCTTCCAGTGCCGCAATCTGCGTCTCAGCCAGCACTTCGATGTTCGGCTGTGCCCTGACGCGCTCCACCAGATAGCGCGACATGCTCGCATCCAAGCTGCTGCCGCGCGCCAGCAGCCATACCTTGTTCACATGCGCTGCCAGATAGACAGCAGCCTGGCCAGCCGAATTGCCGGCGCCGACCAGGGCCACCTCTTGCCCGGCGCAAAGCCGCGCTTCGATCGGCGAAGCCCAGTAATGCACGGAGGTTCCCTCGAATTGCGCCAGGTTTGCCATGTCGAGGCGGCGATAGCGCGCTCCGCTGGCGATCACCACCGACCGTGCCCGCACCGTCTCCCCGCTGCCGACAGCGAGCGTGTAGTGGGCGCCGGACGTGTCGCTTGCACTGCCGAGCAGCTTTGCCTCGTCCGGTATCACCATCTCGACGCCGAATTTCTGCGCCTGATTGTAAGCGCGCGCCATCAGCGCCATCCCCGAAATGCCGGTCGGGAAACCGAGATAGTTCTCGATGCGCGAGGAGGCGCCCGCCTGTCCACCAAAGGCACGGCAATCGAGCACGATCGTCGACAACCCTTCGGAAGCCGCATAGACGGCCGCCGCGAGGCCGGCCGGTCCGGCGCCGACAATGGCCACGTCGTACAGCTTGCCGGAGTCGATTGGCCTCACCAGGCCGATGCAGCGGGCAAGCTCGTTCTCTCCGGGATTGAGCAGCAGCTTGCCGTTCGGACAGAGCACGATCGGCAAATGGTGGATATCGACATGGAAGCGTTCGATCAGCGTCTTGGCGCAAGGATCGGTAGCCGAATCGAGAACCCGATGCGGCTGACCGCTGCGGGCCAGAAAACTTTGCAGCCGCAACACGTCGCCGCTGTCGACCGGTCCGACAATGATCGGTCCGGCTGTGCCGCTCTCGAGCAGGCCGACACGACGCAGGATCAGCGCCCGCATGATGCGCTCGCCGAGGTTTGCTTCCTGCACCATCAGGTCCCGCAGCCTTTGCGAGGGGATGACGAGCGCCTCGACCGGCTCGACCGCCTCCACATCCACCAGTGAGGGCCGGGCTGAAAGCTGCGCCAACTCGCCGACGAAATTGCCCGCACCGTGCGTGACGATTGTTTCGCGCCGGCCGAAGCTGCCGCCCTGGATGATATCCACCTTGCCGGACAGGACCACGATCAGACCGGGTGCCAGCTCGCCGGCTTTGACGATCTGTTCGCCCGTGGCATAGGACACGGCTTCGCCGAAACGGCCCATGCGGTCCAGGTCCGCCTCAGCCAGCGCTGGAAACATCTGATCGCGACGGGCAATGGAGGTCGGATTCGCGGATTGAGACATGGTTCGAACCTATCGCCGGTGTCCGACAGTTTGAAGCGGTTTTTTGCGGCTTGCGGCCGGTAGTAACCTAGTCCGCCTGTCGGTAAACGCTGTGCCCTTCGCTTCGCAGTTAACTGACGGCGGCCCGTGCGACGGTGTCGTCGCGACGTGCCTCACAATCCGTTGCATCTCCTTGATTTGTTTGATTTGCGCATCCCGGCAAACCCGGCGCATGCTGCTTCAGCCGGCACCTGTCTAAGCCGGCCAGGCCCGGCGCGCCGTCCTGTGTCAAACTCTCGGCCGCCGGGCTTCTGGACAGCAGAAAACAGCCTGTGTCCGAGCACTTCGCAAACTGGCCTGCGGCCTGTCGTTCGGCGAGTGCTCAGGCAGCTACCTGAAGCACAATCTTGCCGCGCGTGTGCTGCTTCTCGAGCTGTTCCTCGGCTTTGGCGACTTCCTCAAGAGGATAGATTGCCTGCACGAATGGCCTGACCTTCCCGGCGTCGATGAGGCGGCTGATCTCGGCAAGCTGTGCCGCGTTCGGCTTGGTCAAATAGGAAACGCCGCGAGCCCGATGCTGGCGGGCCTTTTCCGCCGACGGTTCGGAAAGCGTTGAGACGAGCGTCCCGCCGGGCTTGAGCACGTCCCACGAGCGGTCCTGTGTTTCACCCGCTACCAGGTCGAAAACGAGGTCGACGTCCTCGACAACCTCCTCGAAGCGCTGGTTCTTGTAATCGACCGCCTGGTCGGCGCCAAGCGCGCGGACGAAATTGAAATCCTGCGCGGAAACGGTCGTCGCGACGAAGGCGCCCGCAGTCTTTGCAAACTGCACCGCCAGATGACCGACGCCGCCGGCGCCACCATGGATGAGGACCCGCTGCCCGGATTTGAGGCCGCCGTGATCGAAAAGGCCTTGCCACGCGGTAAGGCCCGCAAGTGGCACGGCGGCGGCTTCGGCGTGGCTTAAGCGTTGCGGCTTCGCCGCCGCCTCCGTTGCCTTGACGACGACATATTCGGCGTTGCCGCCGCGGTCGTTGCCGAGCATGGCATATAGCGGATCGCCCTTCTTTAGGGTATGGGCCCGCGTGCCGCACAGTTCCACCACGCCGGATACGTCGCGGCCGAGCGTGACGGGCAGATCCGCGCCCGAAGAGCCCTCGCGAACCTTGTAGTCGACGGGATTGACGCTTGCCGCGTAGACCTTGAGCGTGACCTCGTCGTCATGCGGCTGAGGCAACGGAACCGCGTCCAGCGAAAGAACCTCCGGTCCACCAAAATCGTGGATACGGACGGCCTTCATAGTGATCATGGCTTGCTCCTCGTCGGGTTGCAGTCCAGTTCGCCGCTGAACAGTTTCGCTGGCAGGCCGGCGTCTATCCAGCCGGCGGGTCGGTCGTAGCAAAGGCCGGCCGGTGGTGCGCCGTCAGTGTATCGTTTGCGAATGCTCGCCGCCGGGTTGCGAGATGCCGCTTAGCGCTTCACCGGCTGTCGCCGTCTCGCTGTTGGTGGCGAGGTCGCCCAGCGAAACGATGCCGACCAGGCGCTTGTCGTGGTTTAGCACCGGCAACCGGCGCACTTTCAGGTCAGCCATGTTACGCAGAACATCCTCCGCGTCTTCGTCTTCGAAGCAATACCTGACCTCGGTGCTCATCACTTCCCGTACCTTGGCGTCAGGTGTCTTGCCTTGGGCGACGCCGCGGATTGCGATGTCGCGATCGGTTACCATGCCGACAAGCCGGTCGTTCTCGCCCACCGGCATTGCGCCGGCGTCGAGGCGACCCATCATTTCTGCCGCATCGCGCAGGGTTTGCTGCGGACTGGCGATCTCGACGTCCTTTGTCATGCAGTTGCCAACTTTCATTTTAACCTCCATTGGTTGCAGGGCCCGCCGCCGGTTTCCATGATGGAAGGGTGAATGAGCGCCAGCGCAAAACGTTCCATGGCAGGACCCGTTTCGAGCGCTTCGCCGAAATCACCCTTGCCATCCTCCACTCCGACCGCCCTTCAGGCGGTCGGCCCGGGAAAGGTCGGTTCCGAAGGAATTTCGGAAGGCGTGCCAGGAGGAACTCCGATTGGCTCCTGGTCCGGCGTTGGAATTGGATCCGGCGAGGGCGGGGGTACGCCTGGAGGTTCTCCCGGCGGAGTCTCCGGCGGGGCAGGCGGCCGGGCCGGCTCCGGATTGGGATTGTCCGGCAGTGGATTCGGGTTGTTCGGATCGGGATTGTTCATCGATCACTCCCCTGACATCTGTGGCCTGATCTCCGCCAAGAGCGGGTTGCGGCAGCGGCGAGCAGGTTCTCCTGTCCTAAACCGAGGGAAAGCAAAAGCGTTCCCGCATCGATGCCATGCGTGGTTCCAATCTATCGGGCGGTTCCCAGGCTGGCATACATTCCGTTGGTGCGAAATTGCGTCGGGTTGATGCCGTAGAGGCGGCGGAAGACCTTCGAAAAATAATTGGCATCCTCGAAGCCGCACATGATGGCGACCTCCTTGACCGGCAGGAAATCGGCCTTCGTCAGCAATTTCGCCGCGCGCTGCAGTCGCTGCTGCAGTACGAATTCGGCGGGCGGAAGTCCCTCGCTCTCGGCGAAACAGCGCGAGAAATGCGCACGGCTCAGGCCGCTGATCTCGGCGAGATCGGCAACGCGGAGCGGCCTGTCGAGGTTGGCCTTGATGTGGTCGATGACGGGCTGCATGGCGCTCTTGTCGTCGGTGACGGCATGCGAGCCGAAGACATCGTCGTAGAGCGCCATGGCTGCTTCATAGGCGACGGCCGAGGCGGCTCCTGGCGAGACCGCGCCCGTGATCAGGCGCACGCTGCAATCGGCGAGATGATCGATCGTCGAGGGCTGCAGCCGTAGCACCGGACCGACGGCGGCAAGGATCGACTTGTGGATGCGCAGTGCCTCCTCGCCGTTCATCGATATCCAGAAGAACTCCCAGCGTTCGCCCCTGGCCAGCCAGTAACGGTGGTTGTGCGGCACGAGAACCAGCAACGTATCGCCCTTTTGCAGACGGTAGTTGCGGTTCTCGTAGCGCAATCGGCCGGTGCCGCTGATCGTATGCTGGAGCACGGTAAACGGCGTCTGGCCGCGCTTGCGCCCATCCCAGTCGTAGACCTCGTTCTCGCGCACTTCATAGCCGGTGCTTGTCGGCATGGTGTGCAGGCGCTGGCGGCCGCGCGGCAGCGATACCGTCCTGCCCGCCGGCCCGATGTCGATCAACTTCCGCAGCACAAAATTACCCCTAAAAGCATAATCCTTCTCTGGTCGCGTGCTGAATAAGGCGCATAATCCCTCGAGAAAAGCAAAAGAAACCGCGGTCAAAGAGCGGATGGGAGGAAGTGCCGGATTCCAGCCTGCATGCCACCGCAGGCGGGCCAGGCTTCTTTTCGTCGCCTTTGCCCTAGCGTTCGATCAGGTCGAGGTGAGGCTGATGAGTTTCAAGATCGCTATCATCGGTGCGGGAAGCGTCGGGTTCACCAAGAAGCTCTTCACCGACATTTTGTGCGTTCCTGAATTCAGGGATGTCGAATTCGCGTTGACCGATCTCAGCGAGCGCAACCTCCAGATGATCAAGTCGATCCTCGACAGGGTCGTCGAATTCAACAGGCTGCCGACCAAGGTTACGGCAACGACCGACCGCCGTGCTGCCCTCGAGGGTGCCCGCTACGTCATCAGCTGCGTTCGCGTCGGCGGTCTCGAAGCCTATGCGGACGACATCCGCATTCCGCTGAAGTATGGCATCGACCAATGCGTCGGCGACACGATCTGCGCCGGCGGCATCCTCTACGGCCAGCGCAACATTCCGGTAATCCTCGATTTCTGCAAGGATATCCTCGAAGTCGCCGAGCCTGGGGCGAAATTCCTGAACTACGCCAACCCAATGGCCATGAACACCTGGGCGGCGATCGAATATGGCAGGGTCGATACCGTCGGGCTCTGCCACGGCGTCCAGCATGGCGCCGACCAGATCGCCGAAGTGCTCGGCGCCAAGTCGCGCACCGAGCTCGACTACATCTGCTCCGGCATCAATCACCAGACCTGGTTCATCGACCTGCGTCTCAACGGCCGCAAGATCGGCAAGGACGAGCTGGTTGCCGCCTTCGAGGCGCATCCGGTCTATTCGCAGCAGGAAAAGCTGCGCATCGACGTCCTGAAGCGCTTCGGCGTCTATTCGACCGAAAGCAACGGCCATCTTTCCGAATACCTGCCATGGTATCGCAAGCGGCCGGACGAAATCACCCGCTGGATCGACATGTCCGACTGGATCCACGGCGAGACCGGCGGCTACCTTCGTTATTCGACCGAAACGCGCAACTGGTTCGAAACCGAATTCCCACAATTTCTTGAATCCGCCGCCAGGCCGATAGACCCCGCCAAACGCTCCAACGAGCATGCCAGCCACATTCTCGAAGCGCTGGAGACGAACCGCATTTATCGCGGCCACTTCAACGTCAAGAACAACGGCATCATCACCAACCTGCCGCAGGACGCGATTGTCGAGTCGCCCGGCTTCGTCGACCGCTTCGGTATCAACATGGCGGCAGGCATCACGCTGCCGGAGGCCTGCGCTGCCACCTGCATTTCCTCGATCAACGTCCAGCGCATGTCGGTTCATGCGGCCATCTCCGGCGATATCGACCTGCTGAAGCTCGCGGTCCTGCACGATCCGCTGGTCGGCGCGGTTTCGACGCCGGAAGAGGTTTGGCAAATGGTGGACGAAATGGTCGTCGCCCAGGCCCGCTGGCTGCCGCAATATGCCGATGCGGTGCCGGCCGCGAAGGAACGGCTTTCGAAATCCAGGGTCAAGACCCGCGAATGGGCCGGTGCGGCACGGCGCGACGTCCGTTCGATCGAGGAACTACGCGCGGAAAAAACGGCTCTCAAGCAGCCCATCTGAATTTCGCCAGGACGGATCGCGGCGAGCTTTCGGGAGGATTTTCCGCACCCGTCTGTACATTGTTCGAGGAGAGATGGAGCGGCGTCAACGCGCTCCTGAACAACAGGGAGGAGAGACGATGAGGAATTTTCGAAACATTGGCATTCTCGCCGGGCTGGCGCTTAGCGTCTCGGCCTCGGCGCTGAACGCGTATGCATCCGAGCCGACCGTGCCGCCGGTGCCCGCGCAATTTCCCGCCGAGGGAAAGATCAAATACGTCGCACGCGACTCCATCCTGGAGTTCAAGGCACTTCCGGAATACCACGAACCCGATTGGGTTACCGACAAATACGTCAAGGCAGGCAAGCTGCCGCCGGTCAATGACCGGCTGCCGAAGGAGCCGCTGGTTTTCAAAACCGGCAACATGCCAGATGGCGTCGGCGTCTACGGCGATACGATGCGTCATGTCATAGGCGGCCGGCCGGAGGGCTGGAACTACGGCGCGGGCCAGACGCAAGGTTGGGGCGGCATCGACATCGGCCTTTCCGAATGCCTGACGCGCACGGCGCCGCTTTTCCAGGTCGAGGCCCAGGACACCGAGCCGCTGCCTAACCTCGCCAGGAGCTGGGACTGGTCGAAGGACGGCCACACGCTGACGATGCACCTGGTCGAGGGCGCGAAATGGTCGGACGGCGTTCCGTTCAACGCCGACGATGTGATGTTCTACTGGGACGACGAGGTGATCGACCCCAATGTCTCGCCGCTGAATGGCGCCACACAGGAGACCTTCGGGGTCGGCACGACGCTGAAGAAGATCGACGACTACACCGTCGAGTGGACGTTCAAGGACGCCTTTCCGAAGCAACACCTCTACGCCATGGCTTACGGCAAGTTCTGCCCCGGACCGTCGCATATCCTCAAGCCGCAGCATCCGAAATATTCGAAGAACACCTACGAGCAGTTCAAGAACGCGTTCCCGCCGGAATATATGAACATGCCCGTGATGGGTGCCTGGGTGCCGGTGGCATACCGCCCCGACGACATCATCGTCATGCGCCGTAATCCGTACTATTGGAAGGTCGACGAGAAGGGCAACCAGCTGCCGTATCTCAATGAACTGCACTACAAATTATCGACCTGGGCCGACCGCGACGTTCAGGCGGTGTCGGGGGCGGCCGACATCTCCAATCTGGAGCAGCCGGAGAATTTCGTCGCCTCGCTGAAGCGGGCGGCGCAAAAGGACGCGCCGGCTCGACTTGCCTTCGGTCCACGGCTGATCGGCTATAATCTGCGGATGAACTTCTCCGCCAACGGCTGGGGCAATCCCGACGAGCGTGGGCAGGCGGTTCGCGAGCTGAACCGCAACGAGGATTTCCGCAAGGGCGTTACCATGGCGCTCGACCGCAAGGCGCTCGGCGACTCGCTGGTCAAGGGTCCGTTCACCGCCATCTATCCGGGCGGCTTCTCCTCGGGTACGAGCTTCTACGACCGGAAGTCGACGGTCTACTACCCCTTCGATCTCGAAGGTGCCAAGGCGGAACTCGCCAAGGCAGGCCTGAAGGACACCGACGGTGACGGCTTCGTCAATTTTCCTGCCGGCAGCGCCGGCGGCAAGAATGTCGAGATCGTGATGCTCGTCAACAACGACTACACCACCGACAAGAGCCTCGCGGAGGGCGTCGTCGGCCAGATGGAGAGGCTAGGTCTTCGCGTTGTCCTGAACGGGTTGAACGGCGTCCAGCGCGACGCGTCCATGTATTCCGGCCGTTTCGATTGGATGGTCAGGCGCAATGATGAGGAGCTCACCTCGGTCGTACAGAACACCGAGCAACTGGCGCCGATCGGCCCACGCACAAGCTGGAACCATCGCGCTCCGGAAAACGGCCAGGTCGATCTGATGCCGTTCGAGAAGGACCTCGTCGACATCGTCAACAAGTTCGTCTCGGCGCAGGACAACGACGAGCGCGCCAGCCTGATGAAGCAGTTCCAGAAGATCTCGACGCAACACGTCTATTCCGTCGGGCTGACCGAATATCCCGGCGCGCTGATCATCAACAACCGCTTCTCCAATATCCCGCAGGGAACGCCGATCTTCATGTTCAACTGGGCCGAAGATTCGATCATTCGCGAAAGGGTCTGGGTCGCTGTCGACAAACAGCAGAAATATGAACTGTTCCCCGAACAGCTTCCCGGAAAGCCCGGCGACAAGGGTCCGACGAACTGAGTTTCCTCCCCTGACTTGAAATTTCCCGGCCGCGCTGCTGGCGCGGCCGGGACAAAGCCAGCGGCGAGGGATAACTGAAACCGAGCGAGGAGAGAAACGGCCGATGCTGCGATTTCTGCTTATGCGCATAGCATCCGCATTACCGGTTCTCGCCATTTTGAGCGTGGTTACCTTCGCGATCATCCAAGCACCGCCGGGCAACTATGCCGACTACATCCGCTTGCAGCTCATCAACCAGGGTGGAGCCTCCTTTGCCGAGGCCGATGCCCAGGCGAAGGCTTATAGCGTGGAGCATGGCCTCGATAAGCCGGTTCCGCTCCAATACCTGAACTGGATCGCCGGCATCATCACCCGCGGCGACTTCGGCTACAGCCTGTATTACAACAAGCCCGTCGCCGACGTGGTGGGCGAGCGGCTGCCGCGCACGCTGCTGCTTGCGCTTGTCTGCCACCTGTTGGCTTCGGTGCTGGGCATCGGCTTCGGCATCTGGGCGGCGACCAGGCAGTACAGCTGGATCGACAGTACGCTGTCAGCGATTTCCTTCCTCGGCATGACGGTGCCGCGCTTCCTGATGGCGCTGATCATCGTCTACCTGCTGGTCTTCCAGTTCAACGTCTCCGAGATCGGCAGCTTCTTTTCGCCGCAATTTGGCGGGGCGCCGTGGTCTTGGGCGAAGTTCGTCGATCTCGTCCGGCATGTCTGGCCGGTTGTCGCCATCGCCACCTTCGGCGGGCTCGCCTACAACATGCGGGTGATGCGCGGCAATCTGCTCGACACGCTGAACGCGCAATATGTCGAAACCGCTCGCGCCAAGGGTCTCAGCGGCGGTGCGGTCGTGATGCGTCATGCCGTGCCCAATGCGCTGCATCCGCTGGTCATGTATCAGGGCGTGGTGCTGCCCTATATGCTGACCGGCGAGATCGAGACTGCGATCATCTTTGCCCTGCCGACCGTTGGCCCGGCGATCGTTGGCTCGATGGCGGTCGGCGACGTCTATGTAACGGCGACCTTCATGATGGTGCTGTCGGCGACGCTGATCGTCGGCAACATCATCGCCGACATGCTGCTCGTCATGCTCGACCCGCGTGTGCGCCAATATGCAGGGTCCTGAGATGCTTGCTTTCGAGCCCTCGCTGCCGCCACTTGCCGAGGAATCGGCCAAGATCAAGCCGCGCGGCAATGAGAGCTACATCGCGCTGGTCTGGCGCCGCCTGAAACGGTCCTGGACCGGCATGGCCGGGCTCATCCTGGTCGCGTTTCTGGTGCTGCTGGCGGTGTTTGCCGACTTCTTCGCACCGATGGATCCCAAGGTGACCGATGTCGGCTTCGCCCCGCCGCAGATGATGAGCTTCCATGACAAGGACGGTAACTTCGTTTTCCAGCCACGCGTCTATGCCCTGGCGGATTCGGAAGACCTTGACCCGGTCACCTTCCAACCCGTCGTCGGGCCGGACTATGACCATCCGCGGCTGCTCGGCTTCTTCGTCAAGGGAGCGGAGTACAGACTGCTCGGCCTGCTTCCCGCGAACCGGCACTTCTTCGGCTCGACCGACGGCCAGCCGGTGCACTTCCTGGGCACCGACAAGTTCGGTCGCGACGTGCTGGCTCGTGCGATTTATGGTTCGCGCATCTCGTTGATGATCGCATTGACCGTGGTCTTCATCGTCACCGTGATCGGCACGACCGTTGGCATGGTGTCGGGCTATTTCGGCGGCACGTTCGATGTCTGGGTCCAGCGCTTCGTCGAACTGGTGCTCGCATTTCCGCAATTGCCGCTTTATCTGGCGCTGACGTCGCTGGTTCCGGTGACGGCGCCGACCAATGTCTTCCTGGCCTTCGTGATCGTCGTCATGTCGGCGCTTGGCTGGGCGCAGATGTCGCGCGAGGTGCGCGGCAAGACCCTGGCGCTGGCGCGAATCGACTACGTCCGTGCGGCGATGGCGGTCGGCGCCACGGATGGCCGCATCATCATGCAGCACATTTTCCCAAACGTGATGAGCCACGTGATCGTTGCCGTCACATTGGCGATCCCCAGTGTCGTCCTGCTCGAATCCTTCCTCGGTTTTCTCGGCTTCGCGGTGAAGCCGCCGCTGATCTCCTGGGGGCTGATGCTGCAAGACACCGCCACCTATTCGGTCATCGGCACCTATCCCTGGATCCTCTCGCCGGTCGGCTTCGTGCTTGTCACCGTCTTCGCGTTCAACGCGCTTGGCGACGGACTGCGCGATGCAGTCGATCCTTATTGACGTGACATGATGCAACACGCACTCGTCAAATCCCTCGCACCGCCTGTCCGGCTCGACCATGACGGCCGTTCGGAAAACCCGGTCATCGATGCCCGCAACATCGCCGTCGATTTCAAGGTCGAGCACGGCATGGTCGAAGCGGTCAAGGACATCTCGTTCCAGCTCTATCGCGGCGAGACGATCGCCATCGTCGGCGAGTCCGGATCGGGCAAGTCGGTGACGGCGCGCACCGTCATGGGACTGTTGTCGAAGCGCGCGGTCGTGTCGCCGAAATCGACCGTCGAATACAACGGCGCGAACATCCTGAAATTTTCCGAGCGTGCGCGGCGCAAACTGCGCGGCGACCGCATCTCGATGATCTTTCAGGAGCCGATGAGTTCGCTCAACCCGATCTACACGATCGGCAGCCAGATCGTCGAGGCGATACGGGTGCATCGAAAGATGGGCCGCAGGCAGGCCGAAGCAAGAGCGCTTGAGCTGCTGCAGCAGGTGCAGATTCCTGAACCCCAGGCGCGGCTGAAACAATACCCGCACCAGCTTTCCGGAGGCCAACGCCAGCGTGTGATGATCGCCATGGCGCTGGCCAACGATCCCGATGTGCTGATCGCCGACGAGCCGACGACGGCGCTCGACGTCACGGTTCAGGCGCAGATCCTCAATCTCATCCGAAACCTGCAGAAGAAACTGCGCATGGCGGTGATCCTGATCACGCACGACCTGACCGTGGTGCGGCAGTTCTCCGACTATGTCTACGTCATGCAGCGTGGGGAGATGCGCGAGCACAATGTGACGGAGACGCTGTTCGCCAATCCGCAACATCCCTACACCTGCCACCTGCTTGCCTCCGAGCCGCGCGGCCAGGCCAATCCGTTGCCGGAAGGCGCCGACGTCATTCTTGAAGCCAAGGATGTGCGCGTCTCCTTCATGCTGCGGCATGGCACGTTCATGAGGCCGGACCTGCGTGAGCTCGTCGCCGTCGACAGCCTCAGCCTGACCCTTCGGCGGCACGAGACGCTGGGTCTCGTCGGCGAATCCGGATCGGGCAAGACCACGTTCGGCGAGGCGTTGCTCAGGCTCAACACCACGGACAGCGGCGAGATCTATTTCGATGGCCAGCCGATCCATGGCTGTTCGCGCGCGCAGATGCGGCCGTTGCGGTCGCGCATGCAGGTCGTCTTCCAGGATCCGTTCTCGTCGCTCAACCCGCGCATGACGATCGGCCAGATCATCGAGGAAGGGCTGGTCGTCAACCGCATGGGCGCCACCAGGAACGATCGGATCGAGCGGGTGCGCGAGGCGCTGATCAGCGCCGGCATGCCCGGCGATATCCTGTCGCGCTTCCCGCACGAGTTTTCCGGCGGCCAGCGCCAGCGTATTGCGATTGCCCGCGCCGTCGCGCTCGAACCCGAATTCATCGTGCTCGACGAGCCGACATCGGCGCTGGATCTCTCGGTCCAGGCGCAGATCATCGAACTGCTGCGCAAGCTGCAGCGCGAACGGGGCCTGAGCTACATCTTCATCTCGCACGACCTCAAGGTCGTGCGGGCGCTGTGCCATCGCGTCATCGTCATGCAGCACGGCCGGATCGTCGAAGAGGGGCCGGTCGACGAAGTCCTGTCCCATCCCAAAACCGCTTACACCGAACGGCTGGTCAAAGCCGCTTTCGAGGTAGCCTGATTGCTTATGCCGGAGGTCGTTGTGGCAAGAAATCCCAAGGTCGCTTTCATCGGAGCTGGCTCGACGGTGTTCATGAGGAACATCGTCGGCGACATATTGCAGCGTCCGGCTTTATCCGGCGCGACGATCGCGCTGATGGACATCAATCCGCAACGGCTCGAGGAAAGCGCAATCGTCGTCGGCAAGCTGATCTCGACGCTTGGCGTAAAGGCCAAAGCCGAAACCTACTCGGACCAGCGCAAGGCGCTGGCGGGCGCCGATTTCGTCGTCGTCGCCTTCCAGATCGGCGGCTACGAGCCCTGCACGATCACTGATTTCGAAGTTCCGAAGAAATACGGGCTGCGCCAGACCATCGCCGATACGCTCGGTGTCGGCGGCATCATGCGAGGCTTGAGAACCGTGCCGCATCTCTGGAAGATCTGCGAGGACATGCTCGCGGTCTGCCCGCAGGCGATCATGCTGCAATATGTCAACCCGATGGCGATCAACACCTGGGCGATCGCAGAGAAGTACCCCGACATCAAGCAGGTCGGGCTCTGCCATTCGGTGCAAGGCACGGCGATGGAACTGGCGCATGATCTCGACATTCCCTACGAGGAGATTCGCTACCGCTCGGCCGGCATCAATCACATGGCCTTCTACCTGAAGTTCGAGCATCGCCAGCCGGACGGCTCCTACCGCAACCTCTATCCGGATCTGCTGCGCGCCTACAGCGAAGGGCGGGTGCCCAAGCCGGGATGGAATCCACGCTGCCCGAACAGAGTGCGCTACGAGATGCTGAAGCGCCTCGGTTATTTCGTCACCGAGAGCTCCGAACATTTCGCGGAATACACGCCCTATTTCATCAAGGACGGTAGCGAGGATCTGATCGAGAAATTCGGTATCCCGCTCGACGAATACCCGAAGCGCTGCATCGAGCAGATCGAACGCTGGAAGGGGCAAGCGGAAGCCTATCGCTCGGCTGACAAGATCGAAGTGGAGCAGTCGAAGGAATATGCGTCCTCGATTATGAACTCGGTCTGGACCGGCGAGCCGTCGGTGATCTACGGCAATGTCCGCAACAACGGCTGCATCACGTCATTGCCTTACAATTGCGCGGCCGAGGTGCCATGCCTCGTCGACGCCTCCGGCGTTCAACCCACGTTCATCGGCGACCTGCCGGTGCAACTCACCGCGCTGATCCGCACCAATATCAACGTCCAGGAGCTGACGGTCCAGGCGCTGATGACCGAGAACCGCGAGCACATCTATCACGCGGCGATGATGGACCCGCACACGGCGGCCGAGCTCGACCTCGACCAAGTATGGTCGCTGGTCGATGATTTGCTGGTTGCGCATGGCGATTGGCTGCCGGCCTGGGCGCGTGGAGCGCGCAGCGTTCGGGCGGCCTGAGGCGCTGGGCTGTCTATTTCACTCGCCTATGCGGACCATAGGGCCGGCTTTGAAAGCGGAGCGGCGTTGCCGGCAGATGTTTCGAAATCAAAGAGCTTCTGCGTTACGAGAGCAGCCGCTCCCCTTGCCCAGGAATTGTCCTCCCAGTCCAGCAGCATTGGTGGTGCCGCGCGAAAGGTATTTTTCCCAAGGGTCAGCCGCATTGGGCCAAACAGAGCATCGCCAAACGACACGGCTTCACCGCCGACGACAATGACCTCCGGGTCGGTGATGTTGACAAGATTGGCGAGATGCCGGCCGATGCCATGTCCGGCCTCTTCGAGAATGGCGTCGGCTCGCGGTTCGCGGTCTGCCAAGGCTGCCATAAGGCTGACTTTGCTATCCGCTTCGTCGTGCCCGGTGCCTTCGCGCCAGGTGCGCAGGATCGCCGGCTCGGCATAATAGGCCATCAAGCAGCCGCGTTTTCCGCACTCGCAAAGGCGGCCGTTCTCCTCATAAGAGCTGTGGCCGAACTTGCCGGCGGCACCGTTCGCGCCGCGATAGAGTTTGCCATCGAAGACGAGCGCGCAGCCGATTCCGACGCCGATCGCCAGCACAGCCATATTGCGGTGCTGGCGTCCAAGGCCGAAGAGTTGCTGGGCAATGGCATAGGCATTGGTGTCGTCCTCAAGCCACACGGGGACGTCTACCAGTTCGGCCAGCATCGGGCCAAGGGGAACGTTGTCCCAGTTATAGCGATTGCTGCGGATACACACGGCCTTCTGGTTGTCTATCACGCCAGGCATTGAAACGCCGATCCCAGCAAGCTTGGCGCCTGGCCGATCGACAATCGAAATCAGCTCCGGCACCGCCTTGGCCAAGGTCGCTATGATATGGTCGGGATCGCTGTCCGAGAGCTTGACGTGCATGGAGCCCAGCGGATTAGTCGCAAGATCGGTGACCACGCATTCGACCGACCCGACCATCAGCTTGAAGCCTATGGCGAGGCCGTTGGCATAGTTGATATCCACCGGGATAGGGCGGCGCCCGGCCGAGCCTACGACTGTCTTGCCTTCGATCAGCAGGCCTTCCTCGATGAGGTCCGCCACGACGAAGGTGACGGCCGCCGGACTGAGCCCGGTAACGGACGCTATGTCGGCCCGGCTGCGCGCCCCCTCTTGCCGCAAGAGATTGAGGATCAGTCTGCGGTTCATCGCCCGGGTCGTGCTCGGGTCACCTTTGAGCTTCACGGATCCGCTTTCTTAATTTTGTAAATTAATTATTGCCTCTCGAGAACACATATGCATAAGTTTGCCCGACTGTTCAACACCCGAACCGGGGGTCAGCGAAATTAATCCGGTTCATACCCCGCCAAGGTCATCGCGCTCTGACGGAGCGGGCAAGCATGTTGTCTTGCCCCGGAGATGCGTCGTCGGGTTCGCAAAGCGCCGTTGAGGAGAACGACCGCGGCTGCCGGGATGCCGGGCAGATAATTGACAACACGGGAGGAGTAGCAATGACGTTCAAGTGGATTGAAAAGCCGTCGACGCGGCGCAATTTCCTGAAGGGAGCTGGGGGCATTTCCGCTGGAGCCCTCGCGGGCTTCCCGATGCCGGCACTCAGCCAGTCGAGCGAAGTCACCATCATTTCAGACGAAAACAATGCCGATGCCCTGCGGATTTTGCGGCGCATCGCGGCCGACTTCGAGAAGCAGTCCGGCACCAAGGTTGTGATCAACAATATGGATCACGAGGCCCACAAGACCGCGATCCGCAACTACCTTGTCGCCGGCGCGCCGGATGTCTGCTTCTGGTTCTCCGGAAACCGCATGCGCGCCTTCGTCACCCGCGGCCTGTTCGACGACATTTCGGATCTGTTCGAGAAGGAAAAGTACAAGGACGTGCTGGGTGCCACGACCGGTGCCGTCACTGTCGACGGCAAGCAGTATGGCCTGCCGACCGGCGGCACGATGTGGGGCATGTTCTATCGCAAGGACGTCTTTGCCGAGCACGGATTGACGGTACCGGCGACCTGGGACGAATTCCTGGCTTACGGCCAGAAATCCAAGGCTGCTGGCCTTATCCCGGTCAGCATGGGCACCAAGGAACTCTGGCCGGCGGCCGGATGGTTCGACCAGATGAACCTGCGGATCAATGGTCTCGACAAGCACTTTGCCTTGATGAACGGCAAGATGGCCTATACCGACCCGGTGCTGAAGCCTGTTTTCGACCACTGGGAGGAGCTGATCAAGCAGGGTTTCTTCACGCCGGATCAGACGTCGTTCGGCTGGCAGGAGGCCGGCGCCTTCCTCGCCCAGAAGAAGGCCGGCATGATGAACCTCGGCGCCTTCGTGAAAGCTACTTTCCCTGAGCAGGATCTCGAGCAGCTGACATTCGCCCCTTTCCCGAAGATTGACGGCGCCCTCGACCGCTACGAAGAATTCTCGGTCAATTCGGTCCACATCCCGGCCAACGCCAAGAACAAGGCGGGTGCCCGCGAGTTCCTCGCCTTCTTCTACCAGCCGGAAAATTTCGGCCCCTATCTGGAACCTGGCGGCAATGTTCCGCCGCGCAACGACCTTCCGGCCAGCAAGGACCCGCTGGTCAACGCGGCTGTGGAAAGCCTGAAGACGGTGGCCGGCACGTCGCAATATTACGACCGCGATACCGATCCCGACATGGCCCAGGCCGGCCTGGTCGGCTTCCAGGAATTCATGGCCAAGCCGGAGCGCCGGGATGCCATCCTTCAGCGTCTCGAGGGAACTCGTCGCCGGATCTTCAAGATCTAGCGCCTCCCAGCGGAGGGGAGCGGAGTTCTGCTCCCCAATGCTTTCCGTGAATGAGGTCTCCCAAAATGACGAAGCTTTGGCGCCGCCATCGCTGGTGGCTGACGCCGACACTTCTGATTCTGCCCGCCGCTGTGCTGTTTTCCGTCGTCATTCTGGCATCTGCGGTCGAGAGCCTATGGATTAGCCTGCACGAATGGGACGGCTTCAGCCCGATGGTCTGGATCGGCCTCGGCAACTACCGCGAACTGTTCGCCGACCCGCAGTTCTATGTTTCGCTGAAGAACAATCTGATCTGGTTGGTGATGTTCATGCTGGCGCCGCCGCTCGGCCTCGCCATCGCGCTGCTCGTCAACCAGAAAATCCGAGGTATGCGCCTCCTCAAATCGCTGTTCTTCATTCCGCTGGTGCTGGCTTCGGTTGCCGTCGGCGTGGTCTTCACCTGGGTCTATACCCCGGAATTCGGGCTTCTCGCCTTGATCTTTCGCACCTTCGGCGCGACGGCCCCGGCAGTGCTGTCGGATGAAAACTTCGTCACCTTCGCCGTCGTGATCGCAGCGTTGTGGCCGCAGATCGCTTTCTGCATGGTGCTCTATCTCGCCGGCCTCAACAATCTCAGCGAGGACCTGATCGGCGCCGGGCGGGTCGACGGCGCCAGGGGCTGGAACATGCTGCGCCACATCGTGTTGCCGCAGCTGACGCAGGTCACCTTTATCGCCATCGCCGTCACCGTCGTCGGCGCGCTGCGTTCCTTCGACATGGTCTCGGTGATGACCAGCGGCGGCCCCTTCGGTTCGTCCGAGGTGCTTGCCTATCAGATGTTCGAGCAGTCCATCTTTTCCTACCGCTTCGGCTATGGCGCGGCCATTGCTTCGGTGCTGTTCGTGATCATGGCGGTCTTCATCGCCTGGTACCTGACGCGGATGATCCGCGCCGATGAAAGGGGCGGCTGATGTTTCCTCGCCCGTTTCCCGAAACTGCTATTTGGCGGCGTCGCCTCTATGTCGTGCTGGTGACCGGCATCCTGATTGTCTGGCTGGCACCGCTCTTTGCCATCATTCTCACCTCGTTCCGCTCTACGCAGGATGTCATGGGCGGCAATCTGTGGGGCTGGCCGACGCAATTCGGCCTGGTCGACAACTACACGGCGGTCTTCACCCAGACGCCAATGGCCCGCTACTTCCTCAACAGCCTGACCATCACCATCCCCTCGGTGATGGGCGTTCTCATCTTGAGCACGCTCGCCGGGTTCGTGCTCGCCCGTTATCGGTTTCGCGGCAACATGCTCGTCTTCGCCCTGTTCGTCGGCGGAAACTTCCTGCCGCACCAGATCATGATGATCCCGGTGCGCGATCTCATGGTGCGGCTCAACCTCTACGACACGATGGCGGCCCTGATCATCTTCCACATCGCCTTCCAGACCGGGTTTGCGACACTGTTCATGCGCAACTTCATCGCCGCCTTGCCGGGAGAACTGTTTCAGGCCGCCAGGGCCGAGGGCGCGACGCCGTTTCAGACATTGGTACATGTCGTGGTCCCATTGGTGCGGCCGGCTCTCGCGGCGCTGGCCATCCTGCTCTTCACCTTTATCTGGAACGATTATTTCTGGGCGGTCGTGCTCACCATCAGCGATACCGTCAAACCGGTCACCGCCGGCCTCGCCAATCTGCGCGGCGAATGGGTCTCGGCCTGGAACCTGATCTCGGCTGGCACCACCGTCGTGGCTTTGCCGCCGGTTGCCATGTTCTTCCTAATGCAGAAGCACTTCATCACCGGCCTCACCATGGGAGCGGTCAAGGGATGAACGACCATGGCTTCAAGGCGTCGCCCACCCGATCCGAAACTGATTTCGCAAGCAGGGCTCCATGACCAGTCTTGAACTCCGGCAGATACAAAAGAATTATGGCAGCTACCACGCGCTGCGCGGCATCGATCTCAGCGTCGAACAGGGCGAGTTCATTGTCACCGTCGGGCCGTCCGGCTGTGGCAAGTCAACGCTGTTGAAGATCATCGCCGGGCTTGAAACCGTCTCGACTGGTAAGATTCTCATCAACGGCCGTGATGTCACCACCACCGAGCCGGGTGAGCGCGGCATTGCGATGGTTTTTCAGTCTTATGCGCTTTACCCGCATATGACGGTCGCCGAGAACATGGGTTTCGGCCTGCGCATGGCGCATCGCCCCAAGGCCGAGATCGACGCCGCCGTGCTGCGAGCCGCCAAGATCCTTCGCATTGCCGACCAGCTCGACAAGCGGCCGAAACAGCTTTCAGGCGGCCAGCGTCAGCGTGTGGCCATCGGCCGTGCGATAACCCGCTCGCCCGACGTGTTCCTGTTCGACGAACCATTGTCCAACCTCGACGCAGCTCTGCGCACGCAGATGCGCGTCGAGCTTTCCGATCTGCATGCCAGGCTCGGCGCCACCATGGTCTATGTCACGCACGACCAGACCGAGGCGATGACAATGGCAAGCCGTATCGTCGTGCTCAATCGCGGCTCGGTCGAGCAGGTGGGCGCTCCGCTCGAACTCTATCGTAATCCGGCCAATCTCTTCGTCGCCGGCTTCCTCGGCGCACCCCGGATGAATTTTTTCGAAGTGACGGTCGCCGCTGTCTCCGGCGGCGCCGCCACGCTGTCGGCCGCCGGTCTTTCTCCCTTGACTGTCGAATTGACGGAAGCTGCATCCGTACAGGTCGGGGATAGGGTGACGATGGGGATCCGGCCGGAGAGCATCAGCTTGGCCGCGGAAGAGACGGCGAGTTTTGCCGGACGGGTACGGCTGGTCGAGCGTCTCGGCCGCGAGACCATCCTCTATGCCGACGCCGGCCCGCTGCAATGCGTCAGTTCCGAAAGCGGCAGCGGCAACGTCACCGTCCAGATCGGCCATGCGAGTGCCGTCGCTGCCGATGCGACCGTCGGCTTCAAGGTTGAGCCGCGTGACGTCTATCTCTTTTCCTCTGTCGATGAGCGGACGATCAGTGCCCGCAAATCCACCATCACCGACTGATCTGCAGGAGTATCCTTCGTGAACAAGACTTCAAAAGGCCGCACCCTGTCGGTCTGGCGCACGATCCAGACCGATCGCTTTCTGGTCGGCGCGCCGCACTACCCCGAACATGTGGACGAGAGTTACTGGGACAACGACGCCCGGCGCATGGCCGAGGCCGGCTTCAACGTCGCCCGCCTCGGCGAATTCGCCTGGCACATTTTCGAACCGCGTGAAGGCATCTTCGATTTCAGCCTGTTCGACCGGGCAATCGAGGGGCTGGCGCGTCACGGCGTCAGCACGATCTTGTGCACGCCGACCGCCACTCCGCCGCGCTGGCTGACGGCAAAACATCCGGAAATCCTGCGGCGTGATGGAAATGGCCGGTCGATGAGCCACGGCTCACGCCAGTATGCCGACACCAGCAGCCCGGTGTTTCGCGACTATAGCCGCAAGATCACCAAGGCGATGGCCGACCACTACCGCGACAACGCAAATGTCATAGGCTGGCAGACCGACAACGAACTCAACACCAGCATGCCGGAATCCTATTCGCCGTCGGCATTGAAGGAATTCCAGGCTTATCTCCAGGAAGCCTACCAGACGATAGATAGGCTGAATTTCGCCTGGGGTGGCGACTTCTGGGCGACGGCTTACGGCGATTTCAGCGAAATTGTCTTCCCGCTGGAATTCTCACCGTCCTTTCCCGGTCCCGGTCACCTCCAGGACTACCACCGTTTTCTCGCCTTTTCGACAGCACGGTTCCAGCGCGACCAGGTCGAGATCCTGAGAGAAGCGAATGCCGGTTGGTTCATCTTCCACAATCTTGGCGGATTGCGCGACATCGACTTTCGCGGCCAGTTCTCCACCGATCTCGACTTCGTCGGCTACGACATCTATCCGTTCCTCTATGACGAGTTCTTTCGCCTAGGCAACCACGCCAAGATCCAGGCGCTGCATCTCGACATCTGCAGGGGATTTTCCGGCAACTACATAGTGCCGGAACAACAGTCGGGCTTTGGCGCCCAGCCGGGCTTCTGCACGCTGACGCCGGAGCCGGGCGAAATGCGGCGCATGGCGATGTCGTCGGTTGCGCGTGGCGCCGATGGCATCATGTTCTTCCGCTGGCGTCCCGCGCATTTCGGCGCCGAGATATACTGGATGGGCATCATCGATCACGATGATGTCGCTCGCCGCCGCTATGACGAAGCGAGGCAGTTCGCCACCGAGATGACGGCGCTTAAAGACAAGATCCTAGGCACCTATGTGCGGATGGATGTCGGCATCGCCGGCTCGGACTTCGACAATCAGGAAGCCCACAAGACCTTCCCCATCGGCCTGCCAAGTCCGCAGGATGATGCAACCTTGCTGCACCAGTATTGCTATGACAGCGGCATCGCCTGCGGCTTCATCCACCCGGAAGATGATCTGTCGAAGCTCAAGGTGTTCTACGTGCCGCATTGGGTGATCTGGAAGGACAGCTGGACCGAGCGGCTGCAAGTCTTTGCCGAAAATGGCGGTACCGTCATCATCGGCGCGCGCACGGGAACCCGCGACGAAAACAACCACGTCATCCGCGAGACAGCGCCGGGCCGGTCGCTGTCGAAGCTGACCGGCGTTCGCGTCGAGGATTTCGGGCGGTTGGCGGCACCTGGGGCCAATGGCTTGTTCAATACCATGTCGCGCTCCGGCGGGCTCGTCATTCCTCCCGACAGACCGGCCGAATCCAGCCGCCGTATCCGTCGTTTCATTGTCGGAAACCACGAGTTCGATGCCGGTTATTTCTATGAGAACCTCGCAGTCGAACCGGAAGTCGAAATTGTAGGGGTTTGGTCGAACCGCTACGCGGCGGGAACGCCTGCAATTACCTCCCGCGCCGTCGGCAAGGGCCGTGTGCTCTATGTCGGCACCTATCTAACCCCGGAGCTGACAGCTCAACTCGCTACGCGCACTTTCGTGGATGCGAATGTGGAGCCTCTAGTTCCGGATCTGCCGGACGGCGTCGAGGTCACGATGCGCGAGAATGACGAACGCCAGCTGCTGTTCGTGCAAAACATCAAAGACACGCCCGTTACGGTAACCGGCGTTCCCTCCGGCAGCAACCTGCTCGATAGCGAAGTGCCTGTCTCCGGAGTGTTGACGCTGGACGGCTATGGCTGCGCTGTCATCGAATTGATCTGAGCATTGTCGCGGACGTCAGCCATACGAAACCTGAGTACTCTTTGATCCTGGAATTCGACCGGCACCGGCAGCACGCCGGCATCGATCCATATCGAACCGGCGCTTTGACGTGCGCAGGAACGGCCGGCGCACTGCTGTTGCTCCCAGTCAACGACGGCAGTTACACTACCGGCGCGACCATCGGAGCCGATGGCGGCATCTCGTTTCATCCTTGTGAGCGCCATGAACTTCGACATTTCCGTCCGCACCGAGGCCTTCCGCAGCCGGATCGCCGAATTTGTCGAGCGCGAGATCCTGCCGCTCGAGGCAGACAAGGCTTGTTATGATGGCCATGGCAATATCGCGCTGCCGCTGCTCGAAACGTTGCGGGGCAAGGCGAAAGCAGCCGGCCTGTGGTGCCTGCAGCTGAAACCCGAGACCGGCGGGGCCGGCCTCTCGAAGGTGGATATGGCCGTCTGCTATGAAGAGATGAACCGTTCGATCTTCGGTCCGGTCGTATTCAATTCCGCAGCCCCCGACGACGGCAACATGATGGTGCTGGAACGACTGGGGACGCCGGAGCAGAAGCAAAGATGGCTGAAGCCGATCGTCGAGGGAAAGGTGCGCTCGGCTTTTGCAATGACGGAACCGCATCCGGGGGGCGGCTCCGACCCGTCGATGATCCTGACCAGAGCCGAACGGCGCGGTGACAGGTATGTCGTCAAAGGCCGCAAATGGTTCATCACCGGCGCGCAAGAGGCGAGCCACTTCATTCTCATAGCGCGCACTTCGGACGATCCGCGTCACGGCCTTTCGGCCTTGCTGTTCCACAAGGACCAGCCGGGCTGGCGGATCCTGCGGCGCATCGAGATCATGGGACCGGAAGAACATGGCGGCCATTGCGAGCTGGAATTCGACGGGCTTGAAGTCCCGGTCGAGGATGTGCTTGCCGGCGAAGGCAGCGGCCTCATGGTTACCCAGGTCCGGCTCGGTCCGGCGCGGCTCACCCATTGCATGCGCTGGCTTGGCCTTGCCAAGCGCTGCATTGAAATCGCACGCGCCTATGCCGCCGAGCGTAGCGGTTTCGGGCAGGTTTTGGCCGACCGCGAGAGTATCCAGCTGATGCTCGGCGACCTTGCCATGCGCATCGAGATCGGGCGGCTGCTGGTGATGAAGGCGGCCTGGGAGCTCGATCGCGGTGGCTTTGCCCGCAAGGAGGTTTCCATGGCCAAGATCCAGGTCGCCAATGTGCTGCATGACGCCGCCGACGTGGCGATCCAGATCAACGGCGCCCGCGGCTATTCGAAAGACACTGTGCTCGAATGGATCTACCGCTATGCCCGCCAGGCTCGCCTGGTCGACGGCGCCGACGAGGTTCACAAGATGGTGCTCAATCGCTTCCTCAACGAGGAAGGTACAGGCTTCTGGCACTGGCATGTCGAAACCGGCATGCAAGACGAAACACGTCGCGGCGGGAACCGCTGAGCCGGCAATGAGGATGGATTTCGATCCAGCACGCCTGGAGGATTTTCTGAGAGCGCGTTTTGGCGATGGCCAGATGTCGCTTGAGCGGATCGTCGGCGGCCAATCCAATCCGACCTATTTCGTCGACTATTGCAGCCGCCGCATGGTGCTGCGCAAGAAACCCCCGGGACCGATCCTGCGCGGCGCTCATGCCGTCGAGCGCGAATACAGTGTGATCGAGGCGCTAGCGTCGACAAAGGTGCCGGTGCCGCGGCCGCTGCTCTTTCACGACGGCGACGAGCCGCTCGGCACGCCGTTCTATCTGATGCAGCGGCTCGACGGCCGGGTGTTCCACGATGGCGCGTTGCTGGGACTGGCGCGGGACGAGCGGCGCGGCGTCTATTTTGGCATGGCCGAGGCGCTGGCGAAGCTGCACGCCGTCCGGCCGGAAGAGATCGGGCTCGGCGACTACGGCCGTCCCGGGAACTATTTCGAACGACAGATTGCGCGCTGGACCAGACAGTTGCGGGAATCGCCGAGCGATCGCATCGCCGCGCTCGAAGCCGTCGCCGAATGGCTGCCGCGAAATCTTCCGCCAGACGACGGCCGCGTCTCGATCGCGCATGGCGATTTCCGTCTCGGCAATCTCATCTTTCATTCCGAGCGGCCCGAAGTGATGCGCATACTCGACTGGGAATTGTCGACGCTCGGCCATCCGCTTGCCGATCTCGGCTTCTGCTCGATGCCCTGGCACTCGTCATCAGACGAATATGGCGGCATCCTCGGCCTCGATCAGGCAGCGCTCGGGATTCCGACACAACGCGAATTCCTCGATCATTACTTCGCCCACGCCGTGCCGACGGCGCCGCTGCAGCGGTTCCATCTGGTGTTTGCCATGTTCCGCTTTGCGGTGATCTTCGTCGGCATCGCCGACCGCGTGCTTGCCGGCAGCGCGGTTGCGGCCGATGCGGCGGATGTGGCACCGCTGGCCGGCCGTTTTGCTGCACGCGCCATGGAGGTCATCGACGGCGCGCGGCCCTGGTGACGCGAGGCTGGCAATCAGCTAAGCGAACCGCACGCGATACGCGTTCAGTTCATGCGAACTTCCGGTTCGGCCAGCAGCGGAATCTCCAGGCCACGCCGCAGGCCGGTCGCCACGACCGACACCCTGAATTTTCCGGCGAGTGCCTTGTCGAAGATGGCGCCGACGATGATGTCGGCATCGTTGTCGACCTCCTCGCGGATGCGGGTAGCGGCTTCGTCGACCTCGAACAGCGTCATGTCCATGCCGCCCGATATCGAGACAAGGACACCCTTGGCGCCCATCATCGAAGCTTCGTCGAGCAGCGGGTTGGCGATTGCCGCTTCCGCCGCCTTCTTGGCGCGGCCTTCTCCGGCAGCCTCGCCTGTACCCATCATGGCGCGGCCCATGTCGCGCATCACCGACTTTACATCGGCGAAGTCGAGATTGATCAGGCCTTCCTTAACGATCAGATCGGTAATGCAGCCGACACCCGCATAGAGAACCCGATCGGCCATGGCGAAGGCGTCGGCGAACGTGGTTCTGGCGTCGGCGATCCTGAACAGGTTCTGGTTGGGGATGACGATGACGGTATCGGCGCTTTCGCGCAGACGCTCGATGCCCTCATCGGCAGCGTACATGCGGCGCCTGCCTTCGAAGACGAATGGCTTGGTAACGACGGCGACGGTCAGTATTCCGGCTGCCCGCGCTGCCTGCGCTATGACAGGCGCGGCACCGGTGCCGGTTCCGCCTCCCATGCCGGCGGTCACGAAGCACATATGCGTTCCAGCAAGGTGATCCATGATCTCGTCGATGGATTCCACGGCCGCGGCACGGCCGACCTCGGGCAGGGACCCGGCGCCGAGACCTTCGGTGATATGAGCGCCCAACTGGATCAGCCTCGTTGCCTTCGACATGGCAAGGGCCTGGGCATCGGTGTTGGCGACGATGAATTCCGCGCCCTGCAGGCCTTCGACGATCATGTTGTTGACGGCGTTGCCGCCGCCGCCGCCGACCCCGACGACGGTGATCTTGGGCCTCATCTCCGAGATTACCGGCCTCGTCGCGGTGTTCATTGCCGTTCTCCCTGGATACGCCGAGTGGTCGCTGGAAGCTTGTCCCGGGCGCACTGCGAAAACTCTGAACCGGGCAGTGCGAATCAGGACAGCCCAGAATGCAGGGAATCAGAGCGCGGAGCGGGCTGCAAGTGCGCGATGTGCCTCATAGGCGACTTGCGTCTGAAAGTTCACGCAATGCGCCCCTGATACTGTGCGGATCGTGGCGCGGGGCGCCGCGCGCTACAACTTCGGCGCGAGGCACTGCGCGACATGGTCGGCAATCGTCAGGCAGGAGGTCAGGCCGGGGCTTTCGATGCCGAACAGGTTGACCAGGCTGTCCACGCCGTGCACCGCCACGTCCTGGATGACGAAGTCGGCATTGGCCTCACCGGGACCGGTCAGTTTTGGCCGGATGCCGCTGTAAGCGGGCTGCAGGCTGCCATCGGCCAGGTCCGGCCAATATTTGCGGATCTCGCTGTAGAAGCGCTCGCCACGAGCTGGATCGACGCGATAGTCGAGTTGATCGGTCCATTCGACGTCCGGCCCGAAGCGGGTGACGCCGTCGAGATCGAGCGTCAGATGAACACCGAGCCCGCCGGGTTCGGGCACCGGATAGACCAATCGCGAGAACGGCGCCCGGCCGACAACCGAAAAATAATTGCCCTTGGCATAATGGAGCCTTGGCACGAATTGCTGATCGAGCCCTTCAAGCGAACCGGCAAGTGCTGCGGCGCCAAGCCCGGCGGCATTGACGAAGCGCGGAGTGGCGATATCGAAGCGCTCGCCGCCAGCAGCGTCCACCGTCTCGAGCACGACGCGGCCCGCTTCGATGCGGCCGGAGGCGATGCGGGTGTTGAGGCTGAGTGCCGCCCCGTGCGCCTCGGCATCAGCCAGCAAGGCAAGCATCAGGGCATGGCTGTCGATGATCCCGGTGGCGGGCGACAGCAACGCCGCCGTACACTTAAGGCTGGGCTCCAGCGCATGCGCCTCGGCTTCGCGCAACGGCATCAGGTCGCCGGCGCCGCAAGCGCGTGCATTGGCCCGGATTGAGGCGAGCACCGGCTCCTGTTCGGCATTTGTGGCAACGATGAGCTTGCCGCAGCGCGAATGCGGGATCGCACGCTCCTCGCAATAGCGATAGAGTCTTTCCCGGCCGGCCACGCAGAACCGGGCCTTCAGCGATCCAGCCGGATAGTGGAGGCCGGCATGGATGACCTCGGAATTGCGCGAACTCGTCCCGGTGCCGATGGCGCTCTCGGCTTCCAGGACCAGCGTGTCGATGCCGCGCTGCGCCATCTCTCGCGCGATCGCCAGGCCAACAACGCCGGCGCCGGCGACAATGCAGTCGACATGGTCCACGGTCAGGTCAAGCCGAAGTTCTGCATGCGTCCATCCATCCGCTGGCCCTGTCGAAAGCGCTTGACACTATACCGTTCGAGAAAGATGCATCAAACGGCATAATGCACGGGGACCCTGCCGAGCCGGACCGGCGGCAGGACTGTTTCCGCGTGCAGTACAGGAGCCGTCATGGACGCACGACCGAATTCTCCCGAAGCCCGCGACATAAGCTTTCACATGCATGGCTATACGAATGCCCGCAAGCATCAGGAGTCGGGACCGCTCGTCATCGAGAAGGGCGACGGCATCTATGTCGAGGACCTCGCCGGCAACCGTTATATCGAGGCGATGGCCGGGCTTTGGAGCGTCGCGGTCGGTTTTTCGGAGAAGCGGCTGATCGATGCGGCAGTACGGCAAATGTCGAAGCTGCCCTACTATCATGATTTCGGCTCCAAATCGCATTCGCCGCTGATCGATCTCGCCGAGAGACTGGTGCAAATGGCGCCGGTGCCGATGAGCAAGGCGTATTTCACCAATTCCGGCTCAGAGGCCAACGATACGGCCATGAAGATGATCTGGTACCGGTCGAATGCGCTCGGCGAGCCGGCGCGCAAGAAGATCATCAGCCGCAAGAAGGGTTATCACGGCGTCACCATCGCCTCGGCGAGCCTGACCGGACTGCCCAACAACCACATTTCGTTCGATCTGCCGATCGCCAATGTGCTCCATACCTCGACGCCGCACCATTGGCGCGAGGCGCTGCCGGGTGAAAACGAAGAGCAGTTTTCGACGCGGCTTGCCGACGAGCTGGAAAAGCTGATCCTCGCCGAAGGACCGGAAACGATCGCCGCCTTCTTCGGCGAACCGATCATGGGTGCCGGCGGCGTCATCGTTCCACCGGCCGGCTACTGGGAGAAGATACAGGTGGTGCTGTCGAGATACGACATCCTGCTCGTCGCCGACGAGGTGATCTGCGGCTTTGGCAGAACAGGTGAGATGTTCGGGTCGCAGACCTTCGGCATCAGGCCCGACATCATGGTGCTGTCGAAGCAGATTTCTTCCTCCTATTTGCCGATCTCGGCCCTGCTGATCAACGAGAAGGTCTTCGAGCCGATCGCCAACGAAAGCAATCGTATCGGCACGTTCGGCCACGGCTTCACCGGCGGCGGCCATCCTGTTGCGGCTGCGGTTGCGCTCGAGAACCTGAAGCTGATCGAGGAGCGCGACCTTGTCGGCAATGCGCGCACCGTTGGTGCGCACATGCAGAAGCGGCTGCGCGATCTCGCTTCGCACCCGCTCGTCGGCGAGGTGCGCGGCATCGGCCTGATCGCAGCGGTCGAACTGGTCGGCGACAAGGCGAACAAGGCGCCGTGGGGCACGGTCGGTGCCTTGGGCGCGCTCGTCAACGGCTTCATGCAGCAGAATGGCGTCATCTCGCGCAATATGGGCGATGCGCTGGCTTTCTGCCCGCCGCTGATCATCACCGAGCCGCAGGTCGACCAGGTGATCGACGCGTTTGAACGGTCGCTCGAGGCTGCCGCCAAGCAGGTCCGATCGCCAAGCTGATCGCGCTATTTAGCGACGCCGACCGCGTCCGGAACGACCACCAGCTTGCCGACGAAGTCCTTGGCGATGAAATCGGCCTGGGCGCGATGGAAATCGGACAGCTTGTAGACGCCGCCGACCAGCGGCCGGATCTTCTTCTCCTCGATGTAGCGCACGATGCGGCGGAAATCCGCCCGCGTGCCCTGGCTCGAGCCATGCAGTTGCAGCTGTTTCAGATACATGGTGCGCAGATCGAGCTGCACGACCGGGCCGGCAATTGCACCAGCCGTGGTGTAGCGGCCTTCCGGCCTCAAGATGCGCAGGAGGTCGTTGAAGATCGCGCCGCCGACCAGATCGGCCACCACGTCGATCGGCTGCCCGCCGGTCGCCGCGGCGACGGCGGCCGGCAGATCGGCAACGCCACGGGTAATCACCGCCTCGGCGCCGATATCGCGCACCGCCTGTTCCTTGCCCTTGCCGGCAATGGCATAGGGAATGGCGCCGCGCGCCCGCGCCAGCTGCACGATGCCGGAGCCGACGCCGCCCGAGGCGCCGGTGACCAGCACACGCTCGCCGGCTTTCAATGCGGCGCGTTCCAGCATCTGCTCGCCGGTGAGATAGGCGCAGCAGAACGTGGCGAGTTCGACATCGCTCAGATCGGTGTCGACGATATGGGCGTTCTCGGCAGGCACTGTCTGGTATTCGGCATAGCCGCCGTCGCGGCCATGGCCCATATAGTCGATGTCGGCCAATGAATCGTCGTCGCGATTGTAGATGGAGAAATCGACCATCACCCGCTCGCCGATGCGGGCCGGCGACACGCCGTCGCCGATGGCAACGATGTTGCCGACCGTGTCGGTTCCCTGGATACGCGGGAAGGTCAGTGTGTTGCCTTGCCGCCGCCATGTCGATACCGCCGCGGCATCTTCCTCAGTGCCATAGGCGCCCTGGCGCACCCAGACGTCGGTGTTGTTCATACCGCAAGCGGTGACCTTGACCAGCACCTCGCCCGGGGCGGGCGAGGGTACTTTGACGTCGGTGCGGTAGACGAGCTTTTCCGGTCCGCCGTGCCCGATCAGCTGCACGGCGGCCATGGTGGCGGGGATGGTCTTGGTCATGGCATTCATGTCGGTTTTCAGATGTTGGCAAACACGCTCTTCACCGCGTCGGCCGTCTTGGAGACGACGATGTCGGCCTCTTCCCGCGTCAGGCAGAGCGGCGGCGCGAAACCGAGAATGTCGCCCTGCGGCATGGCGCGGCCGATGACGCCGCTTGCCGCAAGTGCGGTCGCGATCTGCGGTCCGATCTTTTGCGCGGCGTCGAAGAACACGCGGTCGTCCCGGTCGGCGACGAACTCGATTGCCGCCAGCATGCCATCGCCGCGCACCTCGCCGACGTTTTTGTGGCCGCCGACGGCCTTCGTCAGCTCGGCGCGGAAATAGGCGCCGGTCTCGCCGGCGTTCCGCACCAGGTCCATCTCGTCGATCAGTTCCAGGTTGGCGACACCGGCGGCGACGCAGATCGGATGCGCCGAATAGGTCCAGCCATGGCCGAGCGAGCCGAGCTTGTCGGAACCCTGCACCAGCACCTGCCAGACCTTGTCGGAGACGATGACGCCGGAGAGCGGCGCATAGGCCGAGGTCAGGCCCTTGGCGATGGTGATCAGGTCGGGCTTGATGCCGTAGTGGTCGGAGCCGAACATGGTACCCAATCGGCCGAAGCCGGTGACGACCTCGTCGGCGACCAGCAGCACGTCGTACTTCTTCAGCACCGCCTGGATCTTTTCCCAGTAGCCGGCTGGCGGCGGCACGATGCCACCGGTGCCGAGGATAGGCTCGCCGATGAAGGCTGCGACCGTTTCCGGCCCTTCGGCCAGGATCATCTCCTCGAGCTTGTCGGCACAGTATTGCGAAAACTGCTCCTCGTTCAGCGAGCGGTCGGCGCGGCGGAAATAGTAGGGCGCCTCGGTGTGCAGGACCGGCGCACGCGGCAGGTCGAAGGCGTTGTGGAACAGGTCGAGGCCAGTCAGCGATCCGGTCATTATGCCGGAGCCGTGATAACCGCGCCAGCGCGAGATGATCTTCTTCTTCTCGGGCCGGCCGAGCACGTTGTTGTAGTACCAGATCAGCTTGATATTGGTTTCGTTGGCGTCGGAACCGGAGAGCCCGAAATAGACCCTCGACATGCCTTGCGGCGCGCGGTCGATGATCATCTTGGAGAGCGTGATCGACGCCTCGGTGCCGTGGCCGACATAGGCGTGGTAATAGGCGAGGTTCTTGGCCTGCGCGGCGATCGCGTCGGCGATCTTCTGGCGGCCATAGCCGACATTGACGCAATAGAGCCCGGCGAAGGCATCGATGCTCTTCTTGCCGGTATTGTCCCAGATGGTGACGCCTTCGCCGCCGGCGATCACACGTGTCGGGCTCTCGCCACGCGCATGCGTTCCCATATGGGTCGAGGGATGGAAGAAGTGATCGCGATCCCACGCGGCGAGTTCGTTTGACTGGTCGAGCATTTTTCTACTCCTGAGGAAAATGTGTCGGCGCGGCTCACGCTACGTCGAGGCAGAGATATTTGAGATCGGTAAAGGCTTCGAGCCCATGACGCGAGCCCTCGCGGCCAATGCCGGACTGCTTGACGCCGCCGAACGGGACCGGCGCGCCGGTGATCTTGACGCGGTTGATGGCGACCATGCCATAGTCGAGCGCCCGGCCCATGCGCAATTGCCTACCGCCATTCTCAGTCACGACATAGGCGACGAGGCCGTATTCGGTGGCATTGGCTCGGGCGACGACTTCGTCTTCGCTGTCGAAGGGCGTCACGGCGGCAACCGGACCGAAGGTCTCCTCGCGCATGATCAAAGCGTCGTCTCCAATATCGGCGAGCAGGGTCGGCTGGTAGAACAACGGCCCGGCCGGATGGCGCTTGCCGCCGGTCAGGCAGCGCGCGCCTTTGGCGAGCGCATCGGCGACCTGCTCCTCGACCTTTTTGATGGCGCGTTCGTGCATCAAGGGTCCGATTTCGGAGTCGTCGGCCAAGCCATTGCCGGCCCGCAATGCCTGGACGCGTCTGGCGAAAGCAGTGCAGAACCGATCGTATAGCGGACGCTGGACATAGATGCGGTTGGCGGCGAGGCAGTCCTGGCCGGAGGTCGCGAATTTGGCGTCGACCGCAATGGCCACAGCCTTGTCGAGATCTGCGTCGGCGAAGACGATCAGCGGCGCATGACCGCCGAGTTCCATCACCAGACGCTTCATCGTCGGCGCACTCTGCGCGGCGATCAACCTGCCGATCTCGGTCGAGCCGGTGAAGCTCATGGCGCGGACGCGCGGATCTTCGCACATCCGCCCAACGATGGTCGAAGCCTTGCCGGTGAGGACGTTGAACACGCCTGCCGGCACGCCGGCGCGCTCGCCGAGCTCGGCCAGCGCCAGTGCGGACAGCGGCGTTTCCGAGGAAGGATGCGCGACAATGGTGCAACCGGCGGCAAGCGCGGCAGCCGCCTTGCGGGTCAGCATCGCCGCGGGAAAATTCCACGGCGTGACGACGCCGACGACGCCGATCGGCTCGCGCCGCACCATCATCTCGGC